>NZ_JBWKKF010000008.1:0-425349 GCF_056431745.1 Amycolatopsis sp. NPDC045836 | reverse complement strand
TCCGGACCCATCCGCGCCCGCGTCTTGATCCACGACGGCTTCTTCTCGATCGGCGTCTGACTGTTGCGAACCTCGAGCCGCAACAACTTCCGGCCGTCCGGCGCGGCGGTCATCCCAGGTCCGCGTACAACGGGTGCTTCTTGGCCAGCAGCTCGACCCTGGCCCGCAGCGACTGCTCGGCCGCGGAGTCGAAGCCGGGCTGCAGCGCGATGGCGATCACGTCGGCGACCTCGGCGAAGTCGTCGGCGGTGAAGCCGCGGGTGGCCAGCGCCGGGGTGCCGATGCGCAGCCCCGAGGTGACCATCGGCGGGCGCGGGTCGAACGGCACCGCGTTGCGGTTGACCGTGATGCCCACCGAGTGCAGCCGGTCCTCCGCCTGCTGGCCGTCCAGGGTGGAGTTGACCAGGTCCACCAGCACCAGGTGCACGTCGGTGCCGCCGGTGAGCACGCGCACGCCCGCCTCGGCGCAGTCGGACCGCGAGAGCCGGTCCGCCAGGATCCTGGCGCCTTCGAGCACCCGCCGCTGCCGCTCGGCGAACTCCTCGCTCGCGGCGATCTTCAGCGCCACCGCCTTGGCGGCGATCACGTGCTCCAGCGGCCCGCCCTGCTGCCCGGGGAACACCGCCGAGTTGAGCTTCTTCGCCAGCTCCTGCTTGGCGAAGATCATGCCGCCACGCGGCCCGCCGAGGGTCTTGTGCGTGGTGGTGGTCACGATGTCGGCGTGCGGCACCGGGTTCGGGTGCAGCCCGGCGGCGACCAGCCCGGCGAAGTGCGCCATGTCCACCATCAGCTTGGCGCCCACCTTGTCCGCGATGCGGCGGAACTCGGCGAAGTCCAGCTGGCGCGGGTAGGCCGACCAGCCGGCGATGATCAGCTTCGGCTCGTTCTCCGTGGCCAGGCGCTCGACCTCGGCCAGGTCGATCAGGCCGGTCTCCTTGTCGACGTGGTAGGCCACCACGTGGTACAGCTTGCCGGAGAAGTTGATCTTCATCCCGTGCGTCAGGTGCCCGCCGTGCGCCAGGTCCAGGCCGAGGATGGTGTCGCCGGGGGTGAGCACCGCGGCCATCGCGGCGGCGTTGGCCTGCGCGCCCGAGTGCGGCTGCACGTTGGCGAACTCGGCGCCGAACAACGCCTTCGCCCGGTCGATCGCCAGCTGCTCGATCACGTCGACGTGCTCGCAGCCGCCGTAGTAGCGGCGGCCGGGGTACCCCTCGGCGTACTTGTTCGTCAGCACCGAGCCCTGCGCTTCGAGCACGCCGAGCGGCGCGAAGTTCTCGGAGGCGATCATCTCCAGGGTGGACTGCTGGCGGTGCAGCTCGGCGGCCACCGCGGCGGCCACCTCCGGGTCCACAGTGGACAGGTCAGCGTCGAAGGAGCTCATGCTCACGCCTCCTCGCTGGTCAGTTCGCGGTAGCGGTCGGCGTCGAGCAGCTCGGGCAGCTCGGCGGTCCGCAGGCGGAACAGCCAGCCCTTGCCGTACGGGTCGGAGTTGATCAGCTCCGGCTCGTCCACCACCGCGCCGTTGACCTCGACCACCTCGCCGGTGGCCGGGGCGTACAGCTCGCTGACCGACTTGGTGGACTCGATCTCACCGCACGGCGAACCGCCGGTCAGCGTGGAGCCGACCTCGGGCAGCTGCACGAAGACGACGTCACCGAGCGATTCGGCGGCGAACGCGGTGATGCCCACGGTGGACACCCCGTCCTCCTCGCGCAGCCACTCGTGCTCGGCGGTGTACCGCAGGTCCTGGGGAATGGTCATTTCAGCGAAGTCCTTAGCGCTTGTAGAACGGCAGGGCGACGACCTCGACGGGTTCGACGCGGCCTCGGATGTCGACGGAGAGTTTGGCACCCGGGTCCGACAGTGCCGGGGGCACATACGCCATCGCGATGGGATAGCCCAGTGTGGGTGACAGCGCACCGCTGGTGATCTCGCCCACCACCGTGTCGCCGTCCAGGACGGAGTAGCCGTGCCGCGGCGCGCGGCGGCCCGAACCGGTCAGGCCGACCAGCACCCGTTCGGTCCCGGCGTCCCGGCGCTCGGCCAGCGCCGCCTTGCCGACGAAGTCCGCTTCCTTGTCGAACTTGACCACCCGGCCCAGCCCGGCCTCGAACGGGGTCAGTTCGGTGCTGAGCTCGTTGCCGTACAACGGCATTCCGGCTTCGAGGCGGAGCGTGTCGCGGCAGGCGAGCCCGGCGGGCACCAGGCCGTGCGGCTGCCCGGCCCCGGTCAGCACCCGCCAGATCTCCGGGGCCACCGCGGCGTCGACATACAGCTCGAACCCGTCCTCGCCGGTGTAACCGGTGCGGGCCAGCAGCACGTCGTGCCCGGCGACCGTGGTCGGCACCGAGGCGTAGTACTTCAGCGCGCCGAGGTCGGCGTCGCAGACGGCACCGATGATCGCGGGCGAGTTCGGGCCCTGGACGGCGATCAGCGCGACCTCGGCCGAGCGGTCGGTCACCTGGGTGTCGAAGCCGGAAGCCCGCTCACGCAGCGCTTCGGCGACCGTCGCGGCGTTGCCCGCGTTCGCCACCACCAGGTACTTCTCCTCCGCCAGCCGGTAGACGACCAGGTCGTCGAGCACCCCGCCGGATTCCGCGCACAGCATGGAGTAGCGCGCCCGGCCGACCGAGACCGCGGACAGCTTGCCGACCAGCGCGTGGTCCAGCGCACGCGCGGCCTCGGGACCGGTCAGCTCGATCTCCGCCATGTGCGAGAGGTCGAACAGGCCGGCCGCCTCGCGCACGGCGCGGTGTTCGGCCAGTTCGCTGGCGTAGCGCACCGGCATCGACCAGCCGGCGAAATCGGTGAACTGCGCACCGAGTCCGGAGTGGACTTCGTGCAGGGGGGACTGCTTCGTCACGGGTTCAGCCTTCGTAGGACGAGAGGGGCGGGCAGGAGCAGACGAGGTTGCGGTCACCGCGGGCGCCGTCGATGCGCCGCACCGGCGGCCAGTACTTGCCCTTGGCCTTCACCCCGGCGGGGTACACCGCGAGCTTGCGGTCGTACGGCAGGTCCCAGTCGCCGGTGAGCACCTCGGCGGTGTGCGGGGCGTTGCGCAGCGGGCTCTGCTCGACCGCCCACCGGCCTTCGGCGACCGCGGTGATCTCCGCGCGGATGGCGATCATCGCGTCGCAGAAGCGGTCCAGCTCGGCCAGGTCCTCGCTCTCGGTGGGCTCGACCATCAGCGTGCCCGCCACCGGGAAGGACATCGTCGGCGCGTGGAAGCCGTAGTCCACCAGCCGCTTGGCCACGTCGTCCACGGTCACGCCGGTTTCCTTGGTGATGCCGCGGAGGTCGAGGATGCACTCGTGCGCGACCAGGCCGGACTGCCCGGCGTAGAGCACCGGGTAGTGCGCACGCAGGCGCGCGGCCACGTAGTTGGCGGCCAGCACGGCCACCTTGGTCGCGTCGGTCAGGCCCTCGGCCCCCATCATCCGCACGTAGGCCCAGGAGATCGGCAGGATCGAGGCCGAGCCGTACGGCGCCGCGGTGATCGGGCCGACCCCGGTCTCCGGACCGGCGCCCCCGTCGAGCGGGTGGTTCGGCAGGTACGGCGCCAGGTGCGCGCGCACCGCCACCGGGCCGACGCCGGGGCCACCGCCGCCGTGCGGGATGCAGAAGGTCTTGTGCAGGTTCAGGTGCGAGACGTCCCCGCCGAACTTGCCCGGCTTGGCCAGCCCGAGCAGCGCGTTGAGGTTGGCGCCGTCGACGTAGACCTGCCCGCCGTGCTCGTGCACGATCGAGGCGATCTCCTCGATGCCGTGCTCGTACACCCCGTGCGTGGACGGGTAGGTGATCATGATCGCGGCGAGCGTGTCGCGGTGCTCCTCGGCCTTCTTCCGCAGGTCGGCGAGGTCGACGTCACCGTCGTTGGTGCAGGCGACCACCACCACGCGCATCCCGGCCATCACCGCCGAAGCCGCGTTGGTGCCGTGCGCCGACGACGGGATCAGGCAGACCTCGCGCTCCGGCTGCCCGTTCGCGCGGTGGTAGGCGCTGATCGCCAGCAGCCCGGCGAACTCGCCCTGGCTGCCCGCGTTCGGCTGCAGCGAGACGGTGTCGTAGCCGGTCACCTCGGCCAGCCAGCCGGACAGCTGCTCCACCAGCGCGCGGTAGCCGGCGCTGTCCTCGACCGGGGCGAACGGGTGCAGCCCGGCGAACTCCGGCCAGCTGATCGGCTCCATCTCGCTGGTGGCGTTCAGCTTCATCGTGCACGAACCGAGCGGGATCATGCCGCGGTCCAGCGCGTAGTCCTGGTCGGCCAGGTAACGCAGGTAACGCAGCATCGCGGTCTCGGAGCGGTGCGTGTGGAACACCTCGTGCGAGAGGTAGTCGGTGGTGCGCACCAGGTCGGCGGGCAGCGCCCCGGCCTCGCCCGGCTTGGCGTCGGCTTCCAGTTCGAAGGCGAGCAGCACGCGGTGCAGGGTGTCGGTGGTGGTGGTCTCGTCGCAGGCGATGCGCACGTGGTCGGCGTCCACCCGGCCGAGGTTGACGCCGAACCGGCGGGCGTCGCTGAGCACCTGCTCGGCCTTGCCCGGCACGCGCACCAGCAGGGTGTCGAAGTAGTGCCCGTGCACCACCTCGGCGCCACCGGCCCGCAGCGAGCCGGCGAGCCCGGTGGCCAGCGAGTGCACCCGTTCGGCGATCCGCTTCAACCCG
Source organism: Amycolatopsis sp. NPDC045836 (assembly GCF_056431745.1). NCBI lineage: Bacteria > Bacillati > Actinomycetota > Actinomycetes > Pseudonocardiales > Pseudonocardiaceae > Amycolatopsis > Amycolatopsis sp. NPDC045836. The sequence goes on along the minus strand of NZ_JBWKKF010000008.1, from coordinate 420,687 downwards.
TCCGGGCCGTGGTAGACCGCGTACATCGCGGCGAGCACGGCGGGCAGCACCTGGGCGGTGCAGATGTTCGAGGTGGCCTTCTCCCGGCGGATGTGCTGCTCGCGGGTCTGCAGCGCGAGGCGGTAGGCGGGGGCGCCGTCGGCGTCCACCGAGACCCCGACCAGGCGCCCCGGCAGGGAGCGCTCCAGCCCGGCGCGCACGGCCATGTACCCGGCGTGCGGGCCGCCGAAGCCCAGCGGCAGGCCGAAGCGCTGCGTGGTGCCCACGGCGAGGTCGGCGCCGAACTCGCCCGGCGCCTCCACCAGGGTCAGCGCGAGCAGGTCGGCGGCCACCGCGTACAACGCGCCCGCGGCCTTCGCGGCCTCGGAGATCCGCTGGTAGAAGCCCTTTTCCCGGAGCACACCCGAAGCACCGGGGTACTGCGCGACCACGCCGAAGAACTCCTCCGGCAGGCCCTGCGAAAGGTCACGGACGTCCAGTTCGATGCCCAGCGCCTCGGCCCGGGTGCGGACCACCGCAATCGTTTGCGGCAGCGTCTCGGCGTCGAGCACCACGGTCTTCGACTTGGCCTTCGACTGGCGGCGCATCAGCATCACGGCCTCGGCCACCGCGGTCGACTCGTCCAGCAGCGAGGCGTTCGCGGTGGTCAGGCCGGTCAGGTCGGCGACCACGGTCTGGAAGTTGAGCAGCGCTTCGAGGCGGCCCTGCGAGATCTCCGGCTGGTACGGGGTGTAGGCGGTGTACCAGGCCGGGTTCTCCAGCACGTTGCGGCGGATCACCGGCGGGGTGACGGTGTCGTGGAAGCCGAGGCCGATCATCTGCGTCATCGGCCGGTTGCGGGCGGCGAGGCGGCGCAGCTCCGCGGTGGCTTCGGTCTCCGACGCCGCCTCGGGCAGGTTCAACCCGCTGGTGAGCCGGATCGCACTGGGCACCGCCGCTTCGACCAGCGCGTCGAGGCTGCCGTAACCGCATTCGGCCAGCATCTTGGCCTGCTCGGGATCACCTGGACCGATGTGGCGGGCGGCGAACGGGCTGCTGCTCACTGGAGCTCCTCGCGTCGGGCATGGGCATGGGGACCCACTGCTGGGAACTCCCCCTCTGTCATGGCACCTGAGAGTTTCACCGTGCACTCGAGCACGGCTTTCACCTTGGGTGAGGCGCGGGTGCGCCTGCTTTCCAGAGTGGCCTGGCCTGAAGCGGTGTGCTACCTGAGAGATTGCTGGGGAGTTTGCTCCTTCGGTGCCTCGTTCCGCGCGTGCCCGCTGGCTCGCGCGGCGAGAACTCTCCCGCTCCGGCTCGTATCAGCCCGATATGAAGTTTTCGCCTCGCGAGTACCGTACGGCGTCGCCCACCGCCCCGTCCACCTGTGTTCAGTAGCTCACAGAGGGGTCACGTACGCCCCCGAGATGCCACCGTCGACCAGGAACTGCGAAGCCGTGATGAACGACGCGTCGTCGCTGGCCAGGAACGCCACGGCGGCGGCCAGCTCCTCCGGCTCGGCGAACCGGCCGAGCGGCACGTGGACCAGCCGCCGCGCGGCCCGCTCGGGGTCCTTGGCGAACAGTTCCTTGAGCAGCGGGGTGTTCACCGGTCCCGGGCACAGCGCGTTGATCCGGATGCCCTCGCGGGCGAACTGCACGCCGAGTTCGCGGGTCATCGACAGCACCCCGCCCTTGGAGGCGCTGTAGGAGATCTGCGAGGTCGCCGCGCCCATCACCGCCACGAACGAGGCCGTGTTCACGATCGAGCCCTTGCCCTGCGCCCGCATGTACGGGATGGCGTGCTTGCAGCACAGGTACACCGAGGTCAGGTTGACCCGCTGCACCTTCTCCCACGCCTCGAGGCCGGTGGTCAGGATCGAGTCGTCCTCCGGCGGGGAGATGCCGGCGTTGTTGAACGCCACGTCCAGCGAGCCGCACTCGTCGACCGCGGTCCGGAACAGCGCCTTGACCTGCTCCTCGTCGGTGACGTCGGTCGGCACGAACAGGCCGCCGACCTCGTCCGCCGCCGCCTTGCCCGCTTCCTCGGCGACGTCGGCGATGACCACCTTGGCCCCCTCTTCGGCCAGCCGCCGGGCGGTGGCCAGGCCGATCCCGCTGCCGCCACCGGTGATCGTCACCACGCGGCCGTCGAAACGCTGCATTCAGCTCTCCTCACTGGAAATGAACACGTTCTTGGTCTCGGTGAAGGCCGCCACCGCGTCGGGGCCCAGCTCACGGCCGAGCCCGGACTGCTTGAACCCGCCGAACGGGGTCCAGTACCGCACCGAGGAGTGCGAGTTGACCGACAGGTTCCCGGCCTCCACCCCGCGGGACACCCGCAGCGCCCGGCCCACGTCCCTGGTCCAGATCGAGCCGGACAGCCCGTACTCGGTGTGGTTGGCCATGCGCACCGCGTCGGCCTCGTCGGCGAACGGCACCACGGCCACCACCGGGCCGAAGATCTCCTCGCTGGCCAGCGGATCGGCCAGGTCCGGCGGGGTGACCACGGTCGGCGGGAACCAGTACCCGGCCCCCTCCGGCGCGCTGCCCCGGAACGCCACCGGGGTGCGCTCGTCCACATAGGACGACACCTTGGCCAGGTGCTGCGCGGAGATCAGCGGCCCCATCTCGGTCGCCTCGGCGGACGGGTCACCCACGACCACCCCGCGCACCGCCGGTTCCAGCAGTTCCATGAAGCGGTCGTACACCGCGGACTGCACCAGGATCAGCGAGCGCGCGCAGCAGTCCTGCCCGGCGTTGTCGAACACGCCGTAGGGCGCGGTCGCCGCGGCCTTCTCCAGGTCGGCGTCGGCGAAGACCAGGTTGGCGTTCTTGCCGCCCAGCTCCAGCGTCACCCGCTTCACCTGAGCCGCGCAGCCCGCCATGATCCGCTTGCCGACCTCGGTGGAGCCGGTGAAGACCACCTTGCGCACCAGCGGGTGCTCGACGAACCGCTGCCCGACCACCGAGCCCTTGCCGGGCAGCACCTGGAACACGTCCTCGGGCAGGCCGGCTTCGGCGGCCAGTTCGGCCAGCCGGAGCGCGGTCAGCGGGGTCAGCTCGGCCGGTTTGAGCACCACGGTGTTGCCCGCGGCCAGCGCCGGGGCGAAGCCCCAGCCGGCGATCGGCATCGGGAAGTTCCACGGCACGATCACGCCGACCACGCCGAGCGGTTCGTGGAAGGTCACGTTCAGCCCGCCCGGCACCGGGATCTGCCTGCCGCTCAGCCGTTCGGGTGCGGCCGAGTAGTAGTGCAGCACGTCGCGGACGTTGCCGGCCTCCCAGCGCGCGTTGCCGATGGTGTGCCCGGAGTTGACCACCTCCAGCTGCGCCAGGTGCTCGCGGTCGGCGTCCACCGCGTCGGCGAACCGGCGCAGCAGCCGGGCGCGGTCCCCCGGCGCCACCGCCCGCCACGACGGCAGCGCCGCGTGCGCCCGCCGGATCGCCGCGTCGGTCTGCTCGGCCGAGGTCAGCTCGACCGAGCGCACGGTCTGCTCGGTGGCCGGGTTGATCACGTCGAAGGTGGTGCTCATGCGTTCCCTTTCCCCGCCGCCGCCACCAGCGCGGCGAACAGCCGGAAGTCGTCCAGGTCCTGTTCCGGGTGCCACTGCACGCCCAGCACGAACTCCCCGGGCACCTCGACCGCCTCGATGGTTCCGTCGGCCGCCCAGCCGACGGCCTGGAGGCCCGTGCCGAGTTCGTCCACCGCCTGGTGGTGGTAACAACGGCACTTGGTGTGCTCACCGAGGATCGCCGCGGCCCGGCTCCCCTCGGCCAGCCGCACGTCGGTGGTGCCGAAGGTGGCCGCGGCCGGCTGGTGGTCGCTGGTGCCGAGGCGGTCGGGCAGGTGCTGGGTGAGCGTGCCGCCGAAGGCCACGTTGAGCACCTCCATGCCGCGGCACACCCCCAGCACCGGCACCCCGGCGGCCAGCGCCCGGTCCAGCAGTTCGAACTCGAAGGCGTCGCGGGACGGCCGGGTCACCGTGGCCGGGTGCGCCTCCTGCCCGTACCGCGACGGCTCGATGTCGGCGCCGCCGACCAGCACCAGCCCGTCCAGCGCGGACGCCAGTTCGGCGTGCCCGAAGCCGACCGGCGGCAGCAGCAGCGGCACCCCGCCCGCCCGGGTCACCGCCTCGACGTAACCGCCGTGCAGGACCGCCGCCTCGGTCTCCCACACCCCGAACGAGGTCCGTTCGAGGTAGGTGGTCAACCCGATCAGCGGCCTAGAGCCGTTCGAAACCACGGATGCGCTCCCAGTCGGTGACCGCGGCGTCGAAGGCGGTCAGTTCCACCCGCGCCGCGTTCAGGTAGTGCTCCACCACGTCCTCGCCGAAGGCCGTACGCGCGACTTCGCTGCCCTTGAGCAGTTCGGCGGCCTCGCGCAGGGTGGTCGGCACGGTCGGCTTGCCCGAGGTGTAGGCGTTGCCCTCCAGCTCCGGTTCCAGCGGCAGTTCGTTCTCGATGCCGTGCAGCCCGGCGGCGATCAGCGCGGCGACGGCCAGGTACGGGTTGACGTCCCCGCCGGGCACCCGGTTCTCCACCCGCAGCGACTGGCCGTGGCCGACCACGCGCAGCGCGCAGGTGCGGTTGTCGGTCCCCCAGGCGACCGCCGTCGGCGCGAAGCTGCCGGGCACGAACCGCTTGTAGGAGTTGATGTTCGGCGCGAAGAAGTAGGTCAGCTCACGCAGGCAGGCCAGCTGCCCGGCGAGGAAGTGCTCCATCAGCTTCGAAAACCCGCCCGGCCCGTCACCGGAGAGCACCGGTTCCCCGTCGAGCGAGCGCAGGCTGATGTGGATGTGGCAGGAGTTGCCCTCGCGCTCGTTGTACTTCGCCATGAACGTGAGGCTCTTGCCCTCCTGCGCGGCGATCTCCTTGGCACCGTTCTTGTAGATGCCGTGGTTGTCGCAAGTGGACAGCGCGTCGGTGTAGCGGAAGGCGATCTCGTGCTGCCCCGGGTTGCACTCGCCCTTGACCGACTCCGGGTACAGCCCGGCACCGGTCATCGCGTTGCGGATGCGGCGCAGCAACGGTTCCAGCCGCGCGGTGCCGAGCATCGAGTAGTCCACGTTGTACTGGTTGCCCGGGGTCAGCTCGCGGTAGCCGGAGCGCCACGCCTGCTCGTAGCTGTCCTCGAAGACGATGAACTCCAGTTCGGTGCCGACGAAGGCGCCCAGCCCGCGCTCGGCCAGCCGCGCCAGTTGCTTCTTCAGCACCTGGCGCGGGGAAACGGTGACGTCACCGCCGTCCACCCACTCCACGTCGGCGAGCACCATCGCGGTGCCCTCCTGCCACGGCACCAGGCGCAGCGTGTCGAAGTCCGGGCGCAGCACGCAGTCGCCGTAGCCGCTTTCCCAGGAGGAGATGGCGTACCCGTCGACGGTGTTCATGTCCACGTCCACGGCGAGCAGGTAGTTGCACGCTTCGGTGGCGTGCGCGGCGACCTCGTCGAGGAAGTACTCGGCGGCGCACCGCTTGCCCTGCAACCGGCCCTGCATGTCGGTCATCGCCACCAGGACGGTGTCCACGGTGCCGTTGCCGACGAGCTCCCGCAGCTCGTCGAGCGTCAGCATGCCCTTGCGTTTGCCCATCGACGACACCTCTCCGTCCCGCACAGCTAATGGAACTGTACAGACCCATTGAATGACTTGGTACCGGTGCTGCGGGGCAGCAGTCAACCGCCTCGCGGGCGCCTTGACAAACCGGAGTCGATGGCCGAACCTCGGACAACTTCAAAGGACTGTCCTGGCATCCATTGGGAAACCGGGACGTGACCCGCAGGGAGTCCAGATGGCACGCGGCAAGGTCGAATACAGCCAGGTCGGCGCCGACTACCTGAAGCAGCGGCAACTCCGGCGGGGGGCGGCGGGCTGGCTGCTGCTGGCCGGGCTCGGGGTTTCCTACGTCATCTCCGGTGACTTCGCCGGCTGGAACTTCGGGCTGGAGAAGGGCGGCTGGGGCGGCCTGCTGATCGCCACCGCGCTGATGGCGGTGATGTACGGCTGCATGGTGTTCGGCCTGGCCGAAATGTCCTCGGCGCTGCCGGTGGCCGGCGCGGGCTACGGCTTCGCGCGGCGTGCGCTCGGGCCGCTCGGCGGGTTCGCCACCGGGGTGGCCATCCTGATCGAGTACTCCATCGCGCCCGCCGCGATCTCCATCTTCATCGGCGGTTACGTGGAAACGCTCGGCCTGTTCGGGTTGACCAACAGCTGGCCGGTGTACCTGGTCTGCTACCTGATCTTCATCGGCATCCACCTGCGCGGGGTCGGCGAGGCGCTGCGGGTGATGTTCGTGATCACCGCGGTGGCCGTGGTCGCGCTGGTGCTGTTCGTGGTGGGCATGGTGCCGGAGTTCGACGGCGGCAAGCTGTTCGACATCCCGGCGACCGACGCGTTCGGGGCTTCGTCGTTCCTGCCGTTCGGCCTCACCGGTGTGCTGGCGGCGCTGGTGTACGGCATCTGGTTCTTCCTCGCCGTCGAAGGGGTGCCGCTGGCCGCGGAGGAGGCCCGCGACCCGAAGCGCGACATGCCGCGCGGCATCATCGCCGCGATGGGCGCGCTGGTCGTGTTCGCCGCGCTGATCCTGCTGCTGGCACCGGGCGGCTCCGGCTCGGCCGCGCTCGCCGGTTCGAACAACCCGCTGGTGGATGCGGCGAAACTGGCGTACGGCGGGGACAACTGGTTGAGCCAGGTGGTCAACTACGTCGGCCTCGCCGGACTGGTGGCCAGCTTCTTCTCGATCATCTACGCCTACTCGCGGCAGTTGTTCGCGCTCTCGCGGGCGGGTTACCTGCCGCGGTGGCTGTCGAAGACGGGCAAGCGCAAGACGCCGTACCTGGCGCTGATCGTGCCGGGAACGATCGGTTTTGTGCTCGCCTTCGCCATCGGCGAGGGTGACCTGCTGATCAACGTCGCGGTGTTCGGCGCGACGGTTTCCTACGTGCTGCTGAACCTTTCGCACATCGTGCTGCGGAAGCGGGAGCCGGACCTGGAGCGCCCGTACCGCACCCCGGGCGGCGCCTGGACCACCGGCGTGGCACTGGTGCTGGCCGCCGCCGCGGTGGTCGCCACCTTCCTGGTCGACGTGCTCGCGGCGGCGATCACCGGTGGCATCTTCGTGCTGGCGCTGGCGTACTTCTGGTTCCACAGCCGTCACCACCTGGTGGCCAGCGCACCGGAGGAGGAGTTCGCCGCCATCAGCCGGGCGGAGTCCGAACTGGGCTGATCCGGCCTAACATGGGTGGATGGAGCTGGGCACGGTCGGCCTGCCGGAGATCATCGACGCCTGGATGCAGCAGCCGGGCGACCGGTTCATGGCCGAGCCGTGGCTCGACTCCCTGCTCCGCTGGACCGGCGCCGCCCGGCAGGCCCCGCCGTTGCAGGCCACCATCGAGGCGATGGACGCCGCGGGGGTGCGGGCCGGGCTGCTGTCGGCCTGGTACTCACCGCGTGGCCCGCTGATCACCAACGACGAGGTCGCCGCCGTGGTCGACCGGCACCCGGCGCGGTTCGCCGGGATCGCGTCGGTGGACCTCACCGATCCGATGGGTGCGGTCCGGGAGATCCGCCGGTGCGTGCGCGACCTCGGTTTCGTCGGCGTCCGCGTGGTGCCGTGGCTGTGGAACCTGCCGCCGAACGACCGCCGGTACTACCCCGTCTACGTGGCCTGCGTGGAACTCGGCGTGCCGTTCTGCACGCAGGTCGGGCACACCGGGCCGCTGTGCCCGTCCGAACCCGGCCGTCCCATCCCCTACCTCGACGACGTGCTGCTCGACTTCCCGGAACTGGTGGTCGTCGGCGGGCACGTGGGGTACCCGTGGGTGGCCGAGGTGCTGTCGCTGGCGATGAAGTACCCGAACTTCCACGTCGACACCTCGGCGTACGCCCTGCACCGCCTGCCCGCCGAGCTGGTCGACTTCATCCGGGGTCGCGGCCGCACGCGGGTGCTGTTCGGCTCGAACTACCCGATGCTCACCCCTGGCGACTGCCTCAAGCGGTTCGACGCGCTGGAGCTGGGGGCCGAGGCGAAGGAACTGTTCCTCGGCGGCAACGCCAGGCGGATCTTCGACCTGCAGCTCTGAGCGTCAGGGGACCAGTTCGGCCAGGCGGACGGGGCGGTGTTCGAGGCGGGACAGGTCGCAGGCTTCGGCGATGTGGAAGGCGGCCAGCGCGTCCCCGACGGTGCACGGGCTGGGGATGCGACCGGCGACCACCTCGGTGAACGCCTCCAGCTCGCGGACGTAGGAGGCGCGGAACCGTTCCATGAACCCGGGGTACGCCGGGCCGGTCGGCCAGCTGACGCCCGCTTCGACCGAGGTCAGCGGCAACCGCTCGTCCAGGCCGACGGCGATGCTGCCCGCCGAGCCGAGCACCTCCAGCCGCACGTCGTACCCGGCGGCGTTGTACCTGGTCAGCGAGACGGTGGCGAGGGTGCCGTCGTCGAGGGTGAGCACCACGGCGGCGGTGTCCACGTCGCCGGCGGCGGCGAAGAACTCCGCCCCGCGGTTGCCGCCGGTGGCGTAGACCTCGGTGACCTCGCGGCCGGTGACCCAGCGGATGATGTCGAAGTCGTGCACCCCGCAGTCGCGGAACAACCCGCCCGAACCCGGCACGTAATCGGCGGGCGGCGGGGCCGGGTCCAGGGTGGTCGCCCGCAGGGTGTGCAGCCAGCCGAGGTCACCGGCGGTGACCGCCCGGCGGGCGGCCAGGTACCCGGCGTCGAACCGGCGCTGGAAGCCGATCTGCACCGGCACCCCGGCCTCGGCCACCCGGTCGACCACGGCCTGCGTGCCCGCCACCGTTCCGGCGACCGGCTTCTCGCAGAACACCGGCAGGCCCGCGGACACGCCGCGGATGATCAGCTCCGGGTGCGCGGCGGTGGCCGCGGCGATCACCACACCGTCCACTCCGGAGGCGAACAGCTCGTCGATGCCGCCGGCCGCCTCGAGCTCCAGCTTGGCCGCGGTGCTCCGCGCCCGCTCGGGGTCCGCGTCGGCGACCACCACCGAGGTCACGCCGGGCAGTTGCTTGAGGATTTCGGCGTGCGCCGCGCCGATCCGGCCGGTGCCGGCGAGTCCAAGCCTCATCTGGGAACGATCTCCTGCCGAGTACGGGGGAAAATTACCGGGATCGGGGAGCGGCGGTGGTGCCGCGCACCACCAGCGAGGGGGGCAGCAGGTGCCGCACCGGCTCCTCCCGCTCTCCGCGGACCCGCTCCAGCAGCGCCTCCACGGCCAGCCTGCCCAGCTCCAGCCGCGGCTGGTCCACCGTGGTCAGCCAGACGTGGCGCAACGCGGCGAGCGAGGTGTTGTCGTAACCGACCACCGAAACGTCCTCCGGCACCCGGAGCCCGGCCTCCTCGAAGGCCGAAATGGCGCCGACGGCGTTGAAGTCGTTGCTGGAGACCACCGCGGTGGGCAGTTCCGGGGTCTCCACCGAGCTGAGCAGTTCCCGCACCGCCTTCTCCCCGGCGGTGTCGGTGTGCTCGCTGCGCACGATCCGCGGCTCCAGCCCGTGCCGCGCCATCGCCGCGCGGTACCCCCGGCGCCGGGCCGCGGCGCCCGCCGCCGAGCCGCCGTCGAAGTGGACGATCCGCCGGTGCCCGCGGTCGACCAGGTGATCCACCGCCAGCGCCATCCCGGCCGTGCCGTCGTCGTTGACCGTGTCCACGGTGGACAACCGGGAAGTGCGGGAAACCAGCACCAGCGGGCACTGCTCGGCGGCCTTTTCCACGGCGGCGGCGGAAAGCACCGGGGAAAGCAGGATGACTCCCGCTGGGCGGAAGGACAGCAAACTGCGCAGGGCCGCTTGTTCCCGCGCGGGACTGCGTGATCCGGTGTTCAGGATGAGGTTGAAACCGGCGGCCTGCGCGGCCGAATCCAGCCCTTCCACCACGTCGGCGAAGAACGCGTTCCGCAGGTCGGAAACCATCACGCCGAGCACCGTGGAAGTGCGGCTGGCCAGCGATCTCGCCATCACGTGCGGCTGGTAACCGAGTTCGTCGGCGGCCTTGAGCACCGCGTTGCGGCGCACCTCGCTGACCTTCGGCGAATTGCGCATGACCAGCGATACCAGGGCCCGTGAGACGCCCGCGCGCGCGGCCACGTCCTCCATCGTCGGTCGCACCTGCCGCCTCCCCGCCCCCTTGACACCAATGACAGCGAGGCTACACGATTAGAGCGCTCTAACCAATAGCGCGCCAGTGCCAAACCGAGCCGAGCAGATTGGTCAGCGATGACAATCGATCCGGAGTTCAAGATCGCCGCGGCACCGATCTCCTGGGGGGTGTGCGAAGTGCCCGGCTGGGGCCGGGTGCTGGAACCACCGGTGGTGCTCGGGCAAATGGCGGAACTGGGGGTGCGCGCCACCGAACTGGGTCCACCCGGTTACCTGCCGAGGGATCCGGAGCGGTTGCGGGACCTGCTCGGCGGCCACGGCCTGCGGTTGATCGGCGGTTTCCTCGCCGTGCCGCTGCACACCGAACCCGAAGCGGCGATCGCCGCCGCCGAGGAGTCCGCCGCGTTGTTCGCCGCCTGCGGGGCCGAGGTGCTCGTGCTCGCCGCGGCCACCGGGCTCGACGGCTACGACGCGCGGCCGGAGCCGACCGCCGCCGAATGGCGCACGCTGGTCGACACGGCGGCCGGGATCCGGGACACTGCCGCAGCGCACGGCTTGCGCACCGTTCTGCACCCGCACGTGGGGACGCATGTGGAGACCGAGGCCGAGGTGGAGGCGTTCGTCGCCGACTCCGACCTGCCGCTGTGCCTGGACACCGGGCACCTGCTCATCGGCGGCACCGATCCGGTCGCACTGGCCAGGCGCCACCCCGGCCGGATCGGGCACCTGCACCTCAAGGACGTCCGGGCGGACCTCGCCGACCGCGTCCGCCGCGGTGAGCTGGCCTACACCGACGCCGTGGCCCAGGGGCTCTACGTCCCGCTCGGCGACGGGGACGTCGACATCGAAGCCATGGTGCGATTCGTCCACGAAGCGGGCTACACCGGCTGGTACGTGCTCGAACAGGACACCGCACTCGGCCCCGGCGCCGGGGACGAGGCGCCCCGGCGGGACACCGCGCGCAGCCTGGCCGCGCTCGAGGAAATCGTCAGCCGGTTGGCGGCTGCGCAGGGATGACAGCGAGGATTCGACAATGACGTCCAATCGCTCAGCGAGGCTCGGCCCGGTGGCCGCGGCGGCGGCCCTGCTGCTCGCCGCCTGCACCGGCCCCGCCGCCGAACCACCCCCCGGGGGCAGTGACGGGGTGCCCGCGGAAACCGGCCCGTTCCGGATCGCGGTCATCTCCCACGGCACCGCCGGGGACGCCTTCTGGAACGTGGTCAAGAACGGCGCCGAGGACGCGGGCCGCGCGCTCGGCGTGCCGGTGGAGTACAACGCCGACGGGGACCCCGGCAACCAGGCCAAGCTGATCGACAACGCGGTCGCGCAGCGGGTCGGCGGGCTGGTGGTCTCCATGCAGAACCCCGAAGCGGTGCGGCCGTCGATCGAGAACGCGGTCCGCGCCGGCATCCCGGTGATCACCATCAACTCCGGCGAGGAGCAGAGCGCGGCCTACGGCGCGCTGACCCACATCGGCCAGAGCGAGGGCATCGCGGGTGAGCAGGCCGGCCGGAGGTTCAAGGAGGCGGGCGGGACCAAGCTGCTCTGCGTGATCCACGAAGCCGGCAACATCGGGCAGAACCAGCGCTGCGACGGTGCCGCACGCGGGTTCGGCTCGGCCGAACGGCTCCAGGTGGACATCAGCAACCCGACCGACGTGCAGGCCCGCATCCGCGGCGCGGTGCAGACCGACCCGTCGATCGACGCGGTGCTCACGCTGAACTCCCAGGTGGCCGCGAACGCGGTGAACGCGGTCGAGCAGGTGCAGTCGAAGGCGCAGGTGGCCACCTTCGACCTCAACGCCGACGTGGTGGCCGCGATCAAGGCCGGGGACGTGCTCTTCGCCGTCGACCAGCAGCAGTACGAGCAGGGTTACCTGCCGGTCGTCTTCCTCAAGCTGTACCGGGACAACCGGAACGTGGTCGGCGGCGGCAGGCCGGTGCTGACCGGACCCGACCTGGTCGACAAATCCACTGTGGACCAGATCGGCGGCTACGTGGAGCGGGGTACCCGATGACCGCGACGACGCTCGACGAACGGGTGGGCCGCACCCGCTGGGCCGACCGGCTGGTGGTGCGCCCCGAGCTCGGCGCGCTGCTGGGCGCGCTGGTGGTCTTCGCCTTCTTCAGCACCACCGCCGACCAGTTCCTCACCGGCGACGGCGTGGCCACCTGGCTGGACGACGCCTCCACGCTCGGCATCATGGCGGTGGCGGTGGCGCTGCTGATGATCGGCGGTGAGTTCGACCTGTCGGCGGGCGTGATGACCGCGTCCACCGCGCTGGTCACCGCGATCCTGGCCACCCAGGCGGGCTGGAACGTCTGGGCGGCGCTGCTGGCCTCGCTGGTGTTCGCGCTCGGGGTGGGCGCGTTCAACGGCTGGCTGGTGATGCGCACCGGCCTGCCCAGCTTCATCATCACCCTGGGCACCTTCCTCGCCTTGCAGGGCCTGAACCTCGGCGTCACCCGGCTGGTCACCGGCACCGTGCAGGTCTCCGGCATGCGCAGCACCGACGGTTACGCCTCCGCCGGTTTTGTCTTCGCCTCCACGGTGGAGATCGGCGGCACGAAGTTCCAGATCTCCATCCTGTGGTGGCTCGGTTTCGCCGCGGTGGCCGCCTGGCTGCTGGTGCGCACGCGGTTCGGCAACTGGATCTTCGCCGTCGGCGGTTCGCCGGTCAGCTCGCGGGCGGTCGGCGTGCCGGTCAAGCGCACCAAGATCCTGTTGTTCACGGGCACCGCGCTGGCGGGCTGGCTGGTCGGTTCGATCAACATCCTGCGCTTCGCCAGCGTGCAGGCCAACCAGGGCATCGGGCTGGAACTGCAGTTCATCATCGCCGCGGTGGTCGGCGGCTGCCTGCTCACCGGTGGCTTCGGCTCGGCGATCGGGGCGGCGATCGGCGCGCTGATCTTCGGCATGGCCCGCCAGGGCATCGTCTTCGCCCGGTGGGACAGCGACTGGTTCATGTTGTTCCTCGGCGTGCTGCTGCTGGCGGCGGTGCTGGTGAACAACACCTTCCGGCGGCGAGCGGAAAGGGTGCGACGCTGATGGCGCCGTTGATCGAGGTCGAGAACATCGGCAAGACCTACGGCAGCGTGATCGCGTTGCGGGAGGTGTCCACCGTGGTCAACGCCGGTGAGGTCACCTGCGTGCTCGGTGACAACGGGGCCGGGAAGTCCACGCTGATCAAGATCCTGGCCGGGGTGCACCAGCACGACACCGGCGTGTTCACCGTGGCGGGCGAACCGGTGCGGTTCGCCTCCCCGCGCGAGGCGCTGGACCGCGGCATCGCCACGGTGTACCAGGACCTGGCCGTGGTGCCGCTGATGAGCGTGTGGCGGAACTTCTTCCTGGGGTCCGAGCCGACCAAGGGCTTCGGCCCGATCCGCTGGCTGGACCGCGGGCTGGCCAAGGAAACCACCCGGACCGCGCTGGCCGAACTGGGTATCGACCTGCGGGACGTGGAGCAGCCGGTGGGCACGCTCTCCGGCGGTGAACGGCAGTGCGTGGCGATCGCGCGGGCCATCCACTTCGGCGCGAAGGTGCTGATCCTGGACGAGCCGACCGCGGCGCTCGGGGTGAAGCAGGCCGGGGTGGTGCTCAAGTACGTGGCCCAGGCGCGGGATCGCGGGCTGGGCGTCGTGCTGATCACGCACAACCCGCACCACGCCTACCCGGTGGCCGACCGGTTCCTGCTGCTCAAACGCGGTGCCGTGCTCGGCGCGTACGAGAAGCCGGAGATCGGCATCGCCGAGCTGACCCGGCAGATGGCCGGTGGCGCCGAACTGGCGGCGCTGGAGCACGAACTGCGTTCGGTGGAGGCACCTTGAGCCTGGAAGCGCTCACCATCGGCCGGGTCGGGGTGGACCTCTACCCCGAGCAGAGCGGCGTGCCGCTGGCCGGGGTGCGCAGCTTCGCCAAGTCGCTCGGCGGCACCGCGACCAACGTCGCGGTCGCCGCCGCGCGGCTCGGCAGGCGGACCGCGGTGCTCACCAAGGTCGGCCCGGACGGCTTCGGCGAGTACGTGCGGCAGGCGCTGGCGGAGTTCGGGGTGTCCCCGGAACACGTCGGCACGGCCGACGGCCTGCGGACGCCGGTGGTGTTCTGCGCGCTCGACCCGCCGGAGGACCCGCCGCTGCTGTTCTACCGCTCCCCCATCGCGCCCGACCTGACCATCGGCGAGCAGGACGTGCCGTGGGACGTGGTCGACGAGGTGCCGCTGCTGTGGGTCACCGGAACCGGCGTGTGCGCCGAACCCGCGCGCAGCACGCAGCGCGCCGTCCTGCGGCGGCGGGCGCGGCGCGGGCACACCGTGCTGGACCTGGACTACCGGCCGGTGTTCTGGCCGGACGTGGCGACCGCCCGCGCGGAGATCGGCTGGCAACTCGACCACGTGACGGTCGCCGTGGGCAACCGGGCCGAGGTGGAGGTCGCCGTCGGCACCGCCGATCCGGCCGAAGCCGCCCGGCGCCTGCTGGACCGCGGGGTGCGGCTGGCGGTGATCAAGCAGGGCGCGGACGGCGTGCTGGTCGCCACGCCCGGTGGTTCGTGGACCGTGCCACCGCAACGCGTCGAGGTGGTCTGCGGCCTCGGCGCGGGTGACGGTTTCGGCGGGGCGCTGATCCACGGCCTGCTCTCGGGCTGGGACCCGGTGCGCACCGCCACCTACGCCAACGCGGCGGGCGCGCTGGTCGCGTCCCGGCTGGCCTGCGCCGACGCCATGCCCACCGCCGCCGAGATCGAGGAGGTGCTGTGAGCCTGTCCGACAACCGCTGGCGGGAGCTGCTGCACGTGCGGGCCACCGACCCCGGTGCGGTGGCCAGGGCCTACGCCGGGCGCCGTCGCCGGGAGCGGCTGCTCTCGCCGTCCGGCACGCTGTTCCTGGTCGCCGCCGACCACCCGGCGCGGGGTGCGCTCGGCGTCGGCGGCGACCCCACGGCGATGGCGGATCGGCGGTCGCTGCTGGACCGGCTGCTGGTCGCGCTGGAGAACCCGGCGGTGGACGGCATCCTCGGCACCCCGGACGTGGTCGAGGAACTGCTGCTGCTCGACGCGCTGCACGACAAGGTGGTCATCGGCTCGATGAACCGCGGCGGGCTGGCCGGGGCGGACTGGGAGGTCGACGACCGGTTCACCGCCTACACCGCCCGGTCGCTGGCGGACTCCCGGCTGGACGGCGGCAAGATGCTGCTGCGGCTGGTCGACAGCGATCCCGGCACCGTGCCGACGCTGCGGGCCAGCGCGGAGGCGGTCACCGAACTGGCGAGCCACGGCCTGGTGGCCATGGTCGAACCACTGCCCTACCAGCGTGACGGTGCCGGGAAGCTGGTGCTGCAACTGGATTCGGCGTCGCTGGCGCGGGCGGTGACGGTGGCCTCCGGCCTGGGGGTCACCTCGGCGCACACCTGGCTGAAGCTGCCCGCGCCCCCGGATTCGGTGGTGCTGGACGCGACCACGCTGCCGGTGGTGGTGCTCGGCGGGGTGCCCTCCGGTGATCCCGCCGCCGACCTGGCGTCCTGGGGTGCCGCGCTGCGGCACGAGGTGGTGCGCGGGCTGGTGGTCGGCCGTTCCCTGCTCTACCCGCCGGACGACGACGTCGGTGCCGCGGTCGACGCGGCGGCGAAGGTACTGGAGAAGAGCCGATGAACCTGCACCACCCGAACGGCAGCCTCGCCGACGGGACCGACCCGGTCCTGCTCACCCCGGAGGCGGCCGGCTGGACCTACACCGGCCTGCGCGTGCTGCGGCTCGCCGCGGGTGCCTCGCGTGAGGTGCGCACCGGCGAGTTCGAGGCGTTCGTGCTGCCGTTGTCCGGCGGTTGCGCGGTCGAGGTCGACGGCTCGCGCTTCGAGCTGCTCGGCCGGAAATCGGTGTTCACCAGGGTCACCGACTTCGCCTACGTGCCCCGCGACGCCACGGTCACCTTGTCCACGGTGGACGGCTGCGAACTGGCGCTGCCGATGGCCCGCTGCACCCGGCGGCTGTCGCCGGAGTACGGCCCGGCCGAGGACGTGCCGGTGGAGGTGCGCGGCGCGGGCCAGGCCACCCGGCAGGTGACCAACTTCGGCGTGCCCGGGGTCTGGGACCACGCCGACAAGCTGAACGCCTGCGAACTGATCACCCCCGAGGGCAACTGGTCGTCGTACCCGCCGCACAAGCACGACGAGGCGAGCGAATGCGAAGTGGTCAACGAGGAGATCTACTACTTCCGGATCGGCGGCGACGGCGGTTTCGGCCTGCACCGGACCTACGGCACCGGCTTCGACGAGAACGTGGCCGTGCGCGACGGTGACGTCTTCCTGATCCCCCGCGGCTACCACGGCCCGTGCGTGGCGGCGCCGGGTTATCCGATGTACTACCTCAACGTGCTGGCCGGTCCCGCCGATGAGCGCTCGATGGCGTTCTGCGACGACCCGGCGCACACCTGGATCCGGGACACCTGGGCCGGGCAGCCGCTCGACCCGCGCTGCCCGGTCACCTCGGCGGAAGGACCGGTGTGATGGAACTGACCACCGCGGAGGCGCTCGTCCGGTGGCTGCTGGCGCAGCGGTCGGAACTGCTGTCCGGCGAAGAGGTGCCGCTGTTCCCCGGGGTCTACGCCATCTTCGGGCACGGCAACGTGCTCGGCCTCGGGACCGCGCTGGAGCGGTTCCGCGAGGAGCTGCCGGTCTGGCGCGGGCACACCGAGCAGGGCATGGCGCTGGCCGCCACCGGGTTCGCGAAGGCGGCGGACCGGCGGCAGGTCGGCGTGGTGACCTCGTCGATCGGCCCGGGTGCGCTGAACATGGTGACCGCCGCCGGGGTCGCGCACGCGAACCGGCTGCCGCTGCTCCTGCTGCCCGGCGACACCTTCGTCAACCGCGCGCCGGACCCGGTGCTCCAGCAGATCGAACCCTTCGGCGACGCCACGGCGACGGTGAACGACGCGTTCCGCGCGGTCAGCCGGTACTTCGACCGGATCACCCGGCCCGAGCAGCTGCTGGCGACGTTGCCGCAGGTCGCGCGGGTGCTGACCGATCCGGCCGACGCCGGTCCGGTGACGCTGGCGCTGCCGCAGGACGTGCAGGCGGAGGCGTTCGACTTCCCGGCGTCGCTGTTCGAGCCCGTGGTGCACCGGGTGCTGCGGCCACGCCCCGATTCCCGGGCGCTGGCCGACGCGGCGGCGGTGCTGCGGGGAGCTTCCCGGCCGCTGATGGTGCTGGGTGGCGGGGTGCGTTACTCGGGTGCCGGTCCGCGGGCGCTGGCGTTCGCCGAACGCCACGGCATCCCGGTGGTCGAGACCACCGCCGGCCGGACGCTGGTGCCGCACGACCACCCGCTGCACGCCGGTCCGCTCGGCATCACCGGCTCGGCGTCGGCGAACACCCTGGCGGCGGAGGCCGATGTGGTGTTCGCCGTCGGCACGCGGTTGCAGGACTTCACCACGGCTTCGTGGACGGTGTTCGCGGAGTCGGTCCGCCTGGTCACCTTGAACGCCGCCCGGTTCGACGCGGTCAAGCACGGCGCCACGGCCGTCGTCGGCGACGCCGATGCCTCCCTGGCCGAACTGGACCTGGGTTCCTGGCGGGCCGACGCCGCCTGGACCGCCCGCGCCGCTTCGGAACGCGCCGAGTGGGACACGCACATCTCCTCGCTGCGCGCGGCCTCCGGCGATCCCACCTACGCGCAGGTCGTCGGCGTGGTGAACGACCTCTCGGCTCCCGACGACTACGTGATGACCGCTTCCGGGGGCCTGCCGGGCGAGCTCATCGGCGGCTGGCGTGGTGGCGGCACGGTCAGCATGGACGTCGAATACGGCTTCTCGTGCATGGGTTACGAACTGGCGGGCGCGTGGGGCGCGGCGATGGCGCTGCCGGACCGGTTGGTCACCACCCTGCTCGGCGACGGTTCGTACCTGATGCTGAACTCGGAACTCTTCTCCGCGGCCTTCGCCGGCCACCCCTTCGTCGCCGTCGTCTGCGACAACGATGGTTATGCCGTGATCGCGCGACTGCAGGAGGGTCAGGGCGGGAAGCCGTTCAACAACCAGTACCCCGACTGCCGCACCACGCACTCGACCCCGCCCCGCGTCGACTTCGCCGCGCACGCGGAATCCCTGGGCTGCCTGGTCTTCCGGGCCACCACCGTCGACGACCTGCGCACCGCCTACCCCGCCGCCCGCACCGCCGCCACCACCCACCGGCGCCCCGCCGTCGTCGTCCTCCGCACCCACCCCGGCGCCTGGACCGAATCCGGTGCGTGGTGGGAAGTCGGCGTGCCCGCCGGCCTGCCCGGTCACCGGGCCCACCGCACCACGAAACCCCGGCAACTCCGCCACACGCACCACCCCTGAGCCACCCAATTCCCGCAAGTGACAGGGCAGACAGAACAACCGCGCGGAATCGATAGGAAATTCACCCAACAGAAGCCGGGCAGCTCACTCCGCCACCCACCCAGACTCCCCCTTCCCCACCGTCGTCACCCCGAAGAGGCGGGGTGGTGGCCCTCCACCACCGGCCGGATCTCGATCAACCCCACTTCCGCCACCGGGTGGTCCGCGGCGATTTCCACGGCTTCGTCCAGATCAGCGCATTCGATCACCACGAACCCGCCGATCTGCTCCTTGGTCTCGGCGAACGGTCCGTCGGAACGCAGCACCTCGTCGTCGCGGACGCGCACCGTCACGGCTTCCTCCTTGGGCCGCAACGCAACGCCACCGCGGAGAACGCCACGGCGTTCCATCCGATCGGTCCAGCCGCCGCAACCCACCGCTTCGCCCTCGGGCCCCTCTTCGCCGCCGATCATCAGCAGGTACCGCATCCGCCCCTCCTAACCGAGTAGCCGCCTCACCTCGTTGACCGCGCTGCGACCGGCGCGGTTCGCCCCGACAGTACTGGCCGACGGCCCGTAGCCGACCAGGTGCAGCCGCGGCTCACCGGCCACGCGGGTCCCGTCCATCCGGATCCCGCCGCCGGGACCACGCAGGTGCAGCGTGGCGAGGTGGTCCAGCGAGGCGCGGAACCCGGTGCCCCACAGGATGACGTCGGCTTCGCGCTCGGTGCCGTCGGCCCAGGCGACACCGCGCGGGGTGATCCGCTCGAACATCGGCTCGCGGTCGAGGATCCCGGCGTCACGGGCGGCGCGGATCTCCGGGGTCAGCGCCAAGCCGGTCACGCTGACCACGCTCTCCGGTGGCAGCCCTTCGCGCACGCGGCGCTCGACCTTCGCGACGGCCTCGCGACCCCAGTTCTCGCTGAACGGCCCTTCGCGGAACACCGGCGGACGCCGTGTCACCCAGCTGGTCTCCTTGGCGAACGGCGCGATTTCGAGCAGCTGCTGGATCGCGGAGGTGCCGCCGCCGACCACCACCACGCGCTGCCCGCGGAACTCGGCGGCGCCGGGGTAGTCGGCGGTGTGCAGCTGGCGTCCGGTGAAGGTCTCCTGGCCGGGGTAGTGCGGCCAGAACGGCTTGTCCCAGGTCCCGGTCGCGTTGATCACCGCCCGCGCGGCCCAGGTCTCGGCGGCGCTGGCGACGAGCAGCCGGTTGTCTTCGCCCTCGCGGACGGACAGCACGTCGACCGGACGGCGGACCGGCAGGTCGAAGGTGCGCTCGAACCGCTCGAAGTACTCCGGCACCACCTCGCTGGCCGGACGGCCGGGGTCGGGGGCGCCGAAGCGCAGGCCGGGCAGGTCGTAGAGGCCGTGCACCTTGCTCAGCACCAGCGACGGCCAGCGGTACTGCCAGGCACCGCCCGCCCGTTTCGCGTGGTCGAGCACCACGAAGCCGCTGTGGTTCGCGAAACCGGTCCGGCGCAGGTGGTAGGCGGCGGACAGGCCGGCCTGCCCCGCGCCGATGACCACCACGTCGGTGGTGTGGTCCGCCTCGTTCATACCCGGTACAACCCGTGGGCGGGCCGGGTATTTCCGCGGCTAGCGCCGGCGGGCGCGGATCACCACGACCACCGCGGCCACCACCGCGGCGACGAACACGAACGGCCCCACCCGCTTGGCCACCGACGCGCCCGCGAAGTCGACCAGGTCGATGGGCTCGGCTTCGGGCTGGGGCTCGACCGCCCGCAACTTGGGCCGCTCGGTCTCCACCTCCCCGGCCACCACGGCCTGCGGTGTCGCCACGGCCCCCACCTCGGTCCGGGCGGACTCCGCCTCCGCAGCCCGCGGAACCGAGGCAGGCTCCGCCTCGCCCTCCGCATCCGGCCCAGGCTCGCGCCGACGCGCTACGGCGCTCTCGGCCCCAGCCGCCGCAGACCCAGCCCCGGCGACAGCCCGAGGCGCCCCAGCCCCGGTGCGGGCACCCGCCTCACCCCCGGCCGCAGCCGACCCAGCCGCCGCTTCAGCCCCAGTCGCGCTCGAAGCCTCTCCGGCCCCAGAACCACCAGCCACCGAACTCGAAGCAGCTCCACCCGAACCAGCCGCAGCCCCAGTCCCAGCCAAATCAGAAGCAGCCCCGCCCGAACCCGAACGAGCCGCCGCACCACCAGCTACAGCCGAGCTCGAAGCCTCCCCCGCCCGCGACCCACCAGCCGCCGTACCCGACACAGCTCCACCCGAACCAGCCGCAGCCCCAGTCCCAGCCAAATCAGAAGCAGCCCCGCCCGGACCCGTGCCAGCCACCGCATCAGCCCCAGCCAGGTCCGGCACCTCCCCGGCCCGGGGCACACCAGCCACCGACCAGGAAGCCCCGCCCGAACCCGAATCAGCCACCGCATCACCAGCCGAGCCCGAAGCGGCCTCGTCCTGACCTGTGGCAGCCCCGGCGCCAGTCGAACCGGAAGCAGCCCCGCCGCCCGGACCCGAACCAGCCGCCGCCGCACTCCCGGCCTGGGCCGAACCAGTCGAGCCCGAAGCAGCTCCAGCTTCCCCACCCGCCCCGAGTTCCTTGCCGAGGCACTCCGCGAAGGCGTCCAGGATCTTGCCGCTGACTTCGCCGATCAACCCGCGGCCGAACTGGGCCGGGCGGCCGGTGACCTTGAGGTCGGTGGCCACCTCCCCGACCGTTCCACCACCTTCCTCGCGCAGGGTGACCGTCACCGTGGCCGAGGCCGTCCCGGCACCCCGGGCGTCCTTGCCCGCCGCCTTGATGACCACCTTCCCGGTCAGCGCGTCCTTCTCCAGGAACTCACCCTTCCCCCGGTACGTCAGGGAGATCGGTCCCAGTTTGACCTTCACCGTGCCGCTGAACGCATCCCCGTCGACCGCGGTGAGGGTGGCGCCGGGCAGGCACGGCGCCACCCGTTCCGGGTCGACCACCGCCCGCCAAACCTCGTCGAGCGGGGCCGGAACGGTGAACCGGTGGTCGAGTCGCACAGGAACCGATCTCCCTTCACGAAGAAACTTCAGGCGCTCAGCGCGGCCGTCAGCGCCCGGCCGGTCAGCACCTTCGCCAGGTGCTGACGGTAGGCCACATCGGCGTTGCTGTCCGCCGCCGGATCGGTGCCTTCGGCGGCGTGTTCGGCGGCCGCCCGCACCGCTTCGGCCGTGGCGGGCTGCCCGGCCAGCGCCGACTCGACCGCCCGCGCCCGGACCGGCACCGAGGCCATGTTCGTCAGCCCGACCCTGGCCTCGGTGATGGTGCCGCCGTCGGTGCGGACGGCGACGGCCACCGCCACCATCGACCACGCCTGCGCCACCCGGTTGAACTTCTCGTAGTGCGCCTGCCACCCGGTGTGCTTGGGCACCCGGACCTCGACCAGCAGCTCACCGGGTCGCAGCGCGGTGGTGAACAGGTCGACGAAGAACTCCGCGGCAGGCACCGTCCGCGTGCCGTCCGGCCCGCGGACCACCAGCGAAGCGTCCATCGCCAGCACCGGCGCCAGCAGGTCACCGGCCGGGTCGGCGTGCGCCAGCGAGCCGCCGAAGGTGCCGCGGTGGCGCACCTGCGGATCGGCCACCGTGGCGGTCGCCTTGGCCAGCAGGGCCGCGTGCGCGTCGACCAGTGGATCGCGTTGCAGGTCGTAGTGCGTGGTCATGGCCCCGATGACCAGCGCGTCGCCGTCCTCGCGGATGCCTCGCAGCTCCGGGATCCGGCCCAGGTCGATCAGCTTGGCCGGGGTGGCCAGCCGCATCCGGAGCACCGGCAGCAGGCTCTGCCCGCCGCCGAGCACCTTCGCGTCCTCGCCCGCCTCCGCCAGTTCCCGCAGCGCTTCGTCCACAGTGGACGGAGCGGCGTAGTCGAATGCCGCCGGGATCACCGCGCACCTCCAGAAGCGTCGATCGAACCGAGGCCGCCACCGGACTCGGCACCGACGCCACCGGCGTCGGGCTGACCGGTGCGGATCGCCTGCCACACCCGCATCGGCGTCATCGGCATCTCCACGTCCCGCACGCCGTACGGCCGCAACGCGTCGACCACCGCGTTCACCACCGCCGGGGTGGAGGCGATCGTGCCCGCTTCGCCGACCCCCTTGACGCCCAGCGGGTTCGTCGTCGACGGGGTTTCGGTGCGGTCGGTGGTGAACGAGGGCAGGTCGGCCGCGGACGGCAGCAGGTAGTCGGCGAAGGTGCCGGTGGTCAGCGTGCCGCCTTCGTCGTGCACCGCCTCCTCGAACAACGCCTGCGCGATGCCCTGCGCGAGCCCGCCGTGCACCTGGCCCTCGACGATCATCGGGTTGATCACCTTGCCGATGTCGTCCACGCAGACGTAGGACCGCAGCGTCACGCGCCCGGTCTCGGTGTCCACCTCGGCGGCGCACAGGTGCGTGCCGTGCGGGAAGGAGAAGTTCTCCGGGTCGAAGGTGGCCTCCGAATCCAGCGACGGCTCCACCCCGTCCGGCAGGTCGTGCGCGGCGAACACGGCCAGCGCCACGTCCTGGATGGTGGTCGAGGACCCCGTGCCGCGCACGGTGAACCTGCCACCGGCGAACTCCAGGTCGTCCTCCGCGCATTCGAGCAGGTGCGCGGCGATCGGCCGGGCCTTGGCCACCACCTTCTCCGCCGCCTTCACCGCGGCGATCGCGCCGACGGTCAGCGAACGCGAGCCGTAGGTGTCCATGCCCTTGTGCGAGGACTGCGTGTCGCCGTGCAGCACCTCGACGTCCTCGAACGGCACCCCGAGCTGGTCGGCGATGATCTGGCTCCACGCCGTCTCGTGGCCCTGGCCGTGCGGTGAGGACCCGGTGACCACCTCTACCTTGCCGGTCGGCAGCATGCGCACCGCCGCGTGCTCCCAGCCACCCGCGCCGTAGGACAGCGAGCCGAGCACCCGCGACGGCGCCAGCCCGCACATCTCGGTGAAGGTCGAGATGCCGATGCCCAGCTGCACCGGGTCACGGCGCTCGCGGCGGTCGGCCTGCTCGCGGCGGAGGCCGTCGTAGTCGAACAGTTCCTTGGCCTTGGCGGTCGCGGCCTCGTAGTCACCGGAGTCGTAGGTCAGCCCGGCGACCGTGGTGTACGGGAACTCGTCCTTGCGGATCCAGTTCTTCTCCCGCAGCTCCAGCGGGTCCACGCCCAGTTCGGCGGCCAGTTCGTCCATCATCCGCTCGATGGCGAAGGTGGCCTCGGGACGGCCGGCGCCGCGGTAGGCGTCGGTCGGCACCTTGTTGGTGAACACGTTGGTGCAGGTGAACCGGTAGGCCGGGAGCTTGTAGATGGAGTTGAACATGAACGCGCCGAGGATCGGCACCCCCGGGCTGACCAGCCGCAGGTAGGCGCCCATGTCGGCGAGCAGTTCCACCTTGAGCCCGGTGAGCGTGCCGTCGCGCTCGGCCGACAGGGTCAGGTACTGGATCTGGTCGCGGCCGTGGTGCGCGCTCAGCAGCGATTCCGAGCGCGACTCGGTGAACTTGACCGGCCTGCCGATCCGCCGCGCGACCAGGAAGGTGATCACCTCCTCCGGGGTGACCTGCAGTTTGCCGCCGAACCCGCCGCCGACGTCCGGCGCGATCACCCGCACCTTGTGCTCCGGCACGTCCAGCGTCATCGCCAGCATCAGCCGCAGGATGTGCGGGATCTGCGTGGCCGACCACATGGTGTACTGCCCGGCGGTCGGGTCGACCACCACCGACCGCGGTTCCATGAACGCCGGGATCAGCCGCTGCTGGCGGAACCTGCGGGTGATCACCACCTCGCTGTCGGCGATGGCCTGCTCGACCTCCCCGCCGGTGCCCGCCTCGGCGGAGTCGAAGACCCAGGTGGCACTGGTGTTCGTGGACAGTGCGGAGTGGACCAGTTCGGCGCCGTCCCGGACGGCCTCCTCCAGGTCCAGCACCACCGGCAGGTCCTCGTAGTCGACCTCGATGGCCTCCAGCGCGTCGTGGGCCTCGTAGTCGCTGCGGGCCACCACCACGGCCACCGCTTCGCCGGCGAAGTTCACCGTGTCCACGGCCAGCGCGGGTGCGTCGGGCGCCTTCTGGTCCTCGGTGATCGGCCAGGCGCACGGCAGGCTGCCCTGCTCATCGGCGAAGTCGGCGCCGGTGAACACGGCGACCACCCCCGGTTGCGCCTTCGCCCCGGTGACGTCGATCGAGGTGATCCTGGCGTGCGCGAACGGGCTGCGCAGCACGGCCAGGTGCAGCATGCCGGGCAGGGTCAGGTTGTCCGTCCAGCGGGTGCGCCCGGTGATCAGGCGCTCGTCCTCCTTGCGCAGCCTGGACTTCCCGACCTCGGGTTCGACGGTGGAGGTCATCACTCACCCCCGGCTATGCTGCTCGGGGTGCGCACGTCGGCCACGCGCTCGGCGTCCGGCCCGGCGCCGGGGCGCATCCGGTGCGCGGCGTCCCGCACGGCCCGCACGATGTTCTGGTAACCCGTGCAGCGGCACAGGTTCCCCTCGATGCCCTCGCGCACCGCCTGCTCGTCCGGATCGGGGTCGTCGGCCAGCAGGTCGATCGCCTGCATGATCATGCCGGGGGTGCAGAACCCGCACTGCAGCGCGTGGTTGTCGTGGAAGGCCCGCTGGACCGGGTGCAGCTCGCCGTCCCTGGCGATGCCCTCGATGGTGGTGACCTCGCACCCGTCGGCCTGCACGGCCAGCACCGAGCAGGACTTCACGCTGTGGCCGTCGAGGTGCACGGTGCAGGCGCCGCAGTTGCTGGTGTCGCAACCGACCACGGTGCCGACCTTGCCCAGTCGTTCGCGGAGGTAGTGGACGAGCAACTGCCGCGGCTCGACTTCGTCGGTGTAGCTGGTTCCGTCGACGTTGACGGTGATTCGCATCGGTCCTCCAGTGGTGGGGCTGGAAGTGATCGGGCTCACTCGCGAGCGTGCTACTCCGCTCTCGATCCAACAACCCCAGCCCGGGTGACCTTTTCGAGCCGCATCCGCAGTTGCGTCAGCCAGCCCCACCACCGCACCGAATCTGCGGGTCGCGCCTAGCTGTGGATCCGGCCGTCCAGTTCGGCCAGCCGCTGCCCCTTGCCGCCCCACCGCAACGCGATGATCTCGGCGGCGATGGACACCGCGGTCTCCTCCGGCGTGCGGGCCCCGAGGTCGAGGCCGATCGGGGAGGACAGCCGCGCGATCTCGGCGTCGGCGACCCCGGCCTCGCGCAACCGCGCGATCCGGTCGTCGTGCGTGCGCCGCGAACCCATCGCGCCGACGTAACCGACGTCCAGCCGCAGCGCGACCTCCAGCAGCGGCACGTCGAACTTCGGGTCGTGGGTCAGCACGGTGACCACGGTGCGCCGGTCGACCCGGCCGGCGTCGGCCTCGGCCCGCAGGTAGCGGTGCGGCCAGTCGACCACCACGTCGTGCGCCTCGGGGAACCGGCTCGCGGTGGCGAACACCGGGCGCGCGTCGCACACCGTGACCTGGTAGCCGAGGTAGGTCCCGAGCCGGGCCATCGCGGCGGCGAAGTCGATGGCCCCGAAGACCAGCAGCCGCGGCGGCGGTTCGAACGAGTTCACGAAGACCGAGGCGCCCTCACCGCGCCGCTGCCCGTCCGGGCCGTAGTGCAGCATCCCGGTGCGGCCGGTGGCCAGCATGCCGCGGGCGTCGTCGGCCACCGCGTCGTCCATCCGCGAGGAGCCGAGCGTGCCCGCCGCGCGCTGCGGCCACACCACGATCCGCCTGCCCAGCCGCTCCGGATCCGGGTGCTCGACGACCGTGGCCACCGCCACCGGCTGTCCGTTGTGGACGGACTCGGCCAGTTCGGCCAGCTCCGGCAGGCTTTCGCGGTCCACCGGTTCGACGTAGATGTCGATGGTCCCGCCGCAGGTCAGGCCGACGGAGAAGGCGTCGTCGTCGCTGACGCCGTAGCGCTGCAGCACCGGCTTGCGGTCGGCGACCACCTGCTGCGCCAGTTCGTAGACCGCGCCCTCGACGCAGCCACCGGAAACGCTGCCGGTCACCGTGCCGTCCGCGCCCACCAGCATGGCCGCCCCCGGCGCCCGCGGCGCCGACGAGAAGGTGGCCACCACCGTGCCCAGTCCCACCGTCTCCCCCGCCGACCAGCGGCGGTGGAGTTCCTCCAGCACATCACGCATCGCGTTTCTCCCGCATTCTCCCGAGCAACTGCTCCAGCGTGTTCAGGCTGTGCCCGGCCAGCAGCCCGTCCAGGTGCGGCAGCGCCGCGACGATCCCGGCCTGCACCGGGGCGTAGCCCGCACGACCGGCGTGCGGATTCGTCCAGAGCACCAGGTGCGCGAGGCGGCGCAGGGCCACCAGCTGGGTGCTGAGCGGGGTGGTGTCCCCGCGTTCCCAGCCGTCGGAGAAGACCACCACCACGGCCCGCCTGGCCAGGCCGCGCCGCCCCCAGCGGTCGAGGAACAGCCGCAGCGACTCGCCCAGCCGGGTGCCGCCGGCGAAGTCCGGCACCGCGTGCCCGGCGGCGAGCAGCGCCCGCTCGGGGTCGCGCTGCCGCAGCTGGCGGGACACCCTGGTCAGCCGCGTGCCCATGGTGAACACCTCGACCGCCCGCGGTGCCCGCCGGACCAGCACGTGCGCGAACCGCAGCAGTGCGTCGGCGTACGGGCTCATCGAGCCGGACACGTCGATCAGCAGCACCACCCGGCGCGGCTGCTCCTTGCGCCGCCGCCGGGCCGGTTCGCGCAGCTCACCGCCACCGGCGACGATCGCGCGCAGGGTTCGGGCCGGGTCCGGTTCACCACGCCGGGCGGGGCGGCGGCGGGCCGAGCGGCGCGTCGGGAGCACCGGGCTCAGCGCGGTGAGCAGTTCCCGCAGTTGCTCGCGCTCGGCGGCGGTCAGTTCGCCGAGGTCGCGGTGGCGGAGGACCTCCTCGGCGCTGGCCGAGACACGCAGCGGCTCGCTGTCCCCCTCCCCCGTGCCCGCCGCCGGTTCGGCGAGCAGCGCCACCCGGCTGCGGCGCGGCACCGGCGTGCCACGGCGGCCGGCGGGCGGCGGCTGGCCGCCGAACCAGGAGTCGAACGCGCGGTCGTAGCGCGGCAGGTCGTCGGGGTCGGCGCACAGGGTCAGCCGCCCGGCCCAGTACAGCTGCTCGCGATCGGCCAGGTCGACGTGCTCGACCGCGCCGAGGAAGGCGTGCAGCCGTTGCGGCGCGGCGGGCAGCCCGGCGGTGCGCAGGGCCGTGGCGAACCCGGCGAATCCGGGGAGGGGGCTGGGCATCAGAACGTCCAGGATACGCTCGCCGAGCCGATTCGGGCGACGTCGAAAGCACGCAGCATGACGCTACTTACCGGTAGGACAACCGGTGGTCACCGGGTGTTCGGGGAATTATCCCGGTCGTCCGGTGCGTTCGCCAAAGGCATGAGGTGCACTTGCCACAAATTCGCGCAAAGACTGGGCGAAACCGCCCGCGGCGACGAAGATGGACGGCGATGACTGAGACAGCCGATCCCCAGGCACTGTTCGCCGCGCGCGACAAGATGGTGCCCCATGTCTTCGTGATCTTCGGCGCCACCGGGGATCTCGCCCGCCGGAAACTGTTCCCCGGCCTGTTCCGGCTGATGCGCTCCGGGCTGCTGCCCGAGCAGTTCCGCATCATCGGCTCCGGGCGCAACTCGCCCGGCACCGACGAGGAGTTCCGCTACAAGCTCGCCAAGGCCGTGTTCAAGTTCTCCGGTTCCGCGCGCTTCGACGACAGCGTGTGGGAGGAGTTCGCCCAGCGCATCACCTTCCAGACCTCCTCGAAGGACGACGGGGAGGCGCTGGCCGCCGCGGTCGACTCGGCGATGGCCGAACTCGGCCCGGACACGCGCAAGCTGCTCTACCTGTCGGTGCCGCCGGACTCGATGGAGCCGATGGTCAAGATGCTCGGCGCCACCGGGCTCGCCGAGGACGCGCGGGTGGTGCTGGAGAAGCCGTTCGGCCGCGACCTGGCGTCCTCGCGCAGCCTCAACACCGCGCTGCACCAGGTCTTCGCCGAGGAGCAGCTGTTCCGGATCGACCACTTCCTCGGCAAGGAAGCGGTGCAGAACATCCTGGCGCTGCGGTTCGCCAACGGCTTCTTCGAGCCGGTCTGGAACCGGCACCACATCAGCTACGTGCAGATCGACGTGCCCGAGTCGATCGGCATCGAGGGCCGGGCCGGTTTCATGGAGTCGACCGGCACCTTCCGCGACATGATCTCCACGCACCTGTTCCAGCTGCTCGGCTTCCTGGCGCTGGAACCGCCGGTGCACGTGGACGCCGAATCGCTGCGGGTGGAGAAGCGCAAGCTGTTCCAGGCGGTGCGCGCGCTGGACCCCGATCGGGTGGTCTTCGGGCAGTACGAGGGCTACCGCGACGAGAAGGGGGTCGCCGAGGAGTCCGAAGTGGAGACCTTCGTCGCGGCCGAGGTGTGGGTGGACAACTGGCGCTGGAAGGGCGTGCCGTTCCTGCTGCGCACCGGCAAGGCGATGGCGCAGAGCCGCCGCACCATCACCCTGGGCTTCGTCGAACCGCCGCTGAAGATGTTCGACTCGGCGAACGGGTTCGACAGCCGGCCCAACGAGCTGGTCTTCGAGCTGACCGAGGACTCGACGGTGACCCTGGAACTGCGCGCGAAGCGGCCGGGACCGGCGTTGAAACTGGACCACGCGAAGCTGCACATGCGCTTCTCCGAGGCTTTCGCCGACGCCGAGCCGCTGGAGGCGTACGAACGCCTGCTGCTCGACGTGCTGCGGGACGACCAGACGCTGTTCACCAGCGCGGAGGAGGTCGAACGGCTGTGGGAGCTGTGCGACCCGGTGCTGCGGCAGCCGCCGAAGGTGCACTCGTACGAACAGGGTTCGTGGGGCCCGGCGCAGGCCCGTGAACTGGCGGGCGAACGCGGCTGGCGGGTACCGGAAAGTTCCTAGCCCTCCCGTCGCCCGCCACCACCCCCAACGGAGCGCTTCGCGCCAGTTCTAACTGAGCAGAGAATCCAATTTGGCCCGTACGCGGTCGATGTCCTCGCTGTACTTGAGCACGGCGCCGAGGGTGAGCGCGGCGGCCTCGGCGTCGAGCACGTCGCGGTCGAGCGCGGTGAGGGCGCGGGCCCAGTCCAGCGACTCGGCCACCCCGGGCGGCTTGAGCAGCTCCAGCTGCCGGATGCGGTGCACCGCCTCGGCGACCTGCGTCGCGAGCCGGTCGCCGAGGCCGGGCAGCCGGTGCTGGAGGATTTCGACCTCCCTGGCCAGGCCGGGGTGTTCGAGCCAGTGGTAGAGGCAACGGCGCTTGAGGGCGTCGTGCACCTCGCGGGTGCGGTTCGAGGTGAGCACCACCAGCGGCGGTTTCTCGGCGCGGACCTCGCCGAACTCGGGGATGGTGACGGCGTTGCCGTCGAGCAGTTCGAGGAGGAACGCTTCGAACTCGTCGTCGGCGCGGTCGATCTCGTCGATCAGCAGCACGCACGGGGCCTGGTTGAGCGCCCGGAGCAGGGGCCGGGCGAGCAGGAAGCGCTCGGTGTACAACGAAGCCTCGTCGACCGCTTCACGAGCGGCTTCCAGCGCACGCAGGTGCAGCAGCTGGCGGGGGAAGTCCCACTCGTACAACGCCTGTGCGGCGTCGATGCCCTCGTGGCACTGGAGCCGGATCAGCTCGAGTCCCAGCGCCCGGCTCAACGCGACGGCGAGCGAGGTCTTGCCGGTGCCGGGTTCGCCCTCGCAGAACAACGGCCGCCCCATCCGCAACGCCAGGTACGCCGCCGTCGAGATCCCGGTGTCGGCCAGGTATCCGGTGCGCCGAAGCGCCGCGGCCAGCTCACCGGGATCCGTCGGTACCGTCACCGGCCCAGGATACGAGACGGAACGCGGTTCCTCAGCTCGCCGCGGCACGGGCGGCGGCGGCGTCCGGGGCGGCCAGCGCGGCTGCGGCCAGCGCGGCGCAGTCGTCGAAGGTGCGCTGCCGGAGGGCGGCCCGGACGGCCGGGACCGCCGGGGCCGACATGGACAGGCTCGTGATGCCCAGACCGGCGAAGACGGGGGCCAGCGAGGGGTCACCGGCGGCCTCACCGCAGATGCCGACCGGTTTCGCGATTTTCCGCCCGGCCTCGGCCACCACGGAGACCAGGTCCAGCAGGGCGGGCTGCCACGGGTCCAGCAGGTCGTTCAGCTCACCGAGCAGCCGGTCCGCGGCGAAGGTGTACTGCGCCAGGTCGTTGGTCCCGATGCTGACGAAGTCCACTTCGGCCAGGATCGCCTCGGCACGCAACGCCGCCGCCGGGATTTCGATCATCACCCCGGCCTGCGCGACGCCGAAGTGCCGCACCCGCTCGGCGAACGCCCTGGCTTCCGCCGCGGTGGCGATCATCGGCGCCATCACGCGCACGTCGGTCCCGTGCTCGCGTGCCGCCAGGCTGATCGCTTCCAGCTGCACGTCCAGCAGCCCGGGGTGCCGGCGGCCGACGCGGTAACCCCGCACGCCGAGTGCCGGGTTCGGCTCCACGTCGTCGTTCGCGAACGGCACCGGCTTGTCGGCACCCGCGTCCAGCGTGCGGATCACCACCGGGCGCCCGCCGAACGCCGCGAAGACCTTGCCGTACGCGGCCCGCTGCTCGTCCAGCGAAGGCGCTTCGGCGCGGTCCAGGAACAGGAACTCCGTGCGGAACAAGCCGATGCCCTCGGCGTCGGCCGCGGCCGCCTCCTGCAGCGCACCCGCACCGCCGATGTTCAGCAGCAGCTTGACCGGGTGCCCGTCCCTGGTCGCCCCCGGCCCGCGGTGGCGCGCCAGCTCCCGCCGCTGCGCCTCCGCCTCCCGCTCGAGGTGGTCCAGCAGCCCGGATTCCGGGTCGACCACCACCTTGCCCGCCGAACCGTCCACCACCACCAGCTGACCGTCCGACAGCGATTCCGCCGCCGCGCAGCCGACCACCGCCGGAATGCCCAGCGACCGCGCCAGGATGGCGGTGTGGCTGGTCGCCCCGCCCTTCTCGGTGACGATGGCGAGCACGTTCGACGGGTCGAGGGTGACCGTGTCGGCCGGCGCGAGGTCCACCGCGACCAGCACGAACGGGCCGTCGGCCTCGGGGATGCCCGGCGGCTCCTCGCCGAGCGCGACGGCGATCGCCCGGTCACGCAGGTCGGCGAGGTCGGTGACCCGCTCGGCGAGGTAACCGCCGAGTCCGCGCAGCACGTCGATGTGCGCGGCGAACGCCTCCCGCACCGCCCAGGCCGCGGGCAGCCCGTTGTCGGCCGCCTTCCCGATGCCCTGCTCCAGGCTCGGGTCGCGGACCATCATCACCTGGGTTTCCAGGATCTCGGCGGCCTCACCGGAGAGCGACTTGCCGCGCCGCTCCAGTTCGCCTGCCACCTTGGCGAGCGCGGCCTTCGCGGTGGCGAACTCCTGTTCCGCGCCCGCCGACCCGGGCGGTTCCGCCGGCAGTTCCGGCACCGGGCGCATGCGGGCGACCGTGCCGGAAGCGGTGCCCGGACTGGCCGGATTCCCTCGCAGTTCGGTGGTCACCCCGCACACATCCCTTCTGGGTTCCTAGCTCGCGGCCGGTTCGATGGTCACCTTGATCGCCTCGCCGGAGGCCACCGTGTCGATCGCGTCCAGCACGCCGTCCAGCTTCAGCCGGTGCGTGATCAGGTCGTCGACCGGCACCGCGCCGGTGGCGATCAGCTCCAGCGCCCGCTTGTTGTGCTCCGGGCTGGACCCGTTGGCGCCGTAGATGGTCAGCTCCCGGTAGTGCACCAGGTTCGAATCGCAGGCGATGATCGGGTTGTCCTTCGGCAGGCCGCCGAAGAAGCTGATCCGGCCGCGCCGGGCGGCCATCCGCAGCCCGTCCTCCTGCGCCTTGCCCGCCGCCGCGGCGGTGATGATCACGTCGGCACCGCGGCCGTCGGTCAGGTCGAGCACGGCCTGCACCGGATCGGTTTCGGACCCGCAGATGGCCGCGTCCGGCTTGACGATCTCCGCCGCCATGTCCAGCCTTCCGCGGTTCAGCTCCACCAGGTGGACCGCGGCCGCACCACGGGCCCTGGCCAGCCGCACGTGCAGGCAGCCGATCGGCCCCGCCCCGGTGACCACCACGGTGTCGCCTTCGCCGACCTGCGCGAACTCCTGTCCGTTGAGGACACACGCGAGCGGTTCGGCCACCGACGCCTCGGCGTAGGACAGGCCCTCCGGGATGCGGTTGAGCCCGTCCACCCGCAGCACCCGCTGCGGCACGATCATGTACTCGGCGAACCCGCCGTCGAAGTGGTACCCCATCGACAGCTGGTTCGGGCAGATGGTGCGCCAGCCGCGACGGCAGTCGGCGCACTCACCACACGGGATCGCCGCGATCACCTGCACGCGGTCACCCGGCGCCCAGCCGGAGATCTCCGCCCCGGTCTCCACGACCTCACCGGCGATCTCGTGCCCGATCACCCGCGGCGGGTCGATGTGGTGGTGGCCGTGCCGGAAGATCTTCAGATCGGTGCCGCAGGTGGAGCACGCGTGCACCCGGATCTTCACCTCGTCCGGACCGGGCGACGGCTCCGGCGCCTCCTCGATCCGGATGTCGCCCGGCGCGTAGAAACGGGCCACCTTCACTGGACTGCCTCCTCTTCGGTCGCGGTCAGAATGCGCAGGATCGTGTCCGGATCGGACGCTTCCCGCAGCTCGGCCGCCTGCTCGGCGTCGAGCAGGGTGCGCGCCAGCGCGGACAGGATCTGCACCTGCTCGCTGCCCTGGGCGGCGATGCCGACGCACAGCTTCACCTCCGGCCCACCCCAGTCCACCCCGGCGGGGAACTGGACCACCGCCAGCGCGGTCCGCTTGACGTGGGCACGGGCGTCGTTGGTGCCGTGCGGGATGGCCACGGCCTCACCGACGAAGGTGGAGACCGATTCCTCCCGTTCCAGCATGCCGTCGACGTAAGCGGGGTCGACCGCACCGATCTCGGTGAGCACCGCGCCGACCTGGCGGATGGCGTCGTCGCGGTCGGCCGCGCTCGCGCCCAGCCGGATCCCGGCGGCGTCCAGCAGCTCAGCCATCCAGCGTGCCCCCGTCCCGGATCGCCTGCTCCACCCGGTCGAACACCGGGTCGCCGAGGAAGTTCTGGAAGCCGATGATCACCGCGTCGGAGTTCTTCTTCGCCCTGGCGACCAGGGTTTCCTGGCACAGCACCAGCTGGGCGTCGCCGGGGATCTCGTTGACCGGGATGTGCTCCACCTTGACCTTGTACGGCTTGAGCCGCTTGCCCAGTTGCGCGGCCACCATCACGCTGCTGCCCATCCCGGCGTCGCAGGCGATGATCACCTTGGTGATTTCCTTGCCTTCGATGCTGCTCACGGCGAATCCCCTTTCGTTCCGGCTCAGACCTGGCCGCCGTTGGCGAGTTGCTGCTCGCGTTCCTCGCGCCGCGCGTCCCGGCCGAACTTCAGCAGGACCGCGGAGACGAGGAAGCTGACCACCGCGGCGATCAGCACGCCGGCGATCACCCCCAGGTAACCACCCTTCGGCGTGACCGCGAGCACGGCGATGATGCTGCCGGGCGCGGGCGTCGCGGTCAGGCCGGCGTCGAACACGCTGAACACGAAGACCCCCGCCGCCCCACCGGCGATCGCGGCCAGGATCAGCCGCGGGGCCGCCAGGATGTACGGGAAGTAGATCTCGTGGATGCCGCCGAGGAACTGGATCACGATGGCGCCGGGCGCGGTGGCCCGCGCGCTCTTCGCGCCGAAGAAGGTCAGCGCCAGCAGGATGCCGAGGCCGGGACCGGGGTTCGGCTCGATCAGGAATTCGATGGCCTTGCCGGATTCGGCCGCGTCGGCGATGCCGAGCGGGGAGAGCACGCCGTGGTTGATCGCGTTGTTCAGGAACAGCACCTTGGCCGGTTCGACGATGATCGAGACCAGCGGCAGCAGTCCGGTGTCGAACAGCGCCTGCACGCCGTTGCCGAGCGCCTTGGTCGCGCCCTGCACCACCGGGCCGATGGCGAGCATGCCGAGCACCGCCATGATGCCGCCGATGATGCCGGCGCTGAAGTTGTCCACCAGCATCTTGAACCCGGGCGCGGTGCGGCTGCCGACGTGCTCGTCGAACAGCTTCATCAGGTAACCGGCCAGCGGGCCGATCGCCATCGCGCCGAGGAACATCGGGATCTCCGCGCCGACCGCGAGCCCGACCGTGGCCACCGCACCGACCACCGCACCGCGCTGGCCGTGCACCAGCCTGCCGCCGGTGTAGCCGATCAGCACCGGCAGCAGGAAGTTGATCATCGGGTCGACCAGCGTCTCGATCTTCGCGTTCGGCGTCCAGCCGGACGGGATGAACAACGCGGTGATCAGGCCCCAGGCGATGAAGGCGCCGATGTTGGGCATGACCATGCCCGCCATGTGACCGCCGAACCGCTGCACCGAGACCCGCACCCGGTGGGCCCGGGAGGGCGCTTCTTCCGTCTTCGTCATCGTTGACTCTTCCTGCTGCTCGGACTGGTTTTGTGTTGCAGCCCCCCGGATGAATCCGGTTTCACGCGCCCGCGCCGACCCCGCGTTCCAGCTCCAGTTCGGGGTGCAGCCGCACCTGCGCCGCCCCCACCTCCGCCGGTCCCGGCATGGTGCTGCCGGGCAGCGACACCGCCGCCGCACCCCAGGCGACGCCGCACTCCAGCGCTCGCGGTCCGTGGCCACCACCGGCCAGGAAGCCGGCCAGCAGCGCGTCACCCGCGCCGACCGAACTGCGTGCGTCGGCATCGGCTTCGGCGTGCCAGGCGCCGTCGGCGTCGACCAGCACCGCCCCTTCGCTGCCGAGGCTCGCC
This sequence comes from Amycolatopsis sp. NPDC045836, assembly GCF_056431745.1. Classification (NCBI taxonomy): domain Bacteria; kingdom Bacillati; phylum Actinomycetota; class Actinomycetes; order Pseudonocardiales; family Pseudonocardiaceae; genus Amycolatopsis; species Amycolatopsis sp. NPDC045836. The sequence continues at coordinate 385,537 of NZ_JBWKKF010000008.1, read as the reverse complement.
AGCACCGCGCGGGCACCGAGGCCGCGCAGCTCGCGTGCCGCCTCGACCACCTCGCGCACGTTCGCCAGCGACCGGCCGACGGCCTCCTCCAGCTCCTCGAGGTTCGGCTTGACCAGAGCCGGCCCGGCCTTGACCGCGGCGAGCAGCGCCGGTCCGCTGGTGTCCACCACGACCTCGGCGTGGCCGTCGACCGAGCGGATCAGCTCGGCGTAGAACCCCGCGTCGACCCCGGGCGGCAGGCTTCCCGCCAGTACCACCCAGGAGACGTCGGAGAGGTTGCCGAGCACGGCCGACGACAGCGCCGAGATCTCCGCCGCGGACAACCGCGCGCCCGCCTCGTTCAGCTTGGTGACCGTGGCGTCCGGCTCGATGACGCTGATGTTGGTGCGCACCGGCCCGGACGCGGGCACGCGCACCACGTCGATTTCATAGGTGTTCAACAGCGAGATGAGGTGGTCGCCCTCGGGTCCGCCGGCCGGCAGCACCGCACGGGCGGGCAGTCCGTTGCGCACCAGGGCCCTGGCCACGTTGATGCCCTTGCCGCCGGGGTGGACGTGCACCGCGGAGGCCCGGTGCAGCTCACCGCGCGCCAGACGCGGCACCTCGACGGTGCGGTCCACGCTCGGGTTCGCTGTCACGGTGAGGAACACCCGCACACCACCTCTGGGTTCCGGACTTGGTTTTGAGTGATTTTGCATGGGATCGCTTGGGTTTGCAACCCCTTGATCGCGTTGTAACCAAAGAAGACCGCAAGTCCCCACACGAACTCACATGATGTGGTTACCTGGACGCGGAATTCACTACTAACTGGACGGTGCGGGATGTACGCGGAGGAGCGGCAGCAGATCATCCTCGAGCGAGCGCGCGGCCTCGGCCGCGTCGACGTCGCGACACTGGCCGAGGAGTTCACCGTCACGACCGAGACGGTGCGCCGGGATCTCACCGTGCTGGAACGGCACGGTGTCCTGCGGCGGGTCCACGGCGGCGCGATCCCGGTGGAGCGCTTGGGTTTCGAGCCCGCGGTGGCGATGCGCGAAGGCGTGATGACCAACGAGAAGGAGCGGATCGCCAAGGCAGCGCTGGCCGAACTGCCCGAAGAGGGCACCATCCTGCTGGACGCGGGCACCACCACCGCCCGGGTGGCCGAGCAACTGCCGCTGGACCGCGAACTGACCGTGGTCACGCACTCGGTGAACATCGCGCTCGCGATGACCACCCGGCCGAACCTGACCGTGATGCTGGTCGGCGGGCGGTTGCGCAGCCGGACCCTGGCCTCGGTCGACGCGTGGGCGCTGCGCGCACTGGACGAAACCTTCGTCGAGGTGGCTTTCATGGCCACCAACGGGATCTCGGTGGAGCGGGGACTGACCACCCCGGACCCGGCCGAGTCGATGGTGAAGCGCGCGGCGGTCAACTGCGCCAGGCGCACGGTGCTGCTGGCGGATCACACCAAGGTCGGCAACGACCACTTCTCCCGCTTCGCCGAACTCAGCGACATCGACACCTTCATCACCGACGACGGCATCGATGCCGCCGTGGCCGAAGAAATAGCCGCCACCGGCCCACGCGTCCTGCGGGTCTGACTCTCACTCGCCCACCCGCCCACCGCCGCCCGGGAGCGCACCCGCGCCCCGCCCACACTCCCCGGGGCGGGGCAGATCCCCCGGCCGATCCACGTCCCGCCCAGTCCCCACATCCCCGCACTCCACCAACCGCAGATCCCTCCGCCCGGACAACCAGCCACGGGCCCCCGCATCCCCCGAAACCACGGAAGCCACCGCACCCCAGTGCTCCCGCCCCAGCAACACCGGATGCCCCGGCACCCCCGCATACGCAGCCCGCGCCACCACCCCCGGCGCCGCCAGCGCGACCAACCGGCGCACCACCTCCACCCCCACCCCGGGCAGATCCACGAGGTGCACCAAAACCGCCTCCACACCAGGCACACCAGACAGAGCCATAAGCCCCGCCCGCAGCGACTCCCCCATCCCCGAAGCCCACGACGAAGCGTGCACCGCCGAAACCGACCCCGGCAGCAGAGCCGTCACCGAAGCAGCCGCCGCACCGGTCACCACGAACACCGGCGAACAAGGCGCCAAAGCCCGCAAAGCCCGCCGCACCAACGGTTCCCCGTCCAGCTCCACCAACGCCTTCGGCCCGCCGAACCGGCGACCCGCCCCCGCCGCCAGCAGCAACCCGGCGCAGTCAGCCACGAGTCGCCCGTGACGGCGGCGCGACGGCCAGGTCGGCCTCGATGCGTTCAGCGGCATCGAGCAGGCGCGGCACCATCTCCTCCCGCACCGCCTCCAGCGTCGTCCGCGAAGCGTGTGTCGAGACGTTGACCGCGGCGACCACCTTGCCGTCCCGCGCCCGGATCGGCGCCGCGACCGAGCGCAGCCCCTCCTCCAGTTCCTGGTCGACCACCGCCCAGCCGCGTGCCCGCACCTCGGCCAGTTCGGCCCGCAGCTCGGCTTCCGAGGTCAGCGTGTGCGAGGTCAGCCGGTCCAGGCGGGCCTGCGCCAGGTACTCGTCGAGCCGGTCGCCGGGCAGCCCGGCGAGCAGCACGTGCCCCATCGAGGTCGCGTACGCCGGGAACCGCGTGCCCACGTTGATCGAGACGGTCATGATCCGCGACACCGCCACGCGGGCCACGTAGACGATGTCCGTGCCCTCCAGCACCGACACCGAACTGGACTCGCGCACCTCCGCCGAAAGCCGCTCCAGGTGCGGGGTGGCCACCTCGGGCAGCGACATGCTGGACAGGTAGGCGTACCCCAGCTCCAGCACCCGCGCGGTCAGCGAGAAGTACTTGCCGTCGGTGCGCACGTACCCCAGGTCGGCCAGGGTGAGCAGGAACCGCCGCGCGGCCGCCCTGGTCAGGCCGGTGACCCTGGCGACGTCGCTGAGGGTCAGCTCGGGGGCGTCCGCGCCGAACGCCCGGATCACCGCCAGCCCGCGGTCCAGCGACTGCACGTGGTGCGCGCCCCGAGTCTCGTCCATGCCGACACCCTAACCCCCGGCGGACTCCTCACCCAGCTCGGCGAGCACGCGCTGCGCCACGGCGAACGCGGCGTTCCCGGCCGGTGCGCCCGCGTACACCGCGGTGTGCAGCAGCACCTCGGAGATCTCCGCCGGAGTAAGTCCATTGTGGATCGCCACGCGGACGTGCATGGCGAGTTCCTCGTGGCAGTGCAACGCGGTCAGCGCGGCCAGCGTGACGCAGCTGCGCGTGCGGCGGTCCAGCCCCGGCCTGGTCCACACCGAGCCCCACGCCGACCGGGTGATCCAGTCCTGGAACGGCTGGGAGAACTCGGTGGTGTTCGCCACCGCGCGGTCCACGTGGGCGTCCCCGAGCACCTCGCGGCGCACGCGGATGCCGTCGCGGTACAGCTCGTCGTCGGTCATCGTGCCTCCAGGTGCGCCAGGATCAGGCGGTTGAACTCGTCCGGCTGTTCGACGTTGCCCAGGTGCGCCGCGTCCGGCACGACCTCGAGGCGCGCGCCGGGCACGCCCTCGGCGATCACCCGGCCGTGCGGCGGCGGGGTGGCCGGGTCCTCGGCGGTGCTGAGCACCAGCGTCGGCGCGGTGATCCCGGCCAGCTCGCCGGTCAGGTCCATCACCTCGATCGCCGCGCAGCAGCCCGCGTAACCGTCGTCCGAAGTGGACTCGACCATCCGTTCCAGCGCGGCCCGCCGCTCCGCCGGGAACTTCGGCGTGACCCAGCGGTCGACCACCGAGGCGGCCAGCGAACCGGTGCCCGCCGCCCGCACCGCCCGCGCCCGCTCGGCCCACACCTCCGGCGGCCCCAGCTTCGCCGACGTGCAGCACAGCACCAGCGAACGCAACCGCTCCGGCGCGTGCCGCCCCAGCCACATGCCGGTCATCCCGCCCAGGGACAACCCGGCGAAGTGCGCCCGCGCCACGCCGAGCCGGTCGAGCAGTTCGAGCACGTCACCGCCGAGATCGGCGAGGTCGTACCGGCCTTCGGGCGCCGGGGAACCGCCGTGCCCGCGGTGGTCGTACCGGATCACCCGGTACCCCGCCGCGGTCAGCGGCCCGACCTGCGGCTCCCACATCTCCAGCGTGCTGCCGAGCGAACCGCTCAGCACCACCGCCTCACCGCCGTCCGGCCCGTCGACCACGTGGTGGACCCGCATGCCCCTCCTCGCCTCGAAACCCGGCCCTCGAAAACCTAGAGCTCGAAGAACACCGTCTCGCCGTCGCCCTGCAGGCGCACGTCGAACCGGTAGCCGTCGCCTTCGCGCACCGCGACCAGCGTGTCCCGGCGGTCTTCGGGAACCGAGCCGAGCACCGGGTCGGCGGCGTTCGCCTCGGCGTGCTCGGGGAAGTAGATCCGGGTGACCACCCGGTGCAGCAGCCCGCGGCCGAGCACGGACACGTCGATGTGCGGGGCCTGCGGCGTGTCGCCGGTGCCGGGCAGCGCACCCGGCACCACCGTGCGGATGGACCAGCGGCCCTGCTCGTCGGTCGGGCACCGGCCGAAGCCGCGGAAGCCGGCCACCCGCCCACGCGGGTCGTCCGGGTGGTCGAACCGGCCGTCGGCGTCGGCCTGCCAGGTCTCGATCAGCGCGTCCGGCACCGGATCGCCGTTGCCGTCGTAGACCACGCCACGCAGCACGATCGCGCCCGGGGTGCCCTCCGGCACCACCTCGGGGCCGTCGTCCCAGGGCAGCCCGATCGACAGGTACGGCCCCACGGTCTGCGAAGGGGTGCTCATTCGTCGTCCTCCTCGTCCTCGAACACCGAGGCGTCGCGGCCGCGCAGCACGATGTCGAATTCGTAGGCCAGCGCCCACTCCGGCTGCGTGCGCTCCAGGTCGAAGCGGGAGACCATGCGCATGCGGGCCTTCTCGTCCGGGATGGAGTTGAAGATCGGGTCCTGCGCGAAGAGCGGGTCCTCCGGGAAGTACATCTGGGTGACCAGGCGCTGGGTGAACGAGGTGCCGAACACCGAGAAGTGGATGTGCGCCGGCCGCCAGGCGTTGTCGTGGTTCTTCCACGGGTAGGCACCCGGCTTGATGGTGGTGAACTCGTAGTGCCCGTCGTCGTCGGTGAGCGTGCGCCCGACGCCGTCGAAGTTCGGGTCCAGCGCACACGGCCAGCGGTCGCCGGTGTGCCGGTAGCGCCCGCCGGCGTTGGCCTGCCACACCTCGACCAGCGAGTTGCGCACCGGGCGGCCGTCACCGTCGAGCAGCCTGCCGTGCACGATGATCCGCTGGCCCAGCGGTTCACCGGCGTGCTGGCGGGTCAGGTCGTTGTCGTGCTCGCCGAGCCTGCCCGGCCCGAGCAGCGGGCCGGTGACCTCGGTGAGCATCTGCGGCAGCAGCACCAGCGGCTGCTTCGGGTGCCGGAACGTGGTGGAGCGGTAGCCGGGGAAGCCGAGCGGCGGGTGGGTGCCCTCGGGATCCGGGCGGTAGCCGGGCAGGTTCATCGTCGAACGCTCCCTTCTCAGGCTTCCAGCACCACGGCGAGGCCCTGGCCGACGCCGATGCAGATGGCGGCGAGGCCCCAGCCGCCGCCGCGGCGGCGCAGGTCGTGCGCGAGCGTGCCGAGGATCCGGCCGCCCGAGGCGCCCAGCGGGTGGCCGATGGCGATCGCGCCGCCGTGCGGGTTGACCTTCGCCGGGTCCAGTTCCGGCCAGTCGCGCAGGCAGGCCAGCGACTGGGCGGCGAACGCCTCGTTCAGCTCGGCCACGGCGAGGTCGTCCCAGCCGATCCCGGCGCGCTCCAGCGCGATCTCGGCGGCCCGCACCGGCCCGATGCCGAACACGTCGGGGTCCACCCCGGCCGCACCGCGCCCGGCGATGCGCGCCAGCGGCGTGACGCCGATCCGGTCGGCGGCGGCCCGGTCGCCGAGCAGCAGCGCGGAGGCGCCGTCGTTCAACGGGGAGGCGTTGCCCGCGGTCACCGTGCCCTCGGCCCGGAACACCGGCTTGAGCTTGGCCAGCTTCTCCGGCGAGGAGTCCGGCCGGATGCCCTCGTCCCTGGTCAGGTCCACCCCGGGCACGGGCACGACCTGGTTGTCGTAGAAGCCCTCGTCCCACGCCTTCGCGGCGTTGACGTGGCTGCGGGCGGCGAACTCGTCCTGCTCGTCGCGCCCGATGCCGTACCGCTCGGCGAGCAGTTCGGTGGACTCCCCCAGCGAAACCGTCCACTGCTCCGGCATCGCCGGGTTGACCATGCGCCAGCCCAGCGCGGTCGAGTACATCGTCTGGTTGCCGTTGGGGAAGGCCCTCTCCGGCTTCTGCACCACCCACGGCGACCGGCTCATCGACTCGACGCCACCGGCCACCACCAGCGAAGCGTCGCCGGTGGCGATCAGCCTGCTGGCCTGGGACGCCGCGTCGAGGCCGGAACCGCACAGCCGGTTGACCGTGCCGCCGGGGATGGCGGTCGGCCAGCCCGCCAGCAGGGTGGCCATCCTGGCCACGTTCCGGTTGTCCTCGCCGGCCCCGTTGGCGTTGCCGAGCACCACCTCGTCCACCGCGGCCGGGTCGAACCCGGACCGCTCGCCCAGCGCGCGCAGCACGTGCGCGGCCAGGTCGTCGGGCCGGGTGCCGGCCAGTGCGCCGCCGTACTTGCCGAACGGGGTGCGCACGGCGTCCAGCACGTATACCTCGGTCATTGCCCCGCCTTCTTCAGCTCACGCAGTCCGGTCAGTTCCGCTTCGGTGGGTTCCGGCGTCCGCCGCAGGTCGCCGGCGACCTTCAGCGCCCAGCCGGTGGCCTCGCGCACCTGCTCGACCTCGACGCCGGGGTGCAGGTCGGTCAGGGTCAGCTCGGCGGTCTCCGGATCCGGCCGCAGCAGGCCGAGGTCGGTGACCACCAGGGTCGGCCCGGCGCCCGGCAGGCCGAGCCGTTCGCGGTCACCGCGGCCGGAGCCGTGGCCGAACGAGGTGACGAAGTCGACCTTCTCCACGAACGCGCGCTTGCTCTGCCGCAGCACCACGAAGACCTCGCGGCAGGAGGCCGCGATCTCCGGCGCGCCACCGGCACCCGGCAGCCGCACCTTCGGATCGGCGTAGTCGGTGCCGATCACCGTGGTGTTGATGTTGCCGAACTTGTCCAGCTGGGCCGCGCCGAGGAAACCGACGTCGATGCGGCCGGGCTGCAGCCAGTAGTTGAACACCTCGGGCACGCTGATCACCGCGTCCGCGGTCTCGGCCAGCTCACCGTCGCCGATGGACAGCGGCAGGCTGGCCGGTTTCGCGCCGAGGCAGCCCGATTCGTAGATCAGCTTCAGGTTCGGCGCGTGCGAGCGGCGGGCGAGGTTGGCCGCCGTGCTCGGCAGGCCGATGCCGACGAAGCAGGACATGCCGTCGTCCAGCGCGCGGGCCGCCGCGATGCTCATCATCTCGTCGGTGGTGTAGGTCACGCCGCCACCTCCGCCAGCCACTTGCCGAACTCCTCGCGGTCCCGGCTCACCGCGTCCCACGCCTGGTACGCCGCGTTGTCGCGGTCGTAGTACCCCGCAGCGTAGGAGGGTTTGGCGCCGGAGGGCACCTCGGCCACCGCGGTCACCGCCCACGACGGCAGCACCAGCGCCCCCGGCCGCGGTTCCAGTTCGCCGACCACCTCTTCGACGGTGACCAGCGAGCGCTTCGCCGCCAGCACCGCCTCCTTCTGCACCCCGGTGATGCCCCACAGCTGCACGTTGCCCGCGCGGTCGGCGCGCTGGGCGTGCACGATCGTCACGTCGGGGTTGAGCGCGGGCACCGCGGCCAGCTGCTCCCCGGTGAACGGGCAGGTGATCGGCTTGATGGTGGCCGTGTGCTTGGGCAGGTCGGTGCCCGAGTAGCCGCGCAGCACGGCGAACGGCAGCCCGGAGGCACCCGCCACGTAGCGGTTGGCCATGCCGGCGTGGCTGTGCTCCTCGATCTCCAGCGGCACCGGCCAGCCGTGCTGCACCGCGTCGCGGAACCGGTGCAGCGAGCCGACGCCGGGGTTGCCACCCCAGGAGAAGATCAGCTTGCTCGCGCAGCCGGCCCCGATCAGCTGGTCGTAGACGATGTCCGGGGTCATCCGGACCAGCGTCAGCCCGCGGCGGCCCTGGCGGATGATCTCCTGCCCGGCGGCCACCGGGATGAGGTGGGTGAACCCCTCCAGCGCCACCGTGTCCCCGTCGCGGACGAGGCGGGCCACGCCGTCCGCGAGCGAGACGATCTCGGCCATCGCCCGACCTCCCGTGGTCTTGTTCGCATTACGCACACAAGTTCTGCATATGAACATAGCATGGAACGGGCGGCCGCGGAACGCCGCTAACGGGTGGGGCCGGCCCGCTCCCGCCTGGCCTCCCCGGCGTCGACCAGCGTGGTCAGGATGCGGACCAGTTCCTCGCGGTCCTCCGGGGCCAGGCAGCCGATCATGCCCTCGGTCATCCTGGCCGCGCGCACCGAGAGCTCGCCGTAGAGGGCGTGCCCGGCGTCGGTCAGGCTCAGCAGGTTCCGCCGCCGGTCGCCGGGGTCGCGGTCGCGCCGGAGCAGGCCGCGGTCGATCAGCCGGTTCACCACCGCGCCCACCGTCGAGGTGTCCAGCGAGACCTCCCGCGAGAGCGCGTTCTGGTCGGTCTCCGGGTTGACCGCCACCGCGCTCAGCACCGCGAACTGGGTCGAGGTGACCTCTTTGGACACTTCAGCCGACCACAGGTGGGTGTGGAGCTGCTGCGCCCGGCGGATCAGGTGGCCGGTGTGCCGATGTGCGTCCACGCCAACCCCCGGTGTCGAGATCGTCATCAACAACCTCCCGTCGCGTAACCGTGTGCCGTCACCAACAGACACGTGGCGTGGCCGCAGCCGGTTCACGGCGGCCCCCGGCCGGGTTATGTTGGGCGGGACGCCGAGCCGTGGAGGTAAGCCGACCGTGCCGAAGATCGTGGTCACCGGACAACTCCCGGAACCGGCGTTGAAAGTGCTCGGCGAGGTGGGCGAGGTGTGGGTGGCCGACCGGGCGCTGCGGCCCGCCGAACTGCGTGAACGGGTCGCGGGCGCGGCCGCGCTGGTCACCATGGTCGGCGACCGGGTGGACGACGCCGTCGCCGAGGCCGCCGGTCCCGGCCTGGAGGTGGTCGCCAACGTCGCCGTCGGCTACGACAACCTCGACGTGAAAGCGCTCTCCGCCCGCGGGGTGACGGTGACGAACACGCCGGGCGTGCTCACCGAGGCCACCGCGGACCTGGCGTTCGGCCTGCTCCTGGCGCTCACCCGGCGGCTCGGCGAGGGTGAGCGGCTGCTGCGCTCGCGCACGCCGTGGAACTTCCACCTGGGGTTCATGCTCGGCACCGGACTCCAGGGGCGCACGCTGGGCATCGTCGGCCTGGGCCAGATCGGCCAGGCGGTGGCGCGCCGGGCCGGGGCGTTCGGCCTCTCCATTGTCTACAGTGGACGCCGCAGGGCGGCGCCCGGGGTGGAAGCCGAGCTGGGCGCGCGGCACCTGCCGCTGGACGAACTGCTGCGCACGGCGGATTTCGTCTCACTGCACTGCCCGCTCACGCCGGAAACCCGGCACCTGATCGACGCCAGGACGCTGCGGACCATGAAACCCGGTGCGTACCTGGTCAACACCACGCGTGGCCCGGTGGTCGACGAGGCCGCGCTGGCCGAAGCGCTCGCTGAGGGGGTGCTCGCCGGTGCCGCGCTCGACGTGTTCGAGAAGGAGCCGCAGGTCGAACCGCGCCTGCTCGAGCTGGAGAACGTGGTGCTCACCCCGCACCTGGGCTCGGCGACGGTGGAAACCCGCACCGAGATGGCGTTGCTGGCGGCGCGCAACGTGGCCGCGGTGCTGTCCGGCGAGCCACCGCTCACGGCGGTGACCGCATGAGGGTGCTGATCGCGCCGGACAAGTTCAAGGGCAGCCTGACCGCGATGCGGGCCGCCGAGGCCATCCGCGACGGCGTGCTCGACGCGCTCGGGGACGCCGAAACGATGCTGTGCCCGGTGGCCGACGGCGGTGAAGGCACGCTGGACGTGCTGTACGCCGCGGGCGCGGAACGGGTGGACCTGGTGGTCCGCGGGCCGCTGGACGCCCCGGTGCGGGCGCACTACGCGGTGCTGGGCGAGACGGCGTACGTCGAGTCGGCGCGGGCGTGCGGCATCGAGTTCGTGGAGCCGTCGCCGGCGGTGGCGCTGGCCGCGCACACCTGGGGCGTCGGTGAGCTGATCGGGCACGCGCTGGAGCGCGGGGTCCGGCAGGTGGTGCTGACCGTCGGCGGGACCGCGAGCACGGACGGCGGTTCGGGGATGCTGCGGGCGCTCGGCGCCGCGGTTTCGCCCGCTTCGCTCGACCTGGGCGGTGGTCCACTTCGGACGGTCTCGTCGGTCGACCTGGCCGTGTTGCGCTCGCGGTTCTCCGGGGTCGGCGTGCGGGTGGCCACGGACGTGCGCAATCCGCTGCTCGGCGAGAAGGGCGCGGCGGCGGTCTTCGGGCCGCAGAAGGGCGCTTCCCCGGCTGAGGTCGCTTTGCTGGGTGAAGCACTGGGCCGGTGGGCGTCGGCGCTGCACGCCGCGGGCGGCCGTGACGTCTCGGACGCACCGGGTGCCGGGGCGGGCGGTGGCGTGGCCGGTGGCGCGATGGCGGCCCTGGGTGCTGTTTTCGAATCGGGGTTCGACCTGGTCTGCGAACTCACCGGCGTGCCGGCCGCGCTGGAGCGGGCGGACCTGGTGATCACCGGCGAAGGCTCGCTGGACTCGCAGAGCCTCGACGGCAAGGCCCCCGCGGGGATCGCCGCTCTGGCTGGTGAGCTGCCGGTGCTGGTGGTCGCCGGGCGGGTGGCGCTGTCCGCGGCGGAGCTGGCCCGGTTGGGGGTGGCCGGGCACCGCGCCCTGATTGATCACGCGCCGTCGTTGTCCTACGCGCGAAAGCACGCTTACGAGTTGCTTCGCGCGCAAACGGCTGACTTGGTGCGGGCCTGGGCTCCGTAGCGTTTGTGGGTGTGACGGGCGGGTAACCCTCCGGGGGAGCCGTGTCACCGAGAGGAGCCACTTCCGTGGAAACCAATGCCTACATAACGTTCCTGGTGCTGGCGACGCTGCTGGTGGTGGTCGACGGCCAGATCATCTACCGCAGCGGACGGCGGTACCTGGAGCACTCGTACGGCGACCCGGCGGCGGGTGCGTCGATGACGCGCCTGGTGACCGTGCTGTTCCACTTGGCGGTGCTGGGCGTGCTCGCGTTGCTGTCGACCATCGACTCGGGCGGGGACAACGCGACCGAGGCGGTGGTGTGGAAGCTGGGGATCACGCTGATCGTGCTGGCCATCGCGCACGGGGTGACGCTGACCGTGCTGGCCAGGATCCGGGACAACCAGGTGGCGGAGCGGGCGCTCAACCCGCAGCCGCAGGCGCCGCAGCAGCGGGCCGGGGAGCCGACGGTGGCGCCGGTGCCGGGGCAGCCCGGGGTGGATCCCCGGGTCAGTCCGTCGCTGGAGCAGCGGGATCCGTATTCGGCCTGAGTTCTTGGCTTTTTGAAGCGCCACCCCGGCTTTTCAGTGTGACTACGGCGGGGATGACCTGGTCAAGGCGGGAAAGATGCCTTGACCAGGTCATCCCCGCCGTGTTTTTCGCTGTGGACCGGGGTGGGGCGGGGGGTCTGGGTGGGCGCTGGGTTGAGTTGCTGGCTTCCCGTTTCTGGTTGGCGCCGTCCTTTTGAGTTGAGTTGGTGCGCACGTGGAAGGGCCCTGCTTGCGGGTGAGAGTGCAAGCAGGGCCCTTGGGGTGCGCGAGGGGGTCAGTTGGCCGGGGTGTCGTCCGGTTGCTGGAGGACGGCGAAGGCCATCTGCCCCTGGTCGTCCTGCTGGATGTCCAGCACCTTGTCGTCGAGGAATTCGGCGGCTTGCGGTTCCAGGAAGACCTTGGCCCCGCCTTCGGTGGCGAGCACCTGATCACCGTCCTCGGGGGAGGGCGCGACGGTCAAACCCAGCTGGGCACCGCTTTCCTCCACCTCCTGCACCGCGAACCGCAGGCCGGCCTCGGACTGGCCCTCCTGCCCGGTCAACGCGGTGATGGCCTCGGCCGCGGCGTCTGTCATGGCGAGCATCGACAGGCTCCCTTCGTCGGTTGCTTGGCTCTGGCCCCTCCCACCGTAGGGGTCACGCTCCGCGCGCGCTGGGCGCCGCCCGGTTACTCGGGGGTGCGGATGGTGTCGGCCACCGAGCCACCCGGCTGGTCAGCGGCTTCCGGGATGGCGTCGCTGAAGGTGTGACGGCCGCCACCGGCGTCTTCCGGGACCACCGCGTCCACGTCCACCGGCTGGTCGTCGATCGACTCGTCCAGCTCGTCGGCCGGGGTCGCCGCGATCGGCTTCTCCGGCACCTCCTCGACGCTCACGTCCGGCTGCTCTTCCCGCAACCGCGCCTCCATGCTCTCGCCCTCGCGCTGCTCGGCCGGGGTCATCCCGAAGCGGTTGGCCTCGCTCCAGTGCTCCGGCGGCTCGATGCCCTCCTCCAGCGGGTCCACCTTCAGGCGGTCCTCGTCGAGGTCCTCGGCGCTGTTCAGCGCGGCCGGATCGGTTTCGACCGGATCCTGGGGTGCGGACATCGGCATCCTCCTCGTGGTCTTGCTCTGGTGCGCTTCGCCTACCCGCCCGGCCCGCCGCCGAAACCGCGGCACCGTCGTGCACCTCACAGCCACCCGGGCGGGCGGGCTGGGTAACGTCCAGGTCATGGCCACCACGGCAGCGCCAGCCCCGACCCACGGCCTCGCCGTGCACGCGGGCTGGTACCTGGCGGCGGGCGTGGTGACCACCGTGGCGCAGTTCGTGCTCTACTTCCTGCTCCGCGCGCCGCTGGGCGCCCACGTGGCGAACCTGCTCGCGATCACCGTCACCACCGTCGGCAACACCGAGTTCCACCGGCGGGTCACCTTCGCGGGCAGCACCAGCCCGCCGCGGCGGCGGCACCTCCAGGTGGCCGGCACCATCGCCTTCTACGCCGGGTACGGCTCGGTCGTGCTGCTCGTGCTGCACGCGGTGGTCCCCGACCCGTCCGCGGTCACCGAGACCGTGGTGCTCGCCACGGCCAGCCTGCTCGGGGGCGCCTGCCGGTTCGCACTGCTCCGCTGGTGGGTCTTCGCGCACCGCCACCCGGAGTCGCCCGGCTGAACCGCCCGGGACAGGCTGTCCGCATGACCGAGTCCCCCGAAGAGCACGAACCCGACTACCGGTTCAGCCTGGCCAACGAACGCACCTTCCTCGCCTGGCTGCGCACCGCGCTGGGGTTGCTGGCCGGCGCGGTGGCGGTGCGGCAGCTGGTGCCGGAGTTCGGCGTGCCGGGGGCCCGGACCGCGCTGGCCCTGCTGTGCGCGGCGCTCGCGGTGCTGCTGACCGCGGCGAGCTACCCCCGCTGGCGCCGGGTCCAGCGGGCGATGCGCCGCGGTGAACCGCTGCCGCCCAACCGGATGCTGCTCGTGCTGACCATCGGCGTGCTGGCCATCACCGCCTTCGCCGTGGTGCTCGCGGTGACCGGATGAGCCGCGATCCGGGCCTCCAGCCGGAGCGCACCTGGCTCGCGTGGCGCCGCACCACCGCCTCCGCGGCGGCCGTGACCGCCCTGCTCTTCCACTCAGTGGCACACTCCGGCGGTGACCTCTCCGTTATCCCGGCGGTCACCGGGGTCCTGGTCACGATTTCGCTCGCCCTGCTGGCCCGGCGGCGTGAACGACACCTCCTCCGGGCCCGGCTGACTGCGCCGGCTGCCGCACAGCCCCTGGTCATCGGCCTGGCGGCGGGTTCGCTGACCCTCTTGGCGGTGGTCGCGCTGGTGTTTCTCGCTTAACTGGCAAACGCGATTTTCAGGGTCCTAAGGCCCTACCGCCGTACGGAGCAATCAGGGCGCTCGGCACTTTTGCGCTCCGCAACCGAAAGATGATTGAGACCTAGATTCGTGCTAATGGGGCATCTCTGCGAGATCCCTGGAGCCGACGCGTCTGGCGGTCTAGAGTTACGCACAGTCGTCAGATCGCAGAACGAGCGAGAGCCATTCGGGTAACTCAGCTACGGACAGTCGTCTTGTTAGCGATCGGACAATGACGCTCAGCAGGGGCGGTTGATTCGGTGATTAATCGAGTTTGTCGGTTCAGCGGCTGGGCGGGACAACAGCGGACGTTCGAAGAATGGGCGGGCGGATGACCACGAGCTTGGACTCGACGACGCGGGACACCGAGGGGCCCGCGACGCCGAAGACGGTCCAGCGGAACTCGAGCCACTATCCACGGCTGACCAAGGAGGACCTCGACCCCCTGGTCCGCCGGGCCGCCAAGGGCGACCACGACGCGATGGACGGCCTGCTGGCCGCGCTGAAACCGGTGGTCACGCGCTACTGCCGGGCCCGGCTCGGCGGTCGCGACCTGTCGTACTTCTCCGCCGACGACATCTCCCAGGAGGTGTGCCTGGCGGTGCTCAAGGCGCTGCCGCAGTACCAGGACCGGGGCGGTTCGTTCCTCTACCTGGTGCACGCGATCGCCGCGAACAAGGTCGCCGACGCCTTCCGCGCGGTCTCCCGTGACCGCTGCGAGCCGGTCCCCGACCTGCCCGAGCGCTCCGGCGCCGACAACGAGCCGGAGAAGTACGCGCTCGACGTCGACCTCGGGGAACGGCTGAACCGGCTGATCCGCACGCTGCCCCGGGTGCAGCAGGAGATCGTCATCCTGCGCGTGGCCGTGGGCCTGTCCGCCGCCGAGACCGCGGAGGCGGTCGGCCTCAAGGCGGGCAACGTGCGCACCACCCAGCACCGCGCGCTGCAGAAGCTGCGCGAGCTGATCACCCTGGAAGGCGACTTCTGACGAACACCAGGCGGGTGCCCGGCCGCGCCTGCGCGGCCCCGCCGAGGTCCTCCTCCGCCACCACCGCCACCACCGGGTAGCCGCCGGTCACCGGGTGGTCGGCGAGGAAGAGGATCGGCTGCCCGGACGGGGGCACCTGCACCGCCCCCGGCGCCGCCGGTTCGGACGGCAGCTCCCCCGGTACCACCCGGTGCAGCGCCGGCCCGTCGAGCCGCAGCCCGACCCGGTTGCTCTCCGCCGAGACCGCGTACCGCCCGGACAGCAGGGTGCCGAACGCGTCCCCGGTGAAGAAGTCCAGACGTGGCCCCGGAACCAGCCGCAGCACCGGTTCGCCCGGGAGCGCCGCGCACGGCGCCTGGTCCACCACGGGCCAGGCGAGCACCCGGTGGCCGACCGGCAGCGTGGTACCCGCCGCGAGCGGGGCCGGCCCCAGCCCGGACAGCGTGTCCGTGCCGCGGCCGCCGAGCACCGGTGGCACGTCGATCCCGCCGCGCACCGCCAAGTACGTGCGCAGCCCGCGGTCCGGCGGGCCCAGCCGGAGTTCGTCCCCGGCGCGGACGAGCACCGGGGCGTTCGGGCCGATCGCCCGGCCGCCGAGCCGGGCCGGGCCGATCGCCCCGGTCAGCGCGATCAGCGCCGGGCCGTCGAACCGGACGGCCAGGCCACCGAAGGTCGCCTCGATCGCGGCGTTGGCTTCGGGATTGCCGACCAGCCGGTTCGCCAGGCGCAGCGCGGCGCGGTCGGCGGCACCGGACCGGCCGACGCCCAGCCCGGTGTACCCCGGCCTGCCGAGGTCCTGCACGGTGGCGAACAGGCCGGGGGCGAGCACTTCGAGCTTCGTGCTCATGCCTCGGTGAACCGCACGGTCGTGCCGGGGGCGAGCAGGTTCGGCGGCTCGCGGCCGGTGTCCCACACGGTCAGCTCGGTGTGCCCGAGCAGGTGCCAGCCGCCGGGCGACGGGTGCGGGTACACCGCGGTGTACCCGCCCGCCACCGCGACCGCGCCCGCGGGCACGCGCACCCGCGGGCTGCCGCGCCGTGGCAGGTGCAGCCGCGGGTCGAGGCCGGTGAGGTAACCGAAGCCGGGCGCGAACCCGCAGAAGGCGACCCGGTACTCGGCGCCGGTGTGCCGGCGGACCACCTCGGCCTCGCTCATCCCGCTCAGCGAAGCCACTTCCGCGAGGTCCTCGCCGTCGTAGCGGACCGGTACCACCAGTTCGTCACCCCGACGGGCGGGTGGCTCGTGCAGCGGACGGCCGGTGAGCTGGTCGACCAGCCGCTCGAAGGTGGTGCGGCCGGGGTCGAACCGGACCAGCACGGTCCGCGCGGCGGGCACCACCTCCTCCACCCCGTCCGGCGGGTCCGCCGCCAGCGCGGCGTCGAGCCCGAGCACCTCGGCGGCGCCGGGGAGGTCGACCAGGGCCGCGCGGGTGCCGTACCGGTGCACCCGGATCACCGGCGGCCGACCCGGTACTCGTCGTCCCGCCGGTCGGTGATCAGCATGTGCCCCGGCGCGTGCGTGATGGCGAACGGCGGTTTCGACGCCATCAGCGCCGCCTGCGGGGTCACCCCGCACGCCCAGAACACCGGCACGTCACCGGGTTCCGGCACCACCGGGTCGCCGAAGTCGGGCCTGCCGAGGTCGGCGATGCCGAGCGCACCCGGGTCGCCGGCGTGCACCGGCGCGCCGTGCACGGCGGGCATCTCCGCGGTGATCCGGATGGCGTCGTCCACCCGGTGCTCCGGGATCTGGCGCATGGACACCACCATCGGCCCGTGCAACCGGCCGGCCGGGCGGCACTTCCGGTTGGTCACGTACATCGCCACGTTGCGGCCCTGCGCCACGTGCCGCAGCGGGATGCCCTCGGCGGCCAGCGCGGTCTCGAAGGAGAAGCTGCACCCGATCGAGAAGGCGACGAGATCGCTGCGCCAGTACCGCGTGGCGTCGGTGACTTCGGCGCGCAGCCTGCCGTTCTCCCAGATCCGGTACCGCGGCAGGTCGCGGCGCAGGTCCGCGCCGGGCGCCAGCACGGTCGACGGATCGCCGGGATCGCTGACGTCGAGCACCGGGCACGGCTGGGCGTTGCGCTGGCAGAACAACAGCACGTCGTACGCCCAGTTCTTCCGCACCGCGATCAGGTTCGCCTGCGTGTAACCCGCCGACCAGCCCGTCGTCGGGGCCTCGACGCCGTCGCGGAACAGGGCGCGCGCTTCCGCCGGGGCCAGCGTCACCGGTTCGTCCACAATGGTCATGCCAGTTCCTTTCCACGGGTTTCCGGCAGGCCCAGCAGGGCCAGTACCGCGACGCCGTAACCGACCGCGCCGAACACCATCGCGCCACCGGCGCCGAGGAGTCCCACCACACCGGGGAAAACGGCGCCGACGGCGCGGCCGAAGTTGTAGGTGAAGCCCTGCCCGGTGCCGCGCTGCGCGGTCGGGTACAGCTCGGCGAGGAAGGCGCCGAACCCGCTGAAGATCGCGGACATGGAGAAGCCGAGCGGGAAGCCGAGGATCATCACCAGGGTGTTGGCCCCGTGCGGGATCTGGGTGTAGGCCACGATCAGCACCGCCGACAACGCGGCGAAGAGCACGAAGGTCCGCTTGCGCCCCAGCAGGTCGGTGAGGTAGCCACCGCAGACGTACCCGATGAACGCGCCGGAGATCAGGAACACGTAGTACCCGCCGGTGTTGATCACGGTCAGCTCGCGGGTGGTGCGCAGGTACGACGGCAGCCAGGTGGCCAGCGTGTAGTACCCGCCCTGCACCCCGGTGGCGAACAGCGACGCGACCAGCGTGGTGCGCAGGAGGTCGCCGCGGAAGATCCGCGCGAACGAACCGCGCTCCTCGGTGTCCCGGCGGCGCTGGGTGGCCTGGTCGGAGTCGGTGACGTTCTTGCGCACCCACATGATCAGCAGCGCCGGGAGCACCCCGGTCCAGAACATGATGCGCCAGGCCAGGTCGTCGCCGGAGAGGCTGAACACCACGGTGTAGGCGATCACCGCGAGGCCCCAGCCCGCCGCCCACGCGCTCTGCACGAAGGCGACCGTGCGGCCGCGGTACCGCGAACTGGCGTATTCGGCGACCAGGATGGCGCCCGCCGCCCACTCGCCGCCGAAGCCGAGGCCCTGCAGGGCGCGGAACACCAGCAGCGTCTCGAAGTTCGGCGCGAACCCGCAGAGCACGGTGAACACGGTGTAGGTGGCCACGGTCAGCTGGAGCGTGCGGACCCGGCCGATGCGGTCGGCCAGGATGCCCGCGCCGGCGCCGCCGATCGCCGAGACCACCAGCGTGGTGGTGCTGAGCAGGCCGGCCGTGCCGGGGGTCAGGCCGAAGTAGGCGATGATCGCGCTCAGGCTGAGCGGCAGGACCCAGTAGTCGTACGAATCGAGGCCGTAGCCGCCGAACGCGCCGGCGAAGGCGCGCCGCCCGCGCGAGCCGAGTGTTCGGTACCAGGCGAACGGTCGGGTGTCCTCAGCGGTCGCTGCGGTCGTGTCCATCACGCACCTCGCGGAGTTCAGGGGGTTCGCCGAACCCGGGTCCAGGGATACACAGGTGAGCTGCGACACAAGGTAGGCTATTGTTGAACAATCCCACAAGAGGTCAGGAGGATAATCCTCCAGGAGTTTCCGCCTATCGTTGACTTGACCTGCGGTAGGCTGATCCCGTGGTCATCGCAGACAGCAGCGGCACCCCAGACAGCTCGGCCGGCTTGGCCGCGGACCGGGGCCTGCTCGGCCGGACCAGCACCGCCGAGCGCGTGGCCGACGTGCTGCGCACCCGCATCTCGGAGGGCTTCTTCCTGCCCGGCGCCCGGCTGTCCGAGCACGAGATCGGCGCCGCGCTGGGCGTCTCGCGCAACACCCTGCGCGAAGCCTTCCGCCTGCTCACCCACGAACGCCTGCTCTCCCACGAGCTGAACCGCGGTGTTTTCGTCCGGATGCTGAGCGTGGACGACGTGGTGGACCTCTACCGGGTCCGCAAGGTGATCGAATGCGCCGCCGTGCGCAACGCGGTCGAGCCCGACCTGTCCCGGCTCGAACGCGCGGTCGCCGACGGGGTGCTCGCCGAGCGGTCCGAGGGCTGGCGTGCCCTCGGCACCGCGAACATCCACTTCCACCAGGCACTGGCGGCGCTCAGCGCGAGCCCGCGCATCGACGAGCTGATGCAGGGCATCTTCGCCGAGCTGCGGCTGGTCTTCCACGTGATGACCGATCCACGCGAATTCCACCAGCCGTACCTGCTGCGCAACGAAGAGATCCTGCAGCTGCTGCGCGACGGCCACAACCTGCGCGCCGAGACCGTGCTGGCCGCCTACCTGAACGACGCGGAACGGCAGCTGGTGCGCGCCTACTCCACCCGCGCGGCGGGCGAAGGCTGAGCCGCCGTCAGCCGGCCTCCACGGTGCCGCGACGGCGCCGGCGGCGGGGGTGCTGCTCGTCGAGCAGCGAGTAGCGCACGGCCAGCGAAGCCGCTTCGAGCCGCGAGTGCACGCCGAGTTTGCTCAGCAGCGCCTGGATGTGCGTGCGCACGGTGGTGGTGGCGACGCCGAGCCTGGCCACCATTTCCCCGGTGCTGAGCCCTTCCACCAGCATCGCCAGGCATTCGCGTTCGCGGGCGGTCAGGTGCGCGGCCAGCCGCGCCGCCTCGGCGGAACCCCGCGAGCGCAACGCGGACCGCTCCGAAGCCACGTGCACCACCACTTCACCGGCCACCACACTGCGCAGCGCGGCGGTCAGCGTCGCCACCCCGCAGGTCTTCTGCACGTAACCGACGGCACCGCCGGCGAGCGCCCGGTGCAGGCCCTCGTCGTCCTGGTCGGCGGTGAGCACCACCACCTTGGTGGCCGGGCGCGCGGCGCGGATCTCGGTGAGCCGGTCGAGCGCGTCACCGTCGACGAACCGGCGGTCGAGCAGGCACACGTCCGGCCGGTGCCGCCGGATCGCGGCCGGGATGTCGGCCATCTTGTCGATCACCGAGAGCACTTCGAACTCGTGGCCGAGCACGGACGCCAGCGCGTCGGAGAACAGGATGTGGTCGTCGCAGAGCACCAAGCTGATGTTCATTCCGGCCCTCCTTCGGGCCCGCCGAACAGCAGGCGCACCCGGGTCCCCCGGGAACCCGCGGTCACCACCTGGAACCCGCAGCGGCAGGCTTCGGCGAGCCGTTCGACGATGCCCAGCCCCAGCGACGCCCAGCCGGCCGGGCCCTCACCGAAACCGGGTCCGTCGTCGGCGACTTCGACGGTGACCAGCCCGCCCTCCTCGCGGGCGGACACCTCCACGCGGCCACCGGGCCCGGCCGCGCGAACGGCGTTGTCGACCAGGTTCGTGACCATGCGCCACAGCAGTGATTCGTCCACCAGCAGCGAAACCGGCTCACCCGGCAGCACCACCACCGAGGTGTCGCCGGCCAGCGAAACCAGCGAAACGATCTGCTCCAGCACTTCCCCGACGTCCACCAGCACGGTCCGCGGCCGGTCGCCGGACACCATCGCGTGGCGGACCATGCCCAGCAACCGGTTCGTCTCCTGGTCGATGGCGTCCGCCCGGCGGCGGGTGCCCGGGGCCAGCGTGGCATCCGCCCGCACCGCCTCCACCAGGTACGACAACGTGGCCAGGCTGTGCCCGAGATCGTGCAGGAACTCCCGAGTGGCCACCCCGACCGGCCGAGCGCCCGGGCTGGGGCCCCCAGTGGCCGCTTCCCCCGGCGATCGCTCCATCCTTCGCCTCCACTAGTTCCGTTAAAGCACTCCGATCACTCAGTCGGGCTACTCCGATTGAACGTTGCACAACCCAGGCCGAATACCGGACAGTGGCCGAATATTTATCTACCCAACGTTATAGCGTGCTGTCGCGCACGGTAACCGCTCGGCGGCAACAATTCTCCGGCATCCGGGTTGAACTGGGAATATTCAGAACTGGCAGACGCCGAAGCGGGGAAAATGGGCCACGGCGTCGAATGCGAAGGGCACGTCGGCCTGCACGGTCAGGTGCGCGTGCCGAATACCGTGCGGTCGGTCAGCCGAGTTGCGCAGCGGGCGCAGGTCGAGCAGGCCCGCCCCGGCGCCGGACAGGAACTCCTCGATGCTGCCCGGTTCCGGAGCACCGAGTTCCTGCTCGTACAGCCGGAAACCCAGCCGGGCGTCGGGATCGGGCCGCAATCCGGGGGTTTGGCCTGTGCCACCGGTCAGCGCCAGCGCGAAATAGTCGTCGCCGAACTCGTCGGCCAGGTGCGCGCCGGCCGGCGCGTTGGTCACCCCGGGGATGAGACTGCTCGGCGTGCGCTGCAGGTGGCCGTTGTGCATCATCAGCACGATTTTGCGGTCGGGCCAGAATTCGCGCGCCAGGCGCACGGATTCCGCCATGTAGCGGTCGCGCGAGGCGCCCTGCACCGGGGTGGCCGAGCCGTTCATCGCGTCGGACACCTCGCGCAGGTAGGTGTCCACGCGCAGCGCACCGCGGGCGTGGTGCAGCGCCACCGCGTGCGCTCCCCGGCTGCCACCGCGGCGCAGCACCGGGCCGGTGGACTCCAGGTGGGCGACCAGCACGGCCAGCGCGGCGGTGGCCGCGTCGCGGTTTTCGAAACGCTGGTACAGCTCCGGGGAGACGGCGCTGCTGACCCCGGAGTACGGCTGGGTGGCGGCCAGCGCTTTGTCCACAAGAGACAGTGCACCGGGGTCGGCGGCGAGCAGGTACTCGCGCACCGCCCGCAGCGCCGGTTCCGGCGAACCCGCGCTGCTGGGCACGTCGAGCCCGGCGTAGCGCACGTCCCCGCCGGCGGCGTTGTGTTCGCGCAACCAGGTCAGCATGGTGTGCATCTCGCGGGAATCGCCGAGGGAGAAGGTGAACCCGTCGCGGGCGACGTCGGCGACGGCGCCGGGTGCACCGTGGAGCCAGGCGTCGACCAGCCTGCCCTCGGCGAAGCCGGATTCGAAGGCGAGCGCGCCGAACCCGAGTTCGGTGACGAGCAGCCGCAGCGCCCGGTCGCGGTAGGCGCTGAACTCGCGGATGTGGTGGTTGTTCTCGCCGATGGCGACGATGCGGGCGTCACCGATCAGCTCGGCGAGGCGGTCGAGGGGAAGGAGTTGTGGCACACTGGAGACACTAACGCAACAGGAGTAGCAGTTGCCTACTGAATTTCCCGGCACCCGGCCCGGCGGGCGCACCGAGCGCAACCGCGTGGCGGTGCTGACCGCGACCCTGGACGAGCTGGCCGAGAAGGGCTACCCGGGGCTGACCGTCGATGCCGTCGCCGAACGCTCCGGCGTGCACAAGACCACGCTGTACCGGCGCTGGGGTTCGGCCGAGGGGCTGGTCGCGGCGGCGCTGCTGTTCGGCATCGAGCACACTTGGGAGGTGCCGGACACCGGCTCGCTCGAGGGCGACCTGGGGGCGATGAACCGCGAACTGGCCGACTACTTCACCGATCCGGCGAAGTCCGCGCTGCCGCTGGCGTCGGTGGCCTCGTCGTTCCAGTCGCCGAAGGCCGCCGATGCCCTGCGCGAGTACTACGCCGACCGGCACCGGCGAGGCGCCGCCATGGCCGAACGCGCCGTCACCCGCGGCGAGATCCCGGTGGGCACCGATCCCGTCGAGGTGATGCGCCAGGCCGCCGCCCCGGTCTTCTACCGCCTCTTCATCAGCCGAGAACCCGTCACTCCCGCGGACGCCGACCGCGCCGCCCGCGCCGCGGTGGCGGCGGCGAAGGCGGGCGTCTTCATCAGCTAACCGGTGGCCGGTGGCGTTCCCGGCCACGTGTGGCGCCGCCCCGGCGAGTTCCCGTGACCCCACCTCAGCGGCTGAGCCACTCCGTGGCACAGCAGCGCCGCCCGATCACCGGGTGACGGACCAGCCGGAACCGTCGCCACCCGGAACCTCCGGCGGTGCCCCGCACCACCGTGGTGAGCGCCCCGGCGCCGTCGTCGCCTACGACTTCTCCAGGTACTCCGCTCGTTCGGCGTCCACCACGGAGGCGACCATGTGGGCCAGGCCGCGGTGCTTCACCAGGTCGGGGTCCTCGGCCACGATGCGCTGGGCGCATTCCCTGGCATCCGCGATGATCGCTTCGTCCCGCAGCAGGGAGAGCAGCTTCAAACCGGATCGCTTCCCGGACTGCGCGGAGCCGAGGATGTCCCCCTCCCGCCGGATCTCCAGGTCCAGCTGCGACAGCTCGAAACCGTCCGTTGTGGACTCGACGGCGTCCAGGCGGTCCCGCGTGGTGGTGCCCTCCAGCGCCTCGGTGACCAGCAGGCACAGCCCCGGCTTCGCCCCCCGGCCGACCCGGCCGCGCAGCTGGTGCAGCTGGCTGACGCCGAACCGGTCGGCGTCCATGATCACCATCACCGTCGAGTTCGGCACGTTCACCCCGACCTCGATCACCGTGGTCGCCACCAGCACGTCGACCTTCGCCGCGGCGAAGGCCCGCATCACCGCGTCCTTCTCCTCCGGCGGCATCCGGCCGTGCAGCACCCCGACGGTCAGCCCCCGCAACGGCCCGGCGGCCAGTTCCTCGGCCACGTCGAGCACGGCCAGCGGCGGCCGCCTGTCGCTCTTGTCCGACGCCGGTTCGTCACCGATGCGCGGGCAGACCACGTACGCCTGGTTGCCCTTGCGCACCTCCTCGACCACCCGGTCCCACACCCGGTCGAGCCACTTCGGCTTCTCCGCCACCGGCACCACGGTGGTCGAGATCGGCGACCGCCCGGCGGGCATGTCCCGCAGCGAAGCCGTTTCCAGGTCACCGTAGACGGTCATCGCCACCGTGCGGGGGATCGGCGTCGCGGTCATCACCAGCACGTGCGGGCTGCTGCCGCCCGCCCCCCGCGAGCGCAGCGCGTCCCGCTGCTCCACACCGAACCGGTGCTGCTCGTCGACCACCACGAAACCGAGGTCGGCGAAGGACACCGTGTCCTGGATGAGCGCGTGCGTGCCGACCACGATGCCCGCCGCGCCGCTCGCGGTGTCCAGCAGCGCCTGCTTGCGCTCCTTGGCCGGCAGCGAACCGGTCAGCAGGGTGATCCGGGTGGCGTTCTCCGCCGCGCCCAGTTCCCCCGCCTGCCCCAGTTCACCGAGCATGTCCCGCAGCGAACGCGCGTGCTGCGCGGCCAGCACCTCGGTGGGCGCCAGCATCGCGGCCTGCCGCCCGGCGTCCACCGCCTGCAGCATCGCCCGCAGCGCCACCACCGTCTTCCCGCTGCCGACCTCCCCCTGCAGCAACAGGTTCATCGGGTGCTCCACCGACAGCGCCTCGGCGATCCGCGTGCCGACCTCGCGCTGCCCCGGCGTCAGGTCGAACGGCAGCCGCCGGTCGAACGCCTCGAGCAGGCCACCGGCCTTCGGCGCGCAGACCGGCGCGGGCCGGGTCACCGTGGAATGCCGCCGCTGCGCGAAGATCAGCTGGACCGACATCGCCTCGTCCCACTTCAGCCTGCGCTTCGCCGACTCCAGCCGGGGCCAGCTCTCCGGGCGGTGGATCTGGCGCAGCGCGTCGTGCAGCGGCTCCAGTCCCCTGGCGGCGAGCAGTTCCGCCGGCATCGGGTCCTCGTCGGCGGTGTCCAGCGTGTCCAGCACCTGGCGGACCGCCCGCGCGATCGCCCACGACTGGATGCCCTGCGCGGCCGGGTAGACCGGCAGGATGCCGAGGAACTCGTCCATCACCGACTCGTTCACCTCGTCGCCGTCGAGCAGTTCGTACTCGGGGTTGGCCAGCTGCAGCTTGTTGCGGAAGGCGGTCACCTTGCCCGCGAACAACGCCGTCCGGTTGAGCTGGAGTTCCCGCTGGCGCCAGGCCTGGTTGCCGAAGAAGGCCAGCTGCAGCTTGCGGCGGCCGTCGGTGATGGTGACCTCCAGGATGCTGCCCGACCTCGCCTTCATCGAGCGCACCTGCACCGACTCGATGCGGGCCAGCACGGTGACGTGCTCGCCGATCTCCAGCCCGCCGATGTCGGTCAGCGAGCCGCGCTCGTCGTACCGGCGCGGGTAGTGCCGCAGCAGGTCGGCCACGGTCTCGATGCCCAGCGAACCGGCCAGCGCCTTGGCCGTCTTCGCGCCGAGCAGCGGCGTCAGCTTGTCGTCGAGAACGGTCATCTCCCCTACTCCACCCCGATCAGCAGCACGGCCTCGGTCTGCCGTCCGGAATAGCACACCAGTTCGACCTCCGGGTGCTCGGCACGCAGCCAGTCGTCGAGCACTTCCTCGACGTCCGGCGGCGCCCCCACCCCGGTGACCACGGTGACCAGCTCGCCGCCCGGCCCGAGCAGGCGCGCCAGCACGGTGATCGCCGCCTCCAGCAGGTTCGCCCCGGCCGCCGGCTCGATCCGCACCACCTCGCCGTCGACCAGGCCGACCACGTCACCGGCGTGCGCGCGGCCGACCACCGACAGCGCCTCGCCGCTGGCGAAGAGCACCTCACCGCGCCGGGTCGCGGCGGCGGCCTCGGCCATCGCCACCACGTCGTCGTTGGTGCGCCGGGCCGGGTCGTGCACCGCCAGCGCCGCGAGCACCTGCACCGGCGAGGCGCACGGGATGACCACCACGTCGCGGTCACCGGTCATCGCGTGCCCGGCGGCGGTGTCCGCGGCCGTGGTCAGGTCGGGGCCACCGGGCAGCACGGTGACGTGGTTGCCGGTGGTTTCGGTGATCAGGCCGAGCATCTCCTCCACGCTGGGTACCGAACCAGCGGGCACCGACAGGACCGCGACGTTCTCCGCCCGGATGACCTCCGCCAGCCCCTCGCCGCGCACCACCGCGACCACGGTGCGGTCCAGCCCGCCCCCCGGTTCCAGCGGCGCCGGGGTGACCAGCGGCTCGACGCGGATGCGACGCGGGCGGCCGGCGTCCAGCGCGGCTTCGATGGCGGCGCCGATGTCCGCGCAGTGCACGTGGACCGCGTGCGCACCGGCCCCGTCGGCGGCCACGGTGACGCTGTCGCCCAGTCCGCTGAGCGCCTTGCGCAGCACCGGCAACGCGGCCTCGTCGGCGCCTTCGAGCAGGAACATCACTTCCCACGCGTACAACGCGGGTTCGCCGTGCCCGTGGCCGTGCGCGGTGAGCGGGTGGTCCGGGGTGCGCTCGCTGCCGGTGACCACTTCGAGCAGCGCGTCCAGCACGGCCACCACCCCGCGCCCGCCCGCGTCCACCACTCCCGCGCGCGCGAGCACGGGCAGCTGCTGCGGGGTGTGCTCCAGTGCCGACGCGGCGGCTTCGGCGGCGGCGCGCGCGACCTCGACCAGCGTCCCGGTCGAGCCGGCCACCGCGGCGGCCACCGCGTGCAGCACGCTCAGCATGGTCCCGGCGACCGGGCGGGCGACCGCACCGGTGGCCGTCTCGTCGGCGTGCACCAGCGCGGCGGCCAGCGCGGGCCCGTCCACCGGGCGGTCCGCCAGCGCCTCGGCGAGCCCGCGCAGCACCTGCGACAGGATCACCCCGGAGTTGCCCTTCGCCGCCGCGACCGCGCCCTTGGCCAGCACGGCCAGCGCCGCACCCGCGTTCTCCTGGGCTTCCCCGTGCAGCGCGTGCCACGCGCCGGAGATGGTGTGGTGCAGGTTCGACCCGGTGTCGGAGTCCGCCACCGGGTAGACGTTGATGCCGTTGATCTCCGGTCGCAGCGCGTCCAGGCTGTGCGCGCAGGCCGCGGCCCAGCGCCCGACCGCGGCGGCGTCCAACTCGCGCACCCGTAGCACCTCCTGACCTGGTCCAGGCGAGGGTAGCGACCCCGTCCGGGCCGCCTCGGAATGTACTGGTTACTATGGTCGAGTTGCCCGGCCGCCGTGCCGGGCGTGATTTCGTCTTCGAAGATCCAAAGGAGTTCGACGTGGCTGCCGTGTGCGACGTCTGTGGCAAGGGACCCGGCTTCGGTAAGTCGGTCTCACACTCCCACCGGCGGACCAGTCGCCGGTGGAACCCGAACATCCAGACCGTGCACGCCAAGGTCGGTCTGTCCCAGCGCAAGCGCCTGAACGTGTGCACCTCGTGCATCAAGGCGGGCAAGGTCGTCCGCGGCTGAGATCGGGTCTCAGAACGGCGAGTGCCCCAACCGGGGCACTCGCCGTTTTTGCGTGTCCTAGGGGAGCTTCCAGTCCACCGGCTCGGCGCCCTGCTGGACCAGGAGTTCGTTCACCCGGCTGAACGGGCGTGAGCCGAAGAAGCCGTTGTGCGCCGAGAGCGGGCTCGGGTGCACGGACTCCACGCACGGCACCGCACCCAGCAGCGGCTTGAGCTTGCGGGCGTTGCTGCCCCACAGGATCGCCACCAGCGGCCCGCCGCGCTCGGCCAGCGCCTTGATCGCCTGCTCGGTGACCACCTCCCAGCCCTTGCCCTGGTGCGAGTTCGGCTTCCCCGGCATCACCGTCAGCGCTCGGTTGAGCAGCAGCACGCCCTGCTCGGCCCACGGCGTCAGGTCCCCGTTGGACGGCAGCGGGTGGCCGAGGTCCTCGGCGTACTCCTTGTAGATGTTCACCAGGCTCTTCGGCAGCGGGCGGACCTCCGGCGCGACGGCGAAGGACAGGCCGATGGCGTGCCCCGGCGTCGGGTACGGGTCCTGGCCGACGACGAGCACGCGCACCCCGTCGAAGGGTTGCTTGAACGCCCGCAGGACGTTCTCCCCGGCCGGGAGGTAGGTGCGCCCGGCGGCGATCTCCGCGCGGAGGAACTCGCCCATCGCGGCGATGTTGGCTTCCACGGGGGCGAGAGCCTTCGCCCAGCCGGCTTCGACGATCTCGTGCAGCGGTCGTGCGGTCACGGCGGGCGACTCTATCGCCCGCGTCACACCAACGGGTCGGCGGCCTCAGCTCAGCAGGCGGAGTTCCGCGCGGAACCGCGCCGCCCGCCCGACGTAGCTCGTCACCACGGCCTCGACCATCTCCGGGCCGAACGACTTGTTCTCCCGCGTCCTGGCCGGCACACCGAGCGCGATCTCCCCCGGCGCCACCCGCGACCCGTACGACAGCACGGCTCCGGCACCGACCACGCCGCCGTCCTCGATCTCACTCCCGTTCAGCACCACCGATCCCGAGGCGATCAGGCAGCCGGTGCCGATGACCGCGCCTTCGACGTGCACCGAGTGCCCCATCGCCGACGACGGCCCGAGCACCGTCGGGTGCTGTGCGGTGCAGTGGACGACGCAGCCGTCCTGGACGTTGGACCGCTCGCCGATCTCGATGTACCCGTTGTCGCCGCGCAGCACCGCCTGCGGCCACACCGAGGCGAACGCGCGGATGCGGACGTCGCCGATCAGCGTCGCGTCCGGGTGGACGTAGGCGTCGGGGTGGATGTCGGGCACCAGGTCGCCGAGTGCGTAGATCGCCACGGTCGTCCTCCTTCAGCCGGTGAGCGCCTTGCCGTAGTACCGGCTCTCCGCTTCACCGGCGTAGTGGCCGAAACCGGCCATCTCCCGGTACCCGCTCGAGCGGTACAGCTCGATCGCCTCCGGCTGCTTGGTCCCGGTCTCCAGCACCATCCGCCGTCGCCCGGCGGCCAGCGCGGTGCGCTCGATCTCGGCGAGCATGGCACGCGCGAGCCCGCGGCCCCGTGCGGCTGTGACCACGAACATGCGCTTGATCTCGGCGTCGCCGTCCCGCAGCACCCCGCCGCCGTCGGCGTCGCGCACCCGCCAGGCCCCGGTCGCCACCGGGACGTCGTCGAGGTAGCCGACCAGGAACAAGCCGTTGGGCGCGGCGAACTCCTCCGGCCGCACCGGGGTGTCGTCCGGTGAGCCGTAGCGCACCACGTACTCCTGCTGGACCTCGGCGATCAGCTTCTGCGCGTCCGGATCGTCGTAGGCGGCCACACGGATCTCCACGATCGAGACCCTAGCCGGTCTTCCAGTGCTCCCACCCGGTGTCTCCGCCGGTGTGCGGGCGGCCGTCCACGGTGAGGCCGAACTCGGGCTTGGTCACCATGCCGATGCGGCGCCAGCCGCCGGGCAGCTCGGCGTCCGGCGGGAAGGTGGCCGCCAGCGCGTGGTCCTCCCCACCGGTGAGCACCCAGCGCTGGGCGTCGGCGCCGAGCGCGGCGGCCACCTCCTGGAGCCGCTGGTCCGGCTGGAGCGCGTCGGTGCGCACGTCGATGCCCACCCCGGACGCCTTCGCGATGTGCCCCAGGTCGGCCAGCAGGCCGTCGGAGACGTCGATCATCGAAGTGGCCCCGGCCGAAGCCGCCGCCGGCCCGGCCTCGTACGGCGGTTCGGGGTAGCGGTGGGCGTTGACCACGCCGACCGGCGACCGGAAACCGCGGCCGAGCACCACCAGCCCGGCCGCCGCCCAGCCCAGCCGCCCGCACACCGCGACCACGTCGCCGGCGCGGGCGCCCGAGCGGGTCACCGGTGGCAGGCCGTTGAGGTCACCGAGCGCGGTGACGCTGACCACCAGCGTTTCGGAGCGGACCACGTCCCCGCCGACCACGCCGATCCCGGCGCGTTCGGCCTCGGCCCACATGCCGTCGGTGAGCCCGGTGAGCACCGCCGCCGGGAGATCCCCCGGGCAGGCGAACCCCACCAGCACCGACGTCGGCAGCGCGCCCATCGCGGCGATGTCGGCCAGGTTCACCGCCACCGCCTTGCGGCCGACCTGTTCGGGTGCCGACCAGTCGAGCCGGAAGTGCACCCCCTGCACCAGCACGTCGGTGCTGGCCACCACCCGCCCGTCCGGGGCGGCCACCAGCGCTCCGTCGTCGCCCGGCCCGAGCAGGGTGAACGGCGGCTGCGCGCGGTCCCTGGTGAGCGCGCGGATCAGGCCGAACTCACCCGTCTGCGCCACGGTCGGCTGCTCGGATGTGTCCTGCGGCACGCCGTTTCCTCCTGACCTCAAATAGTCGGATCCCCTATCGTTCCCTTACTGGGGTACGTTCCTCAGACGTTCCTACCTTGCGCAGGCAGATCCAGACGAAGGGGCACGCCGTGGTCCACGCATACATCCTCATCCAGACCGAGGTCGGCAAGGCCGCGTCCGTCGCGGCGGAGATCTCGGGCATCCCCGGGGTCACCACCTCAGAGGACGTGACCGGCCCCTACGACGTGATCGTCCGGGCCGCCGCGGACAACGTCGACCAGCTCGGCCAGCTGGTGGTGGCCAAGGTGCAGAACGTGGAGGGCATCACCCGGACGCTGACCTGCCCCGTGGTGCACCTCTGACGCGTGGTCTAGTTGGGCCGTGCCTGAGTTCGACACCGAGACCGGCGCCCCGCCCCGGCTGCTCATCGTGATCGCCGCGACCCTGGCGGTCGCGCTCGCCGCCGGGGTGGCGGTGTTCGGCATCATCACCGGATCGGCCGACGAGCCGGGCGAAGGTCCGCTGCCATTGGTCCCGGTGCCCGCCCCGCAGGCCGGTGCACCCGAATGCGCCTCGCTGATCGGCGCGCTGCCCGGCGAGCTGACCTCCAACGGCGAGCAGCTGGCCAAGCGGGTGCTGGCCGAGCCCGCTCCCCCGTCGACCGCGGCCTGGGGCACCGGTGACCCGGTCGTGTTGCGCTGCGGTCTGGACCAACCCCGGGAGCTGACCAGGACGGCGCAGCTGCGGGTGGTCAACTCCGTGCAGTGGCTGCCGATCGCGGTCGAGGGCACCACCACCTGGTTCCTCGCCGACCGCGCCGTCTACGTCGCGCTGACCGTGCCGGACAGCGCCGGAACCGGCCCGCTGCAGGAGGTCTCCGACGCGATCGCGGGTGCGCTGCCCCCGGTGCCGCTGCGGTTCTCCGACGGTTGACCGGCACGGGGAGGCTCATTAGCGTGGGTGTGTTCCGCCGCCACGCAGGAGACTCGGAGGTCCTTCCCATGCGTGCAGGCGTCACCGTCGCAGTCACCGCCGCGCTCGCGGCGCTCACCGTTCCCGGCACCGCTTCGGCGGCGGTGATCACCGTCCGGACCAGCGCCGAACTCGCCAGCGCCCTGTCCACTGTGGACCCCGGTGACACGGTTCAGCTGGCCGCCGGGACCTACCCCGGCAACTTCAAGGCACCGGTCAGCGGCACGGCGAACGCCCGGATCACCCTGAAGGGCCCGCGCGACGCGGTGCTGAAGGCGTCCGGCGGGCGCACCCTGGAACTGACCGGGAGCTACTGGAACCTCGAAGGCTTCACCATCACCGGCGGGCAGAAGGGCCTGATGGCGCTGGGCGTGCGCCACACCGTGGTGGACGGCCTGCGGGTGCACGACATCGGTCACGAAGCCATCCACTTCCAGCACGGCAGCACGGACAACGTGGTGCGGAACTCGGAGATCAGCGACACCGGCAGGCAGACCCCCGACTACGGCGAAGGCATCTACTTCGGGTCGGCGAAGAGCAACTGGCCGGGTGGCACCCCTGATCGCAGTGATCGCAACAAGGCGCTGAACAACAAGATCGGCCC
Organism: Amycolatopsis sp. NPDC045836; assembly: GCF_056431745.1. Taxonomy (NCBI): domain Bacteria; kingdom Bacillati; phylum Actinomycetota; class Actinomycetes; order Pseudonocardiales; family Pseudonocardiaceae; genus Amycolatopsis; species Amycolatopsis sp. NPDC045836. Next base: position 354,410 of record NZ_JBWKKF010000008.1, on the reverse strand, counting down.
GAACGTGGCCGCCGAGGCGATCGACGTCAAGGAAGGCACCAGCGACGGCGAACTGTCCGGCAACACCTTCGACGGCACCGGCCAGCAAGGCGCCAACTCCGGGGACAGCTGGGTCGACGTCAAGGGCAACGGCTACCGCGTCACGAACAACAAGGGCAGCAAGGTCTACGTCACCACCAAGAGCTACGGCGGCTTCGAGGTGCACGTCCAACTGGCGGGCTGGGGCGAGAACAACACCTTCGCCGGCAACACCGCCGACGTCCGGTCCCCCGGCGCCTACGGCTTCTACATCCACAAGAAGGACCTGGGCAACCGAGTCTGCGCCAGCAACACGGTCAGCGGCGCGGGCAAGGGCTTCGCCAACGTCCCCGCCACCGAGGGCTGCTAGCGCGGCTGGCGAGACAAGGCGCAAACCACTTCGGACTCCACACCGCAAGCCGGGCACCCACCAGGCGAACCAACCCAGGCCCCACCGCAAGCCGGGCCACTCAGCAGCACCAGCCGCCCAGCCCCCCAGTCCGCCCCGCTCCACAGCCGAAAACACTAGAAAAGCGGGGCGGCCCCCAACACACTCACCGCAACCCCGTCCCACGAGCGATCGCCGTCTCCACCAGCGTCGACAACAACGTCGGGTAATCCACCCCGGTCACCGCCCACATCTTCGGATACGCCGAAGTCGTCGTGAAGCCCGGCATCGTGTTGACCTCGTTGATGGTCAGCTCACCATCGGCACCGACGAAGAAGTCGACCCTGGCCAGTCCCTGGCAGTCCAGCGCGTGGAAGGCCGCCACGGCCATCTCGCGCAGGCGCTCGGTCACCTGGTCGTCCAGTTTGGCCGGGATGTCCAATTCCGCGGCGTCGCCGAGGTACTTGGTTTCGAAGTCGTACCAGGCGCTCTCGTCCGTGGCGAGCACGCGGATCTCGGCGGGCAGCGAGGCCTCCACCCGGCCGTCCGGGAACTCCAGCACCCCGCACTCGATCTCCCGGCCGACCAACGCGGCCTCCACCAGCACCTTGGGATCGGTCTCGCGGGCCAAAGCGATCGCCGCGTCCAGCTGGGACCAGTCGGTCACCTTGCTGATCCCGATCGACGACCCGGCCCTGGCGGGCTTGACGAAAACCGGCAGGCCGAGGCGTTCGCGCTCGGCTTCGGGCAGAGTGGACCGTCCACGCCGGAGCACCGCGTAGTCGCCGCTGGGCAGGCCCTCGGCGGAGAGCAGCTTCTTGGCGAACTCCTTGTCCATCGCCGTCGCGCTGGCGAGCACGCCCGCGCCGACGTAGGGCACGTCCGCCAGTTCCAGCAGCCCCTGGATGGTGCCGTCCTCACCGAAGGCGCCGTGCAGCACCGGGAAGATGACGTCCACCGCACCGATCGCGTCCACCCCGGCGTCCAGCGAGACCAGCTCGCGGTTCACCCGGTCGCCGGTGAGCACCAGGCTCTTCCCCTCCGACACCACGGGCAGGTGGTCGCCGTCGATCCGCAGGCGTTCCGGGTCGCTCGTGCCGAGCACCCAGCCACCCTCGCGGGTGATGCCGATGGGCACGATCTCGAACCGCTCGGGGTCCAGGTTCGCCAGCACACTGCCCGCCGAAACGCAGGAAATGGTGTGCTCGGTGCTGCGGCCGCCGAACACCACGGCGACCCGCGTCTTGGCTGGGCTCATGAGGCGTCACCCTACCGGGCTCTTGTGGATCACACCGGGGCGCAGTAGACCGACCAGGGTGTCCAGCGCGCCGGCCAGCGCTTCGCGGGAACAACCCGAATAGGCCAGCGGAATGCCGTACGCGGTCGGGGTGCCGGCGAAGTGGCGGCCGAGGCGGTCCAGCCGGATGCCCGCGGCCTCGGCGGCCAGCGTCCGCTCCAGCTCTTCAGCCGCCGAGCCCAGCGGCACCACCAGGTGCGCACCCGCGTCGTCGCCGAGCACCGGGATACCGCCCGCGTGCAGCGCGGTGGTCAGCATGGTCCGCCGCTCGGACAGCTCCCGCCGCAGCTTCCGCAGGTGGCGGCCGAGGTCGCCGTTGCGGGCCAGTTCGATCAGCACCCGCTGGCCCGCCGGGGACGGCCGCGTGCCGACGCGGTCGCGGTACTCCAGCACCGCGGCGGCCACCTTCGGCGGCGCCACCATCCAGCCGGCGCCGAGGGTCGGGGTGAGGATCTTGCTGGTGGTGCCTAGGTGCACCACCACGTCCGGGGCGAGCGCGGCGAGCAGCGGCAACGGCGCCACGTCGAACCGCAGCTCCCCGTCGTAGTCGTCCTCGACCAGCAGGAAGTCCTCGTGGCGCGCCCGTTCCACCAGCTGCACCCGGCGGGCCGCGCTCATCCGGCTGCCCATCGGGTACTGGTGCGCGGGCGAGCAGTAGACGGCCCGGACCCCGCGCGGCACCGCGTCCGGGCGCAGGCCCTCGCCGTCCACCGGCACCGGAACGGTCCGCAGCCCGGCGCTGGTCAGCGCCTGCACCGCCCGCTGGTAACCGGGTTCCTCGACGCCGACCACGTCACCGGGTTCGAAGATGGCGCCGGCGATCTCGATCACCGCGGCCGTGGTGCCCGCCGTGGCCAGCACGGAATCCGTTCCGGCGGACAGGCCGCGGTGGCGCAGCAGGTGCTCGGCGATCACCGCGCGGTAGTCGAACAGCCCGGCGCGGTGGGCCCTGGACAACGGCGGTGCGTCGGCGGCGGCCCGCCAGGCCCGGCGCCAGGCGGCGCGGTCCAGCCCGTCGGCCCACGGCACGCCGGGGCTGAGGTCGAGCAGGTCGGGCCGGGCCGGGACCTCCCCGAGCACCAGGCCGCGGGCCGGGCGGTCGCGGGGCGGCGAGGTGGTGACGTAGGTGCCGGAGCCGTGGCGACCGGCGATCCAGCCTTCGGCGTGCAGTTGCTCGTATGCTGCCGACGTCACCGTCCGGCTGACGCCGAGGCGGCTGGCCAGCGCCCGGGTCGAGGGCAGCCGGTCGCCGCCGCGCAGGTGCCCGGTGGCGGCCGATTCCCGCAGGGCGTCGGCGAGCTGCACGGCGAGCGGGGTGCCGCTGCGGCGGTCCAGGTGCACCGGGAGCGCGGTGTCGGGGTGCGGCAAAGTGGCCTCTTGGAATTGTCCGGCAATTGGACGTTCATGATGCCACTTGCCGGCGCCAGACTAGCCGCATGACCCCATTGTCACCCACTCCACGCAGCACGCTGACCCGGAAGAAGGACCGCGGCCGGACCGAGCGCGCCGAGCTGCACGCGGTGCTCGACGAGGGGCTGGTCTGCCACCTCGGGCTGGTGCTCGGCGGCTCGCCGGTGGTGCTGCCGACCGGCTACGGACGCGACGGGGACACGCTCTACCTGCACGGCTCGACCGGTTCGCCGAGCATGCGCGCGGCCGCGACCGGGCTGGACGTGTGCGTGACGGTCACCCTGCTGGACGCCGTGGTGTACTCGCGTTCGGTCAACGACCACTCGATGAACTACCGCAGCGCCGTGGTGCACGGGCGGGCGCGGGCGTTGTCCGGTGACGAGAAGCGGCACGGGCTGCGGGTGCTCACCGACCACCTCGCGCCCGGCTCGTGGGAGCACGCGCGCGAGGTCAACGCCAAGGAGTTCGCCGCGGTCACGGTGCTCGCGCTCGACCTGGCGGAGGCGTCGGTCAAGGTGCGCGACGCCGGTGCGCTCGACGACCCCGCCGACGTGGAAGCGGACGTGGCGTGGGCGGGGGTGCTGCCGATCCGGACGTCGTTCGGGGCACCGGTGACCGACCCGGGGTGCTCGGTCCCGGTGCCCGCTCACGTGTCGGAGCGGGCGGGCCCGTCGACGTAGCTGCCGCGGTAGCTGCGCATGGCCCGGCCGCCGGTGCGGTAGACGTGCACGCTGACGGCCGGGTCGGTGCCGGGGTTGTGCACGTGGTGCACGTAACCGGGGGCGAACACCCGGGACTGGCCCGCGACCAGCGGGTGCACCTCGGTGACCACCCGGCCGTCGGCGGTGGTGCGGCTGACCGTCTCGGTCAGCGCCCCGGAGACGACGGTGAAGGCCCCGGTCGATTCGACGTGGTCGTGCAGGTCGGTCTCCTGGCCGGGGAGCCAGCTCATCAGCCAGATCTCCTGCTCGCCGTCACGGGCGACGAGGGTGGAGAACCGCTGGTCGGGGTCGTAGCGGAGGAGGTGGCGCCAGCGGTCGCGGTCGTGGGCGTACGCGAGCGCGACGCGCACCGGGTGGCGGTGGACAACGTTCTCGATCAGGGCGACGGTGTTGTCCGGGACGGCGAACATCGTGGTCTGTCCTCTGCGGGTGTTGTGGCGGCTGGGTTTCGGCGACGGTTCAGCGGCGACAACACGGACACAGCACGGAGACGCGGGGCTGGCCTTGGCGGCTGGCTCGCTCGTACACCTCACGCGTGGTCACCCCGGCAGCGAAGCAGCCGATCCGCGCCGGGTCAACCGGCTCCCACCCAGTGAACCCCGCGTTCACCCACCCGGGGCCGCGACTAGGACCACTCGTGCTTGTGGGTCCGGCCGAGCAGTTCGGCACCGAGGCGGCGGGGGTCGCCGCCCTCGTGGCAGACGCGGTGCATGGCGTCGGTGATCGGCATGTCCACGCTGAGGCCGGAGGCCAGTTCCCGGATGGACGTGCAGGACTTCACGCCCTCGGCGACCTGGCCGCCGACGGACCGCTGCGCCTGCGCCACCGACTCCCCCTGCCCCAGCCGTTCCCCGAAGGTGCGGTTCCGCGACAGCGGGGACGAGCAGGTGGCGACCAGGTCCCCCAGCCCGGCCAGGCCGGCGAAGGTGAGCGGGTCGGCACCCAGTTTCACGCCGAGCCGGGCGGTTTCGGCCAGGCCGCGGGTGATCAGCGTCGCCGTGGTGTTGGCGCCGAAGCCGAGGCCGGTGGCCATGCCGCAGCTCAGCGCGATCACGTTCTTGCAGGCCCCGCCCAGCTCGCAGCCGACCACGTCGGTGTTGGTGTACGGCCGGAAGTAGGCGGTGGAGCAGGCCTGCTGCACGGCGACCGCCCGCTCGTGGTCGGCGCAGGCGACCACCGCCGCGGCGGGCTGCTCCTGCGCGATCTCCTTGGCCAGGTTGGGCCCGGAGACCACCACCACCTGCCCGTCCGGCACCCCGGCGATCTCGGTGATCACCTCGCTCATCCGCTTCTGCGTGCCCAGTTCCACGCCCTTGGCCAGGCTGACCAGGATCGCCTCCGGCGGCAGCAGCCCGCGCCACGCGGTCAGGTTCGCCCGCAGGCTCTGGCTGGGCACGGCGAGCACCACCACCTCGGCGCCGTCCAGCGCCGCGGCCGGGTCGGCGGTGGCGGTGACCCGCGACGGCAGCACCACGCCCGGCAGGTAACCCCCGTTGGTCCCGGCGCCGGCGATCTCCGCGGCGACCTCCGGACGGCGGGCCCAGATCGTCACGTCGCGCCCGGCGTCGCCGAGCACCTTGGCGAAGGTGGTGCCCCAGGACCCGGCCCCGAGCACGGTGACCCGCTGCAGGCCCATCTCAGTCCCCGTCCGCGACGGCCGGGCGCGGCGGCGGCTGCTCACCGCGCACTTCGGACAGCAGCTCGGTGACCTCTGCCATCATCAGGTCGGTCACCTCGCGCAGCACCTTCGCCCCCGAGGGGCGAGCGCGATAGGCGGACAGGTCGAGCGGCTCGCCGACCGAGTGGATCACCCGCTTGCGCGGGAACGGCCGGAACTTGCGGTCGTAGCCGTTGAGGATCTCGTGCGTGCCCCAGCGCGCGATCGGGATCACCGGCACGTCGTTCTCCAGCGCCAGCCGGGCCGCCCCGGTGTAGGAGCGCTTGGGCCAGACCGCCGGGTCCCTGGTGATCGTGCCCTCGGGGTAGATCACCACCACCTTGCCCTCGCGCAACGCCTGGTGCGCCGCGCGCAGGCTGTCGCCGGCGCTGGACGAACCGCGGTAGACCGGGATGCCGCCGGAGCCGATCAGGATCTTGCCGAGCAGCGGCACCCGGGTCAGGCTCTCCTTGGCCATGAACCGCGGCACGCGCCTGGCGCGGTGCACCAGCACCGCGTCGACCACCGGGTCGAGGTGCGAGATGTGGTTGAGCACCAGCAGTGCGCCGCCCTGCCGGGGAATGCGCTCCGCGTGCCGGTACTCCCGCCTGCCGAGCAGGGTCAGCGGGTAGAACAGCGCCGCGGCGGTCCCCACCCAGAAACCGCCCTTTTCCCGATCGGCCAAAACTCCTCCTCGCTCGGTTGCCCTCGCTGATCCTGCCTCCCTCCCGGTCACGGGCACCGGGCGGGTGGGCAGGAGTAGAAAGGAGGGCGTGGCTCGCGAGGTGGACCTGATCGTCCCGATGAAACCGCCCAGCCTGGGCAAATCCCGGCTCCGGGGCGCGCTGGAGGAGATCCATGACCAGGACACGCACACCGAGCTGGTGCTCGCGCTGGCCGCCGACACCCTGGCCGCGGCGACCGCGGCGAACGGGGTCCGCCGGGTGCTGGTGGTCGCGGCCGACCCGCTGGCGCTGACCAGCCTGCACCGGCTCGGCGTGGAGGTGGTCGACGACGCCGGGGTGCGCGGGCTCAACGCCGCGCTGCGCCGGGGTGAAGCGATCCTGCGCCGGGCCGATCCGGGCGGTGTGGTCGCCGCGTTGCAGGCCGACCTCCCCGCGCTGCGGCCGGACGAGCTGGCGATGGCCCTCGGGGCCGCCGCCGACCGCCGCGCCTTCGTCGCCGACCGCCAGGGCACCGGTACGACGCTGCTGGTCGCAGCGCCGGGCGAACCGCTGGACCCGCACTTCGGCGCCGGGTCGGCGCTGGCCCACACCGCCTCCGGCGCGGTGCCGCTGGACCTGGCCGCGCCCTCGTTGCGCAGCGACGTGGACACCGCCGCCGACCTCGCGCACACCCGGCGGCTCGGGCTCGGCGAGCGCACCTCGACCCTGCTCGGCGAGGCGTGCTGCCTGAGCTGACCGGAATTCACCGTGGCGTAGATCGCGGTACGCGCAGGACGGCCCCCGATGGGGAAGAATGCAGGGTGTGAGCGAGCCGCTGAACCCCCCACCCACCCCACCGGACCTGCGCCGGGCCCGTACCCAGTCCGCACCGGCGGCAACGGAGAAGCACGGGGTCCCCTCGGCGCCACCGGCGGTGACCGCGGTGGCGCCGCTGACCGCCGACTCCCTGCCGGACGACCGCTACTTCAACCGCGAGCTGTCCTGGCAGGACTTCAACGCGCGCGTGCTCGCGCTGGCCGAGGACGCCTCCCAGCCGCTGCTGGAGCGGGCCAAGTTCCTCGCCATCTTCGCGTCCAATTTGGACGAGTTCTACATGGTGCGGGTGGCCGGGCTGAAGCGCCGCGACGAAACCGGCCTGTCGGTGCGCAGCGCGGACGGGCTCACCCCGCGTGAGCAGCTGGCCTACATCGCCAAGCGCAACCAGGACCTGGTGGAGCGGCACACCGGGGCGTTCGAGGAGGAGCTGCGCCCGGAGCTGGCCGCCGAGGGCATCCGGATCGTCAGCTGGTCCGATTTGGACGGGCCGGACCGGTCCCGGCTGTCGAACTACTTCACCGACCAGATCTTCCCGGTGCTGACCCCGCTCGCCGTCGACCCGGCGCACCCGTTCCCGTACATTTCGGGCCTTTCGCTCAACCTCGCGGTGACCGTGCGCGACCCGGAGGGCGGTACCGAGCGCTTCGCCAGGGTCAAGGTGCCGAGCAACGTTCCCCGGCTGATCCGGGTGGAGGCCCAGCGGGAGCAGCGCGAGGCCACCTTCCTGCCGCTGGAGGAACTGATCTCGGCGCACCTCGGTGAACTGTTCACCGGGATGGAGGTGACCGAGCACCACGTGTTCCGGATCACCCGTAACGCCGACTTCGAGGTCGAGGAGGACCGCGACGAGGACCTCCTGCAGGCGCTGGAACGCGAACTGGCCCAGCGCCGGTTCGGCCCGCCGGTGCGGCTCGAGGTGGCGCAGGACATGAGCGAGCACATGCTCGAACTGCTGCTGCGCGAGCTGGAGGTGGACCCGAGGGACGTGGTCGAGGTGCCCGGCCTGCTCGACCTGACCTGCCTGCACCAGCTGTCCGGCGTGGACCGCAAGGAGCTGAAGTACCCGACCTTCGTGCCCGCCACCCACCCGGCCTTCGGTGAGCGCGAGACGCCGAAGAGCGTGTTCGCCACCCTGCGCGAGGGCGACGTGCTGGTGCACCACCCCTACGACTCGTTCTCCACCAGCGTGCAGCGCTTCGTCGAGCAGGCCGCCGCCGACCCCAAGGTGCTGGCGATCAAGCAGACGCTCTACCGCACCTCCGGCGACTCGCCGATCGTGGACGCGCTCGTCGACGCCGCCGAAGCGGGCAAGCAGGTGGTGGCGCTGGTGGAGATCAAGGCCCGCTTCGACGAGCAGGCCAACATCACCTGGGCCCGCACGCTGGAACGCGCCGGCGTGCACGTGGTCTACGGGCTGATGGGGCTCAAGACGCACTGCAAGACCGCGCTGGTGGTGCGCCAGGAGGGCTCGACCATCCGCCGCTACTGCCACATCGGCACCGGCAACTACAACCCGAAGACCGCCCGGCTCTACGAGGACCTCGGCCTGCTCACCGCCGACCCGAGCATCGGCGCGGACCTGACCGACCTGTTCAACGTGCTCACCGGCTACTCGCGGCAGGACACCTTCCGCAACATCCTCACCGCGCCGAACGGCATCCGGCGGGGCCTCCTGCGCGACATCGCCGAGGAGATCGAGCACGCGCGCGCCGGGCGGCCCGCCGGGGTGCGGATCAAGTGCAACTCGCTCGTCGACGAACAGGTCATCGACGCGCTGTACCAGGCGTCGCGAGCCGGGGTCGAGGTCGACGTGGTGGTGCGCGGGATCTGCTCGCTGAAGCCGGGGGTGGAGGGGCTGAGCGAGAACATCCGCGTCCGCTCCATCCTCGGCCGGTTCCTGGAGCACTCGCGGATCCTGCACTTCCGCGGTGGTGACAGCTACTGGATCGGCAGCGCGGACATGATGCACCGCAACCTCGACCGCCGGATCGAGGCGCTGGTGCGGGTCAAGGAACCCAAGCTGACCCGGCAACTCGACGAAATCTTCTCCTCCGCGCTCGACCCCAGCACGCGCTGCTGGGTGCTCACCTCGACCGGCGAGTGGGCCCCGTCCCCGGCCGACGACACCGAGGTGCGCGACCACCAGGTGGAGCTGATCGCCAAGCACCGGGCGAACGGTTGAACGAGGTGGTGGAGGTCCGCGCCGCCGGTGCGGTGCTGTGGCGGCCGGGTCCGGGCGGTGAACCGGAGATCGCGGTGGTGCACCGGCCGCGGTACGACGACTGGTCGCTGCCCAAGGGCAAGCTGGACCCGGGTGAGACCACGGTGGCGGCCGCGGTGCGCGAACTGCACGAGGAGACCGGTTTCCAGGTGGTGCTCGGGCGCTTCCTCAAGCAGGTCGCCTATCCGGTGCCGGGTCCGGGCGGCAGGCCGGTCGGCAAGACCGTCGACTACTTCAGCGCCAGGGCGGTGGGCGGGGAGTTCACCCCGAACGAGGAGGTGGACGAACTCCGCTGGCTGGGCGTGGCCGAGGCCGAAGCGGTCTTCAGCCGCCGCGGGGACGTCGAGACGCTGCGCGAGTTCTGCGCGCTGCCCCCCGACCTGACCACCGTGCTGCTGGTCCGCCACGCCAAGGCGGGCAAGCGCGACGAGTGGACCGGCGACGACGACCTCCGCCCGCTGTCGAACGCCGGGCTGCGGCAGGCCGACGGGGTGCGCGCGGTGGCGAGCCGGTTCGGCCCGACCCGGGTGCTCTCCGCGCCGCGCCTGCGTTGCGTGCAGACCGTTTCGAAGGTGGCCGAGGACCTCGGCGTGGAGGTGGAGCAGGAGCACCTGCTCTCCGAGGAGGGTTACTGGGCGGACCCGGTGCTCGGGCTGGCCCGGTTCTCCGCCGTCGTCGGTGACGGCGGCACGCCGCTGCTGTGCAGCCAGGGCGGGGTGATCCCGGACCTGGTGACGCAACTGGCCGAACGCGACGGCGTCCAGTTGGAACTGCGCAGCCACGTCACCGAAGCGGAGCAGCGGCGGCGGCCGGCCCCGGCGAAGAAGGGTTCGCTGTGGCTGCTCGCCTTCCGGCAGGCGGCCGGGAACGAGGGGCCGCGGTTGGCGGCGGCGACCTACTTCGCCAGCCAGCTGCCTTCGCCGTTGCCGTCCGGCAGTGCGAAAGGTGATTGACAGCGAGCTGACAGCCCACCCTGGTGTACTCCGTATCGCGCCCGTTGCCGGGCGGGATGCGACGGTCTAGGGGTGCGGCGCATCCCGTCCCGGTTGTCCTCCCAGTTCGTCCAGCAGGGCCTGCACTTCGCCGGTGCGCGGGTCGTTCAGCCGGCGGCAGGCCGCCAGCGCTTCCCGCCAGTGCGTGCGGGCCCCGTCGCCGTTCTCCCTCGCGCGTTCGATCTGGCCGAGCGTGATCAGCACGTCGATGGTGCCGTAGTCGGCGTTCATCTCGCGCAACGCGGCCAGCGCGTGCAGGGCGTGCTCCAGCGCTTCGTCGAGCCTGCCCGTCCGGCCCAGCGCCTCGGCGAGGTTCCCGTTCGCCAGCGCGGCGTGGTACTGGTCGCCGAGGGCGAGGAAGGTCTCCCGCGCCTTGGTCGCGTGCTCGGCGGCGTCGTCGAACTTGCCCAGCCCGATGCAGCTGGCGCTCAGGTTCAGTTCGGCGTGCGCGAGGTAGGTCTGCTGCCCGGACCGGCGGGCGGCTTCGACGCCCTCGGAGCTGTAGCGGTAGGACTCCTCGTATTCCCCGCGCAGGTAGTAGGCCCCGGCGAGGTTGCTCAGGATGGCCACGCTGAGCGCGTTGCCGCCCGGCGGTGCCGCCGCCAGGCCCTGTTCCAGCGCCGCCAGCGCTTCGTCGGTGCGGGAGGCGCGCAGCAACGCGGTACCCAGGTTGTTCGCGGCGTACTGGAGGCCGAGCCGGTCGTGCACGGCCTCGGCGACCTCCACCGCGCGGCGGGCGACTTCGATCCAGTCATCGATGTCATGCCGCTCCGCGTTGAACCCGCGCAGCAGCCAGCCGAGCTGCCAGGTCCGGGTGGACCAGCCGCGCCGGGCCGCCGCGGCCACCAGCGCGCCGAGGGTGGAGCGCTCGGCGAGGTACCACGCGGTGGCCGCGGCGCGGTCGGCGAAGCGCACCTCGGGACCGTCCACCACCGGCAGCACCACGTCCTCGGTGAGCAGGTCGGGGCGCACGTGGCTGTTGGCTTCGGCGGCGGCGCACAGGTACCAGTCGAGCAGCCTGCCGAAACCGGCTTCCTGTTCCGCCGGGCTTTCGGTCTCCTCCAGCCGCTCGGTGGCGTAGACGCGCAGCAGGTCGTGGAACTGGTAGCGGTCGGCGCGCGGCTGGTTGAGCAGGTGCGCCGAAGCGAGCTGGTCGAGCAGGTCCCGGGTTTCGCGGACCGGGCGGCCGCACAGCACCGCGGCGGCGGGCAGGCTGATGTCCACGCCGGGGTGCAGGCCGAGCAGGCGGAACAACCGCGCCGCGTCCGGGCGCAGCGCCTTGTAGGACCACGAGAACGCCGCACGCAGATCGGTGCCGGCGTCGTGCGGGTCCCGCAGGGTGTCCAGCCGCGAGCGCTGGTCGCGCAGTTCCTCCACGATGCCGGCGATGGACATGCCGCCGAACCGGGAAGCCCGTTCGCCCGCCAGGGCCAGCGCGAGCGGCAACCGGCCGCACAGGTCCGCCAGTTCGGCCACCGCGTCGGGTTCGGCGGCCAGCCTGGCGTGCCCCACGCTGCCCGCCAGCAGCGCCGTGGCGCCCCGTTGGTCCAGTGAGCCCAGCGCCAGCCGGTGCGCGCCCTCACGGGCCACCAGGCCGCGCAGCTGGCTGCGGCTGGTGACCACCACCAGGTTCCCGGACCCGGGCAGCAGCGGGCGGACCTGGTCGGCGTCGTGCGCGTTGTCCAGCAGCATCAGCATCCGCGCCCCGGCCAGCCTGCTGCGCAGCATCGCCGAGCGTTCCTCCACTGTGGAGGGGATGGCCTCGGCCGCCACGCCGACCGCCCGCAGGAACCGGCCCAGCGCCGCGTCCGGGGTGACCGGGGTGTCCGCCGAATGGCCGCGGAGGTCGAGGAACAGCTGCCCGTCGGGGAAGCGGTCGAGCACGTGGTGGGCCCAGTGCACGGCCAGCGAGGTCTTGCCGACCCCGGCGGCGCCTTCGATCACCGCGATCGCGGTGGAGCGCGCGTGCTGCCCGGCCAGGAACGCGTCCAGTTCGGCGAGTTCGGTGTCGCGGCCGGTGAACCGGGTGACGTCGAACGGCAGCTGCCGCGGCACGTCGTCGCGGGCCGCTGGTGCTTCCGGGGCCTCGGTGCCCGCCGAAAGCAGCTCCAGGTGCAACCGGCGCAACCGCGCCCCCGGCTCCACCCCCAGTTCCTCGGCGAGCAGTTCCCGCAGTTTCGCGTACCTGGCCAGCGCTTCGGCCCGGCGCCCCAACCGCGCCAGTTCCACCACGAGCCGTTCCCACAACGACTCCCGCAGCGGGTAACGCGCGATCAGTTCGGTGAGTTCCGCGGCGAGCTCGGGGCCTTCGGCGACACCGGCGTCGAGATCGATCCGCCGTTCCACCGCCAGCAGGTACCGTTCGGTGAGCAGGGGTGCCCAGTCCTCGGCCAGCGCGGGTGATCCGACGCCCTCCAGCGGGGTGCCGCGCCACAGCGCCAGCGCCTCGCCGAGCAACCGCCGTTCGGCGGCCGGGTCCGGTTGCTCCACCGCGTCGTCGAGCAAGCGGAGGAACCGCAGTGCGTCGACCCGCTCGGGCTCCACGACGAGCCGGTAGCCGTCGGGTGCGGTGGCCACGGTGTCCTCGCCGATCGAGCGCCGCAGGCGCATCACGTAGGTGTGCAGGCTGCCGCGCACGCGCGCGGGCAGGCTTTCGCCCCAGATGAACCGGGCCAGCGAGTCGATCGAGACCGGGCGGCCCGCGGAGAGCGCGAGTCCGGCGAGCAGCGCGCGCTGGCGTGCGCTGGTGAGGGCGACCGGCGCACCGCCGATCGCGGCTTCGAACGAGCCGAGCAGCCGGATGTCGATGACGGCTCTACCTCCTCCAGTCCGCGGTCGCACGCCGCGACCCCCGACTCTAGCGAGCGTTAGGCGGGGGGCGCACACCGTCGCGGGGCGGCGGGACCCCCGGGAGGCGTTCGAAACCCGGTGCCGAAACACACGGCGGGGCCCCGTGCCGGTCAGCACGGGGCCCCGCCGTGGGTACCGCTTCGAACGCCCTACTTCTTCTTCGCGGCGGTGGTGCGCTTGGCCGCGGAGGTGGTCTTCTTCGCGGCGGTCGCCTTCGGCGCGGCCTTGGCGGTGGTGGCCTTGGCGGTGGTCGTCTTCGCGGCGGCGGCCTTCGGCGCGGCCTTGGCGGTGGTCTTCTTCGCCGTGGTCGCCTTGGCCGTGGTGGCCTTGGCAGCCGTCTTCGGCGCCGCCTTGGCAGCGGTACGGCTCGCGGCGGTGCTGCGCGTGGTGGTGGCGCGCGTGCGAGTCGTGGTGCTGCGGGTGGTGCTCGGACGGCTGGCCGTCGCCCGGGTCGTGGTCGCGCGCGCGGTGGTGCCCGCGGCCCGCGTACCGGTGGCGGCCTTCTTGGCGGCGGTGACCTTCGGCAGCTTCTTCGCGCCGCTGACCACGTCCTTGAAGGTCGTGCCGGCGCGGAAGGCGGGCACGTTGGTCTTCTTGACGCGGACCGTCTCACCGGTACGCGGGTTCCGCGCGGTCCGGGCGGCGCGGGCGCGCTTCTCGAACACCCCGAAGCCGGTGATGTTCACCTTCTCGCCCTTGTTGACCGTCCGGATGATGATGTCGACGAGACCGTCGACCGCTTCCGATGCAACCTTTTTGTCGCCCAGACGCTCCGACAGCGCCTCGATCAGCTGGGCCTTGTTGGCCATTCCGGTCCTCCAAGAAGAACTATCCGTACACGGCCTCCTTCGGCCGACTTGCGCACACGGTATTACCAATGCAGCACAAATTCCAAACGGCACGCGGATTTTTTCCCTTGTATCGGCGGTGGTTCCGCCGGTGGAGGGACCCTCATCGGGGCTGTCCGGGGCCGTTCGGCACGGGTTCGACGCCGGTCGGCGGGGCCTGTATTCCCTTGTTGAGCAGGGAATCTTCGCAGCTCAGCCGGGTTGCGGGGTGGTCACCGGCTTCCAGGAGGGCCGGGCCGATTCGAACGAATCGATCTCATCGGCGTGTCGCAGGGTGAGAGCGATGTCATCCAGCCCCTCGAGCAGCCGCCAGCGGGTGTAGTCGTCGATCGCGAAGGGCGCGGTGAAGTCCTTGGCTCGCACGGTCTTCTCCCGGAGGTCCACGGTGACCTCCGTGCCGGGGTCGTTCTCGAGCAGCTTCCAGAGCAGCTCGACGTCCGCCTGCTCGCACTGGGCGGCCAGCAGGCCCTGCTTGCCGGAGTTCCCGCGGAAGATGTCGGCGAACCGGGAGGAGATGACCACGCGGAAGCCGTAGTTCATCAGCGCCCAGACCGCGTGCTCCCGCGACGAGCCGGTGCCGAAGTCCGGCCCGGCCACCAGCACGCTGCCCGCCCGGAACGGCTCCTGGTTGAGCACGAACCCGCTGTCCGAGCGCCAGGCGGCGAACAGGCCGTCCTCGAAGCCGGTGCGGGTCACGCGCTTGAGGTAGACGGCCGGGATGATCTGGTCAGTGTCCACGTTGGACCGGCGCAGCGGCACGCCGACGCCGGTGTGGGTGGTGAAGGGGTCCATGATGGGATGACTCCTGGATCTGGGGTGTGACCGGGGCTTTTGCGTCCGCCGGCGGGTACTTACCGGGCGGTACCGGCGGTGGCGGGGACCAGGTCCTCCGGCGAGGACAGCGTGCCCCGCACCGCGGTCGCCGCGGCCACCAGCGGCGAGACCAGGTGCGTCCGGCCGCCCTTGCCCTGCCTGCCCTCGAAGTTCCGGTTGGAGGTCGACGCGCTCCGCTCACCGGGCTTGAGCTGGTCCGGGTTCATCCCGAGGCACATCGAGCAGCCCGCCTGGCGCCACTCCGCCCCGGCGTCGGCGAAGACCTTGTCCAGCCCCTCGGCTTCGGCCGCCTGGCGCACCCGCATCGAGCCGGGGACCACCAGCATCCGCACGCCGTCGGCCACCCGGTGCCCGCGCAGCACCTCCGCGGCCGCCCGCAGGTCCTCGATGCGGCCGTTCGTGCAGGAGCCGAGGAAGACGGTGTCGACCTGGATCTCCCGCAGCGGGGTGCCCGGCTTGAGATCCATATAGGACAGGGCCTTCTCGGCGGCCGAGCGCTCGTTCTCGTCGGCGATGCGCTCCGGGTCGGGCACCGAGTCGCCAAGCGGCAGGCCCTGGCCGGGGTTGGTTCCCCAGGTCACGAAGGGGGTGAGCGCGTCGGCGTCGAGGTGTACCTCGGCGTCGAACTCGGCGTCCTCGTCGGTCTTCAGCTCGCGCCAGGAGGCCACCGCGGCGTCCCAGTCGGCGCCCTTGGGCGCGTGCGGGCGGTCCTTGAGGTAGGCGAAGGTCACCTCGTCCGGCGCGATCATCCCGGCGCGGGCGCCGGCTTCGATGGACATGTTGCAGACCGTCATCCGGGCTTCCATGGACAGCGCCTCGATCGCGCTGCCGCGGTACTCGAGCACGTAGCCCTGCCCGCCGCCGGTGCCGATCTTGGCGATCACCGCGAGGATGACGTCCTTGGCGGTGACGCCGGGGCGCAGCTGCCCCTCGACGTTGATCGCCATCGTCTTGAAAGGACGCAGCGGCAGCGTCTGGGTGGCCAGCACGTGCTCGACCTCCGAGGTGCCGATGCCGAAGGCCATCGCGCCGAACGCGCCGTGGGTGGAGGTGTGGCTGTCCCCGCAGACCACCGTGGTGCCCGGCTGGGTCAGCCCCAGCTGCGGGCCGATCACGTGCACGATGCCCTGCTCGGCGTCGCCCATCGGGTGCAGCCGGACGCCGAACTCCTTGCAGTTGCGGCGAAGCGTGTCGACCTGGGTGCGGGACACCGGATCGGCGATGGGCAGCTCGATGTCGACCGTCGGCACGTTGTGGTCCTCGGTGGCGATGGTCAGGTCCGGACGGCGCACCGGGCGGCCCGCCAGGCGGAGGCCGTCGAACGCCTGCGGGCTGGTGACTTCGTGCACCAGGTGCAGATCGATGTAGAGCAGGTCGGGCTCGGCTCCCTCGCCCCGCCGCACCACGTGGGCGTCCCACACCTTTTCCGCCAGCGTGCGGCCCCGTTTCGAAGACATCAGGGCACCTCCTGAAGAGACTGTTGCCGGGATTATCCCAGGATCTGGACTTCCCAAAGTGCGGGAAGATAGTATCGCGCTGTGGGACAGCATAGCGGTATCGGAGTCCTGGACAAGGCGGTGGCCGTGCTGCAGGCGGTCGCCGAAGATCCGTGCGGGCTCGCCGAACTCTGCAGCCGGACCGGCCTTCCGCGGGCCACGGCGCACCGGCTGGCGGTCGGCCTGGAGGTGCACCGGCTGCTCCGGCGCGGGCCGGACGGGCGGTGGCGGCCGGGCACGGCACTGGCCGAACTCGCCGGTGGCACAACGGATCCGCTGCTCGACGCGGCGGGCTCGGTGCTGCCGAAGTTGCGGGACATCACCGGCGAGAGCGTGCAGCTCTACCGCCGGGACGGGGTGCAGCGGGTGTGCGTGTCGACCGCGGAGCCGCCGAGTGGCCTGCGCGACACCGTGCCGATCGGCTCACGCCTGCCGATGACCGCCGGTTCCGGCGCGAAGGTGCTCGCCGCGTGGTCGGATCCGCACACCCAGCGCGCGATCCTGACCGACGCGGTCTACGGGGAGCGCACGCTGCTGGAGGTCCGGCGGCGCGGCTGGGCGCAAAGCGTCGCCGAACGCGAGCCCGGTGTGGCGAGCGTCTCGGCGCCGGTGCGGGATTCCGGCGGCACGGTGGTCGCCGCGGTCTCGGTTTCCGGGCCGATCGAGCGCATCGGGCGGAAACCGGGCGCGCGCTGGGCGGCGGACCTGCTCGCCGCCGCGGAAGCGCTCCAGGAACGCCTCTGAGCGAGCGCCGGGAGCGGGTCGTCCTCCGCGTTCGACGCGGGGCACGCCCACTCCCGGTGTCGTGGACGGCCGACTCAGCCGCAGCTCCCGCAGCAGCCGCAGTTGGCACCGGTGCAGGAGCTGCAGCAGTTGCATCCACCCATCGCGGAACCACCTTCCCATCGGGACACCCGATCCGCTTCCAGGGTAGGAAGGTGACTCCGCGCGGTACACCGCTCACAGAGTGGTATGCGGGTTCGACTATGTGAGCGACCACGAACCGAGGCGCGAAGCCACCTCGTCGATCGTCCACGGGTCGTCGGTCTCGGTGGTCTCGGCGGCGGTCCAGCCCCGCAGTCGCTGGATGGACCCGCCCTGCACGGCGAAGACCTGGCCGTTGTGCGGGCAGTCCGCGGTGGCCAGGTAGGCCACCAGCGGCGCGATGTTGGCCGGCGCGAAGGCGTCGAACTCCCCGGCTCCGACCTCCTGCGCGAAAATCGCGCCCATGCCCGGAGTGGCCAGCGTGAGCCGCGTTCGCGCGATCGGGGCGATGGCGTTCACCCGCACGCCGTAGCGCTCCAGCTCCGCCGCGGCCACCAGCGTGAGCGCGGCGATGCCCGCCTTCGCCGCGCCGTAGTTCGCCTGCCCGGCGTTCGGCAGCGTGGTGCCGGAGGCCGACGCCGTGTTGATCACCGCAGCGGCAACGGGTTCCCCGGCCTTCGACCGCGCCTTCCAGTGCGCGGCCGCGTGGTGCAGCACCGCGGCGTGCCCCTTGAGGTGCACCGCGATCACCGCGTCCCACTGCGCCTCGTCCATCCCGGCGAGGAAGGCGTCGCGCAGGATGCCCGCGTTGTTCACCACCACGTCGAGCCGCCCGAACTCGGTCACCGCCTGCTCGACCAGCTGCCGGGCACCGTCCCAGGAAGCCACGTCGGCCGTGCTGGCGACGGCTTTCCCGCCGGCGCCGGTGATCTCGGCCACCACTTCGGCGGCGGGCCCGGCGTCGGCCCCGCTGCCGTCGTTGGCGCCACCGAGGTCGTTGACCACCACCGCGGCCCCTTCGGCGGCGAACAGCAGCGCGTGCTCGCGGCCGATCCCCCGGCCGGCCCCGGTGATCACGGCCACCCGCCCGTCCAGTGCGCCCATGCTCGTTCCCTTCAGCCGATTTCGGCGAGGCCGTCGGTGAGCACCACCTGCGCCCCCGCGGTGGTTTCGAAGGCGCAGGCACCGGGGGCCGTGCGCCAGAAGCGGGTGTGCAGGTCCTGCCCGGGGAAGACCGGTTTGGCGAAGCGGACGGCCAGCCGCCGCAGGCGGGTCACGTCCGAGCCGGCCAGTTCGGTCAGCGCCGCCCACGAGGCGAACGCCAGGCTGCACAGGCCGTGCACGATGATGCCGGGCAGCCCGGCCTCCTTGGCGACCTCCTCGTCGAGGTGGATCGGCATCGGGTCGCCGGCGGCGGGACCGTAGCGGAAGGTCTGGTCCTCGTCGACGTGCTGCGTGAGTTCCGCCACCGGCGGCTGGTCGCGGAGCGCTTCGTCGAACCGGTGCCCCGGCGGGAGTTCCCCGACCTGCTCCCCGGCGTCGAACCCGCGGACGACGAAGGTCACGTACTGCTCGTTGACCGGTTCCCCGGCGGTGGTGCGGGTTTCCAGGTGGACCCCGGCCGCGGTGCCCTTCGGCCTGCCGCGGTAGCCGAGCATCCTGGCCCTGGCCACCAGTTCGTCGCCGGGGCGGATCGGCCGGTGGAACCGGAAGTCCTGCTCGCCGTGCAGCACCCGGCCGAGCAGCGGCAGCGGCACCACCTCCAGCGCCGGTTCCAGCAGCGACTGGAACACCGGCACGATGGCGAAGACCGGGCTCGCCACCGCACCGTCCCGGTGCGCCGGGATCGGGTCGCTGGTGGCGGCGGCGTACTCGGCGATCCGCTCGGCGGTCACGTCGAACCGGACCTCGTCCGTCCACTTCCCCAGCGTCGCGGGGTCGAACGCCAGTTCGCCCATCACGACACCAGTGCGGCGAAGTTCTCCAGCGACCGGTCCAGGTTCTTCTTGGCGTCCTTCTCCACCGCCTTGCCCAGCGCGCCGACGATCATCTGCCCGGTGAACTCGGCGTCGATGGTGGCGGTCGACCGCTCCCCCGCCGCCGCCACGCGCAGTTCGAAGGTGACCTTGACCCCGGCCATCCCGGTGCCGGAGATGACCAGCCGGTTCGGCGCGTCGAACTCGTCGACCGTCCACGCGATGGCGTTCGCCATGCCCAGCATGGTGACCACCTCGGTGGCCCGCGCCCCCTGCCGGAACTCCGCGGGCACCTCGCCCTTCCACTTGGTGTGGATGGTCAGCCACTTCTCGAAGTTGTTCGGGTTCGAGAACTCCGCCCAGACCTTCTCCTGGCCGGCGGGCAGTTCCACGGACGCGTTGACCTTGCCCATGTTTCCTCCTCGGGGTTCTTCAGCGCTCGGCGCGCTGGTAGGCGGTGACCACGGCGGCCCCGCCGAGGCCGATGTTGTGCTGCAGGGCGGCGTCGACGCCGTCGACCTGCCGCCTGCCCGCGGTGCCGCGCAGCTGCCAGGTCAGTTCGGCGCACTGCGCCAGCCCGGTGGCGCCGAGCGGGTGCCCCTTCGAGATCAGCCCGCCGGACGGGTTGACCACCCACTTGCCGCCGTAGGTGGTCGCGCCGTCGTCGACCAGTTGCCCGGCTTCCCCGTCGGCGCACAGGCCGAGGGCTTCGTAGAGCAGCAGTTCGTTGGCGGAGAAGCAGTCGTGCAGCTCGATCACCCCGAAGTCGGCCGGGCCGAGGCCGGACTGCTCGTAGACCCGCCGCGCGGCGCGCACGTTCATGTCGTGGCCGACGATGTTCTTCGCGCTGCCGTCGAAAGTGGACCGGGAGTCGGTGGTCATCGCCTGGCCGACGATCTCCACCGCCTGCCCGGCCAGTCCGTGCTCCTCCACGAAGGCCGCACCGGCCAGCACCGCCGCCCCGGAACCGTCCGAAGTGGGCGAGCACTGCAGCTTGGTCAGCGGGTCGTAGATCATCCGCGAGCCGAGGACGTCGTCCAGTGTGTACTCGTCCTGGAACTGCGAGTACGGGTTGTGGACCGAGTGCCGGTGGTTCTTCAGGCCGATCTTCGCGAAGTGCTCGGCGGTGGTGCCGTACTGCCTCATGTGCTCGCGCCCGGCGGCGCCGAACATCCACGGCGCGGGCGGGAAGAGCACCTCGGAGATCTCCGCCAGCGCCTGCAGGTGGCTGGCCAGCGGCTGCTCGCGGTCGTCGAAGGTGGAGCCGAGCGAACCGGGCTGCATCTTTTCGAAGCCCAGCGCCAGCACGCAGTCCGCCTGCCCGCTCCTGACCGCCTGCGCGGCCAGGTACAGCGCGGTCGAGCCGGTGGAGCAGTTGTTGTTGACGTTGACGATCGGGATGCCGGTCAGGCCCAGTTCGTAGACCGCGCGCTGCCCGGAGGTCGACTCGCCGTAGACGTACCCGACGTAGGCCTGCTCGACCCGCTCGTAGCCGATCCCGGCGTCCGCCAGCGCCTTGGTCCCCGCCTCCTTCGCCATCTGCGGGTAGTCCCAGTCCGCCCGGCGCCCCGGCTTCTCGAACTTGGTCATGCCGACCCCGACGACGTACACCCTGTTCGCCACGACGGCCTCCTTCCGTGCCGCCGCAATTACATACCAACAGGAATGTATCTTTCAAGGGCAGATCCCCCGTGAGCGTGCTCACGGGGGATCCGGGGTCAGCGGCCCTGGAGCGACTTCACGTTGTCGCCGAAGGTCCAGTTCCGGGAACCGTCCCAGTTGATCGACCAGGTCATCAGGCCCTTGAGGTTGCCGGAGAAGGCCTTCCACGCCTGCCCGACCAGACTCGGCGACATGTGCCCGCCACCGGCACCCGGCTGCGCGGGCAGCCCCGGCACCTGCTTGTCGAACGGCACCCGGATCGTCGTGCCCTGGATCACCAGGCCCTGGTTCAGGCAGTTGGTCTGCACGGTGAAGCCCTGGACCGTGCCCGCCTGGTACGAGTCACCGGAACAGCCGTACATGCTGCCGTTGTAGTACTGCATGTTCAGCCACCACAGCCTGCCGTTGTCCGCGTACTTCTTGATGATCGGCAGGTAGGCGCCCCAGATCGAGCCGTAGACCACGCTGCCGCCGGTGACGTAGGCGGTCTCCGGCGCCATGGTCAGCCCGAAGTTCGACGGCATCTGGGCCAGCACGCCGTCGATGATGCGGATCAGGTTCGCCTGCGACGGCGACGGCGAGTTGATGTTCCCGCTGCCCACCAGGCCGGTCTCGATGTCGATGTCGATGCCGTCGAAGTTGTACTTCTTCAGGATCGGCACGATCGTGGCGACGAACCGGTCGGCCACCGCACTGGAGTTGAGGTCGATCCCGGCGGTGGCGCCGCCGATCGACATCAGGATGGTGGCCCCGGCTTCCTTGGCCGCGCACATCTCGGCGGGTGTGGCGACCTTCACCGTGGAATCCATGCCGTCCTCCCACAGCACCGTGCCGTCGGAGCGGATCACCGGGAAGGCCGCGTTGATCACGTTGTAGCCGTGCTGGCGGATGCGGGGGTCGTTGATCGGGATCCAGCCCAGCGGCGGGTGCACGCCGTTGGAGGCGCCGTCCCAGTTCTCCCAGTAACCCTGGAGCACCTTGCCGGCCGGCTTGGACTTCACCGGACAGGTCTCGGCCTCGGGCGCGGCGCCCGCCGGACCCGCCGGGATGAACACCGCCAGCAGCGCGGCGAGGGTGAACAGGCGTGCTTTACGACCGAACATACGCAGCTCCCTAGTAAGCGTCGTTGCCACAGCGGAGAGAACACGGCCGTCGGCTCAAGATAACCACCGGCGGGACAGTGGCAGTACCTACTTTCGGGTGGTCTAGACCATATTGTTGGCCACGCCTCCGGCGTGGCGGCGAGGTCGCTTCGGACCCGGTGGGCGGAGGCAGGCGCGACGGGCCGCCCCAGCGGCACGGCGTGCCTGCCTCCGTCCACCGGCGCGACCTCGCGTGCGGTGTGGGTTTACCGAAGCTGTGTGATCGTTGGGGCGGCGCGGGCGCCGTGGCGCTGGGCGGGTGGGAACACCGTCCCTTGGGGCAGGAGGCACCTCATCGGCCCCGGCGTCGGTTGATCTTGTGGCACGGCAAAGGCACTGGCGGGGGTTCGAACCGGCCGGGGTGGACCCCCTTCCGCATCGGCAGGTCCTGCTGAACCTGCTCGGCAACGCGGCGAAGTTCAGCCCGCCGGGCACCCCGATCCGGCTCACCCCGCGGACCGAGGGCGCGTGCGCGGAGATCGCGGTGACCGACCAGGGGCCGGGCATCGCGCCGGAGCACCGCGACCGGCTGTCCGGCAAGTTCGAGCGGCTCGGCAGCACGCACCGGGGCACCGGGCTGGGGCTCTGCACCTCGAAGGCGATCGCCGGGGCGCACCGGGGTGATCTGGTGCTGGCCGACAGCGGGCCGGGTGGCAGCACCTTCGTGCTGTCCCTGCCGATCGTGCTCGGGCGGGCCGGAACGGCCCTGCCGGACACCGGCCGTGCACTAGAAAGCTAAACCCCCGTTGCGCTGCCGGGGTCACCGGCCCGGAGCATAATGGGCCTTGCTCGGGAATTTCTTCCGCCAGACCAACGCGAGGAGCCGACCTTGCCACGGGACGGTGACCTGTCCGTAGACCTTCGCGTGCACCGCAGCGGAGTCGTCATCGGTTGCGTGACCGGAGACGCCGACCGGCTCGGCGCCCCCGCACTCAACCGGTTCACCAGGCGGCGCATCGCGGCCGGCGAGGACTTCATCCTGGACCTGCGCGGCCTCGGCTTCCTCGGGGCCGCCGGCCTGGTGACCCTGCTGGAAGCCGCCGCCGCGGCGGCCGAGGAGCACGTCTCGTGGGCCATGGTGACCTGGGGGCCGGTGGTGAACCGCGTGGTCGAAGCCACCGGGGTGAGCACCGTGCTGCCGGTCCACCCCACGCTCATCGACGCGCTCGCCGACGTCGAAGCGAGCAGGCGCCGGTTCGACCGCACCCCCGCCCGCGCCGCGGTCACGGAGCCGAGGCGGCGGTCCGGGGTGCCCCCGGCCTGATCGATCAGGATTCGAGAAGCACCGCCACCCCCCGCGTGCCTATCGTGGCCGCCATGAAGACGAAATTGCAGGTCAGCACCATCATGCTCGGTGTCAGGGACGTGGCGCGCGCCAAGGAGTTCTACGTCGGCGGGCTCGGCTGCGAGGTCGAGCAGGACCACCCCGGCTTCGTCAGGTGCAACGCCGGTGCGGTGGCGCTGGCGCTCTACGAATGGGAGGCGGCGGCTGCCGACGCCGGGGTTCCCGCAGAGGGGTCCGGATTCCGCGGTTCCTCCTTCCACTACCTCACCGGCTCGCGGGACGAGGTGGACGAGGTGATGCGGGCCGCGGTGGCGGCGGGTGCCACCGCGGTCCAGGAGGCGACCGCCGCCGAATGGGGCGGTTACTCCGGTTACTTCAGCGATCCCGACGGCTACCTGTGGAAGGTGGCCACCGCTTCCTGAGCCTCAGGCGGTGTACGGTCCGCGTTGCTCCAGGGTGGGGCTCACCTGCGGATCGGCACCGGCCTGGCCGGGTACCGGGGTGACGGCGGTGTCCGCCGACGATTCCTCGGCGGGCCGCACCACCACACCGTTTTCGTTGCGGTAGACCATTTCCTGCCGCGGGAGGTCCTGCCGCTGCTGGTACTCGCGCTCCCTTCGCTGCCGCGACAGCGAGCCGATGGTGATCGCGTGCGCGGCCGCCAGCAGCAGCAGGAACACCCCGAACTTGCCGATCAGCACGGTGCTCGAGCCGGGTTCGCCGATGTTCACGATGGACAGCAGCGCCAGCACACCGAGGCCGACCAGGTGGAACACCATCACCACCATCCTGGCCATGGTGGCGTCGGCGGACGAACCGCCGTCGGAATTGGCCGCGTAGCGACGGCCGTTGCGGTACAGGATCTGCCCGTCGGCGAACACCATCAGCGCGCCGATGAGCAGGAAAACGAGATAGTCGTTGTCGGCCACGTCGCACCCCTTTCCAGCACGGGGTGGGTACCCGGGTGCCGCTGGGCGGACCCCGGATCAGCCGGATGTCACCTGATCGAGTCGAACCAGCGCAGCACCCGCTCGGCCACCTCGTCCGGCTGCTCCAGGTGCAGGAAGTGGCCGGCGTCGCGCAGCACCGCCACGTCCGAGCCGGGCGCGAGGCCGCGGTACGCCTGCTCGAAGTGCTCGGCGGAGATGCAGCCGTCGTCCGCGCCCGCCAGCACCAGCAGCGGTTTGCCCGCCGTGGCCTCGGTCCGGCCGCCGAACTCGGCCAGTGCCGGGTCGTGCCTGCTGGGGTCGAAGTTGGCGCGGTAGATCTTCAGCGAGTTCGCGATGAAGCGCTCGTCGCCGTACATCCGGTGGATGCGCTCGCGGTGCTCCGGCGTCGGCGTCAGCCCCGGTGACCAGGTGGCCCACAGGTAGTCGATCAGCTTGCGGTCCAGTTGCAGCACCATCTCGGCGAGCCCTTCGATGGTGAACAACCACATGTAGAACAGCCGTTGCTGCTGCGCGGGGTCGGACAGCGCGGCGCTCAGCGTGGCCGGCGGCGGCACCGCCATCGTCACCCCCCGGCGCAGCGTTTCCGGCCAGGCGGCGGCCACCCGGCCGACCATGCCCGCCCCGACGTCGTGCCCGATCATGTCGACGCCGCCGGGGTCGATGGCCCTGGCCACGGCCGCGGCGTCGGCGGCGAAGGTGATGCTGCCGCCGTAGTCCAGCGCGTCCGCCGTGTCCGGGTGGAAGCCCCGCAGGTACGGCGCGATCACCCGCCTGCCCGCCGCCACCAGCCGCTCGGCCAGCGGCTCGAAGGTGGCCGGGTGGTCCGGGAAACCGTGCCAGCACACCACCACCGGCCCGTCCCCCGCGGCCAGTGCCGGGAAATCGAGCCGGTCGGTCTCGACGACGATCTCCTCGAAGTCCATGCGGCCCAGCTTAGCCGTGACTGAGCACCGGGATGAGGGTTTTGCTCTGCGCCACATCGGTGTACGAACCGTCGGCCCGCAGCCGCTGGTACCCGACCTCCAGCACGGCGGCGCCGTGACGCGGCACGGTCACGGTGACGTGGCCGCCGTCGACGGTGACCGTGCCCGCGTTCGCCGGGATGAGCCCGGCCCGCAGGCGGTTCAGCGGATTGGCCAGGTCGAAGGCGGCACCCGGCGCGCTGCGCACGGTGATCTCGGTACCGCCGGGCACCCCGGGACGCAGGTGCAGCAGGCGTTCGCCCGCCCGGACGCGCAGCGGGCCCACCCCCGACGGCATCGGCTGGTCGGCGGTGGTCAGGTCGATGGCGAGCGCACCGGACACCCGCACCCGCGAGCTGTACAGCCGCCGGTTGTCCGTAGTGGACGGACGGCCGTGGTGCACGTAGAACTGCTCCCGGCCGTCCGGTGAGGCGGTGATGCTGCCGTGGCCGGTCGAATGGACACCCTGCGCCGGGTCCTGGGCGAGCACCGGGTTCGCCGGGCTCTTGCGCCACGGCCCGAGCGGGCTGTCCGCCGTCGCGTAACCGACGCCGTAGTGCTCGTTCTCGAAGTTGTTCGCCGAATACGTCAGGCGGTAGACCGGTTTGCCGTGCTCGTCGGTGGTGCGGACGGTGGTCGAACCTTCGGCCCAGCGGCGGTCCTTCTTCGCCCCGCCCGTTTTCGCGTAGTCGTCGACGTGCGCGTTCTCCCACGCCTGCTTGTCCGAACCGTAGGCCAGGATCGGGGTGAAGCCGTCCTTGCGGGTGCCCGGCGGGTCCGCGGGGTCCAGGTTGGTGTCGCGGTAGGACGGTGCGATCGCCGGTTTGGTGCTGCCGCTGGGATCGTGCCACCAGTCGGTGGTCAGCTCGACCGCGTAGATGTTGGACTCCTCGACGTACTTGCCGAGATCGGTGTCCCACACCCAGTTCCGGTAGGCGTTGCGGGAGAAGTAGAGGTAGATCCGGCCGTCCGCGTCGAAGAAGACGTTGGGGTCGATGAACGGGAGGTAGGTGCCCAGCGGCGCCGTCTGCCCTTCGGCCAGGGTGGCGGGCGGCTTCTTCTGCTCGGCGTCCATGAGCAGGTTGACGTCGTGGTAGTCCGGGTCGTACGGGTGGTAGTCCAGCGGCCCCGGGGCCACGTCGCGGAACGGGCCGGCGGGTGAGTTCGAGACCGCGACGCCCACCTTCGACGGTTCCTCGAAGTCCGCGTACTTGAAGTGCTCGGCGACGTTCTGGTTCATCCGTCCCGAGTAGAACAGGTAGTACAGCCCGGTCCGCTCGTTGTGGTACAGCTCCGGCGCCCAGAACCAGTCGTGCGCCCAGGTGCCCGCCTCGCCCGCTTCGAGCGCGCCACCGGGCAGGTGCTCCCAGGTGGCCAGGTCGGGTGAGCGGTAGATGCCGAAGTGGTGGCCGGGATCGGCGCCCTCGGTGGAGTAGGCGTAGTAGTAACCGCTCGCCCGGTCGAAGTGGACGAACGGATCGGCGCCGGGGGTGGCGGCGTTGTTGAAGTACGTGGGGGCGGGCCTGCCCGTCTTCGCCGTCGCGGGTACCGCGCCCGCGAACAGGAGCAGCCCGACCAGGAGGAGAACGCTCTTGCGCACCGGCTACCCCTGTTTCCTCTTGTTGTTTCTTGTCGATTGTCGGGTATTTTCAGCCGGGTTTCTCCGGCTTGTCAAGCAGGCCGTCCCCGGGCAGGCGCACCGTGGTGAGCCGCAGGAACTGCTGCACCAGCGGGCCCATCGCCAGCGCGATCACGAGGGTGCCGAACCCGGCCGTGCCGCCGAGGCTCCAGCCTGCGGTCAGCACGGCCACCTCGATTCCCGTCCGCACCAGCCAGATCGGCCTGCCGGTGACCCGCACGGCCCCGGTCATCAGCCCGTCACGCGGCCCGGAACCGAACCGGGCGCCCAGGTAGACCGCGTCGAAGAAGCTCAGCATGAGCAGGCCCAGCAGGTAGTAGCCGAACTGCGCGGCGAGCGACCCCGGCCGCGGCAGGAACCAGACCGCGAAGTCCGCCGAAAGCCCGACCAGCAGCACGTTGAGCAGCGTGCCGAGGCCGGGCAGTTCGCGGAGCGGGAGCCAGAAGAGCAGCACGGCCACCGCGATCAGGTTGGTCGCCCAGCCGAAGCTCAGCCCTGTGCGGTCCGAGACGCCTTCGGCGAGCACGCTCCAGCTCGACGCACCCAACCCGGACTCGACCAGGAAGGTGACGGAAACGCCGTACCCGACCAGGCCGAGGAGGAGCTGGGGCACGCGGCGGGCTTTGCGCCCGGCCCGCAGTTGCTCGCCCGCGGTCATCCGCCGGGCCACGGCGTCGGTGCTCATGCCGGTGATCATGCGATCCGTCTGGCCTTGAGAGAAAGGGCCAGATCGGCAACGCTGGCCCGGTGCACACCAGCAGCCACGCGCTCGCCCGCCTGCTCGGCGACTTCTCGGCCGGGCCGGGACCGGCCCACCGGCGGCTCAGCGACCTGATCCGCCTGCTCATCCTCGACGGCCGCCTGCCGCTGGCCACCGCGCTGCCCGGCGAACGCGATCTGGCGGCGGTGCTCGGGATCAGCCGCACCACCGTGTCCACCGCCTACGCCACCCTGCGGGACCAGGGTTACCTCAGCACCCGCGATCGGGCGCGGAGCCGGACCAGGGTGCCGCCGGGCGACCGGCAGCCGGAGCCCGGCCCCCCGGGACCGGAGCTGGTCGACTTCTCGCACGCGGCCTCCCCCGCCCCCGGAGAGGCGCTGCACCGGGCGTTCACCCGCGCACTGGACCAGCTGCCGCGCTACCTGCCGCGCCACGGTTACGCCGGGGTCGGGCTGGATGAGCTGCGGGCGGCCGTGGCCCGGCGGTACACCGACCGCGGCCTGCCGACGACGGCGGAGCAGATCCTGGTCACCAACGGCGCGCAGCACGCGTTCAGCCTGCTCGTGCGAACCCTGCTGCGGCCGCGTGACCGGGTGGTGACCGAGCACCCGAGCTATCCGCACGCCTTGCAGGTGCTGCGGACGGCGGGGTGCCGGATCACCCCGGTGGCCCTCCTGGACGGCGGCTGGGACATCGACGGGCTGCGGGCGGCCGCGCGCGGGGCGGCTCTGGCGTTCCTGATCCCGGACTTCCACAACCCGACCGGGCTGCTGATGTCCGAGGTGGACCGTTCACGGCTGCGGCTGGACTGCCCGGTGGTGGTGGACGAGACGATGGCGGACCTGGCGCTGGACGCCGATCCGCCGGTCCCGCTCGCCGCGCACCACCCGGGCGCCATCTCGATCGGCTCGGCGTCGAAGACCTTCTGGGGCGGGCTGCGGGTCGGCTGGCTGCGGGCGGACCGGGACCTGGTGCAGCGCCTGGCGCAGGCCCGCGCCGGCACCGATCTCGGTACGCCGGTGGTGGAGCAACTGGCCTGCGCCGAACTGCTCGGGGACCTCGACCGGTTGCTGCCGGATCGCTTGGCGGAACTGCGCACCCGGCGGGCGCTGCTGCTGGACCTGGTCGCCGATCGACTGCCGGATTGGCGGGCCGGCCGTTCGATGGGCGGGTTGTCGGTGTGGGCGCGGCTCCCCGCCCCGATCAGCTCGGCGCTGGCGGCGGTGGCCCCGCAGTTCGGCGTGCACCTGGCGGCTGGCCCACGGTTCGGGGTGGGGGGCGCTTTCGAACGGTTCGTGCGGTTGCCGTTCTCCTTGGACCGCACCGCCATGACCACGGGCGTCGAGGGCATCGCGGCGGCGTTCGCCGCCGTCCAACACGGGCGGCGCGCCGACACCCCACCGGTCCCCCTGGTGTGACCACGTCGGCGGCTCACGACCCGGCCGCCAGCCGCTCGACCGCCGCGCCCAGCGGAGCGCACTGACCGACGTGCCGCTTGCGTTCCGGCTTCCACCAGGTCTTCGGCCGCCACCACATCGGCCCACGGCTCAGCTCACCCGGCATCGTTTCGCGCACGACACCCGGCGGATGCCTGCCACCAGGAAGCGGGTCCGGTGGCGAACCTCTGCCACCGGCGCGACCAGCTGGGTGGCTACCCCGGCAGGCCCGCGCGGTACGCCATGCCGCGCAGCTCCCGGCCCACCGCATCGTGCTTCGCCTTCGCGAGCAGTTCGGAAAGGACGGAGCGCATGAACGGGTGCCGGTGGATCCGCGCCGGAGAGATCGGCACGGCACAGCACGGCATCAGCACGGCTTCGTCGTGGCGCTTCGGCACGCGGGCCAGGGCACGCCCGTGCTCCCGCCAGTACGCGGCCTGTCGTGTCGGTGACGGCAGCGCACCGGGGTCCACGGTGCGCCCGAGCTCGGCGGCTTCCCCGTGCTCACCGGCCTCCAGGGCCACCGACATGCGCCACACCCCGACGTTCGACGGGCCGAAGCCGAATCACAGGGCGTTGCCCTCGCCGGTGCGCTGCGCCAGTTCGTCGGCGTGGTCCAACGCCGCGGCGCGGCCCGCCTGGTCGTTACGCGCGGCGGCCACCCATGACGGGGTCAGCGCCGGCATCCCGCTCGCCTGCATCGCCTCGCTGGTGGCCGTGCCGGGGGTCGGCTTCGGCGAGTGTGCGCGCTGCCGTCTCGAACCCGCCGGCTGCGACTTCCAGCGCGTTGGCCAGCTCAAGCGGACCACCTACTTCGCGGAGCCGACCTCGCAGAGCCATCCCGGCAGGCCAGCCGAGGTGAGCTTCTCCGCCGTTCGCAACGCGGAAGTGGGGCGCTCCCCGCGAGAAGCGCCCCACTCCCCCCTTCACTCAGCGACCAGCGTCCACCTTCTGACGAGCCTCGGCCGCAGGCTTCCGCTCCTCCGTCAACGCCGCGCCTTCGACGTCCAGTTCCGGCAGCCACCGCAGCCACTTCGGCAGCCACCAGGCCCGTTCCCCGAGCAGCGCCAGGGCGGCTGGCACCAGCACCATCCGGACCACGAAGGCATCGGCCAGGATGCCGATGGCCAGGGCGAAGGCGATCGACTTGATCGCCGGTTCACCCGCGGGCACGAAGCCGGCGAAGACGAAGAACATGATCAGCGCCGCCGCGACGACCACCGGGGCGGCCTGCCGGAAGCCGGTGGTGATGGCGTCCTTCGGTGAAGCGCCGCGGTGGTGCGCCTCGTGCATCCGCGACACCAGGAAGATCTGGTAGTCCATCGCCAGCCCGAACAGGATGCCGATGACCAGGATCGGCGTCAGGCTGATCAGCGGGCCCGGCGCGTCGAGGTTCACCACGTCGGCGAGCCAGCCCCACTGGAACACCGCGACCGTCGCGCCGAGCGAAGCGCCGACGGTGAGCAGGAAGCCCAGCACCCCGACCAGCGGCACCAGCAGCGAGCGGAACACCAGGACCAGCAGCAGCAACGCCAGGCCGACCACGATCACCAGGTAGATCGGCAGCGCCTCGTCGAGCGAGACGGCCACGTCCACGCTGACCGCGGTGGCCCCGGTGACCGAAGCTTCCACACCGTCGAGACCCGACAGGTAACCCCGCAGGTCGTCGACCAGGTGCTCGGTGGCTTCGCTGGTGGGCCCGGACTCCGGGATCACCGTCAGCATGGCGAAACCGGGGCCGGGCCGCGGCGGCGCGACCACGGCGGTGTCCTCGATCGCGTCGATCGGGCCCATCGCCCGGGTGGCCGCTTCGGCCGCGGCGGGGCCTTCGAACAACACGATGATCGGCCCGTTCACGCCCGCGCCGAACGCGTCGGTGAGCAGCTGCTCGGCCCGTTCCTGGGTGCTGTCCGCCGCCGGGATCTGCACCAGCGTGGTGCGCATCGAGGTGACCGGCACCGCGATGGCGCCCAGCCCGACGATGGCCAGCAGCAGCGCGACGACCCGGCGCCCGGTGACGGTGCGGATCCAGCCCTCGTGGAACTTGCCCTCCGGCTCCGCGCCGACCGGCTCGGACCGCTGCTTGCGCGGCAGCGCGCGCTTGCCGAGGAAACCGAGCACCGCCGGGACCAGCGTCACCGCGACCAGCACGGCGACCACGATGGTGGCGGCCGCGGCCACGCCCATCTGGGTCAGGAACGGGATGCCGACCACGATCAGCCCCAGCAGCGCGATCACCACGGTGATGCCCGCGGTGACCACCGCCGAACCGGCCGTGCCGACCGCCGTGGCGATCGCGGTGGGCACGTCCCGGCCTTCCCGCAGTTCGTGCCGGTAGCGGTTGATGATGAACAACGCGTAGTCGATGCCCACGGCCAGGCCGAGCATGCCGGCCAGCGCCGAGGTGGTGGACTGCAGGTCCATGAACCCGGTGGCGATGGTGATGCCGAGCACGCCGATGCCGACGCCGACACCCGCGGTGAGCAGGTTCATCCCGGCGGCCACCAGCGAGCCGTAGGTCAGCGCGAGGATCACCAGCGCGAGCACCACGCCGACGGCCTCGGTGGCCCCGCCGATGTGCGGCGCGACCATGGTCGCCTCACCCTTGACCTCGGCGGTGAACCCACCGGCCCGCGCCTGCTCCACCGCGGCGAACAGGGCCGACTGCTGCTCCTCGGTCACCCCGCCCGGCGGCGCCGAGTAGTTGACCGTGCTGTAGGCGGTGGTCAGCTCGGGGTTGATCGCCGGGGCGGCCGGGTCCAGCGGGTTGGTCGCCCCCACCGCCCCCGGCAGCGTGTTCAGCCTGGCCACCAGGCCGCCGACCACCTGCGCGTTCTCCGGCGTGGTCAGCACCTGCCCCGGCGGGGCCTGCACGACCACCTGGGCGGTCGCCCCGCCCCCACCGGCGCTCTTGATCTTCTCCAGCGCCGTGGTCGACTCCTGGCCGGGGATGGAGAAGTTGTTCGAAGTGGTGCCGGACAGGGTCAGCGCGCCGACGCCGGAGGCGAGCAGCACCGCCAGCCACAGCAGGACCACGGCCAGCCGTCGCCGCTGGGCGGCGAAGCCGAGCCGGTACAACAGACGTGCCATCGGGATCAAGCCTCCACGGGGGGTTGGGGAGCAGCGGGAGGAGCGGGGTCCGCGGGGCCGTGGCCCAGCGCGGCGGTGCAGGTCGCGACGATCAGCGGCCGCCAGGTGGTCTTCTCCTCGCGGTGGTTGGCGGCCAGGGTGAGCACGGCCAGCGCGCTCAGCGCACCGACCACCCGGACCAGGCGCTCCGGCCGGGCCGAGGTGCCTTCGCTGAGGTCGACGCCGAAGATCTGCGAGACGAACATGTCCTCCGCGGCGAGCGCGGGCTCGGCCTCGGGAGCGGTCACCGCGCGGAACGCCAGGGCCACCAGCCCCGGGCGGTCCAGCGCGATGTCGGTGAGCAGGTCGAGCGCGCGCACGTCCCGCTCCGGACCCGGCGGCAGCGCTGCCAGCCGGTCGAGCACGCGCCTGCCCTGCTCCCTTGCCACGTCCTGCGCGGCCGCGTAGAGCGCTTCCTTGTTCGGGAAGTGGTGCAGCAGGCCGGCTTTGGACAGGCCGACCGCGTCCGCCACCGACTTCAGCGTCGTCTGGGCGTACCCGTGCTGGGCGAACAGGGCGGCGGCGCGGTCGAGGATCTCCTCGTCCGCGTGCTGCCGGAAGGGTCGGGCCACGGTGCTCACGCTAACGAGTTACCTACCGAACTGGTCGGTAAACCGACCAAGATCACAGATCAAGCAAGCGACTGACTTAATGGTTAGGATGTGACCTACCACGAGAGGAGCCGGTTGATGACCACCTCGAAGGCCGCGGAACCGCGGTCCTACCCCTTCAGCGAACCGGAGCGCCTGGACACCGAGCCGCTGTTCCGGACGCTGCGCGAGCAGGAGCCCCTGACCAGGGTCCGGCTGCCCCACGGCGAGCCGGCGTGGCTGGCCACCCGGTACGAGGACGTCAAGGTGGTGCTCGGGGACCCGCGGTTCAGCCGGGCCGCGGCGGTCGGCCGCGACGAGCCGCGCATGCGGGCGCACCTGCCCCCGCCGGGCAACATCCTGAGCATGGACCCGCCCGACCACAGCAGGCTGCGGCGGCTGGTCACCAAGGCGTTCACCGTGCGCAGCGTGGAACGCCTGCGCCCGCGGGCCCAGGAGATCGCCGACGGGCTGGTCGACGCCATGCACGCCAGGGGCGCGCCCGCCGACCTGGTCGCCGACTTCGCCCTGCCGCTGCCGATCACGGTCATCTGCGAGCTGCTGGGCGTGCCGTTCGAGGACCGCGCCGACTTCCGCCTGTGGTCCGACGCCTTCCTGTCCACCACGAAGTTCCCGATGGAGCAGGTGGTGGAGTACGTGGAGAAGATGCGGGTCTACCTGGCCGGGCTGGTCGCGCAGCGGCGCGAGGAGCCGGCCGACGACCTGCTCGGCGCGCTGACCCTGGCCCGCGACAACGACGACCGGCTCTCGGAGGAGGAACTGCTGTCGCTGGCGCAGGCCCTGCTGGTGGCGGGTCACGAGACCACCGCGTCGCAGATCCCGAACTTCGTCTACGTGCTGCTGACCCAGCCCGAACTGCTGGAGCGCCTGCGGGACGACCTCGGCCTGGTGCCGCGGGCGGTCGAGGAGCTGATGCGGTTCGTGCCGCTCGGCCTGGGTGCCGGGATCCCCCGCTACGCGCTGGAGGACGTCGAACTCGGCGGGGTGCTGGTGAAGGCGGGTGAACCGGTGCTGCCCGCGCTGACCTCGGCGAACCGGGACGAGAAGGTCTTCCGCGACCCCGACCGGATCGACTTCGACCGCAGCGGGGCCTCGCACGTCGGCTTCGGGCACGGTGCCCACCACTGCCTCGGCGCGCCGCTGGCCAGGATGGAGTTGCAGGTGGCGCTGGACACCCTGCTGCGGCGGCTGCCGGGGCTGCGGTTCGCCGGTTCCGAAGCCGAGGTGGCGTGGAAGGACGGCCTGGCCACCCGCGGCCCGATCGTGCTGCCGGTCAGCTGGGACTGACCCGCGTCAGCGGCTTCGGCCAGGCACCGCGGACCGCGAGGCGCCAGAGGAAGAAGGCACCGGCCAGCAGCCAGAGCAGGCCGAAGGTGCCGTCCTCCAGGTTGCCTCGCGGTCCACCGCGGTCCGCGGTCAGCGAAACCAGGTACGCGATCAGGTAGCACCCGATGAACACGGCGAACATCAGCACCACGCCGACGCCCACCCGCGCGGCGATGTGCGCTTCCAGTGCCCCCGCGGTGTAGAGCGCCAGCGCAACCGGACCGGCGAGCACGCCCCAGCCACCGATCTCCGACAGTTCGAACACGTATTCGCCCGGACCGAAGTAGATGATCACCATCGTGACCAGCGCACCCCCGCCGAGCACCGCGAACACCGACAGCAAGCCGAGCACCACCCGGGCCACTTTCACCATTCCCGCAGCGTAGGAACGCGGTCCGGGAGGGCTCCCGGAATGGCCGCAAGCTGCCGCGTGGCCAGGGGATCGCCGTGGCCGGCCTACGCTGCCCGGCGTGCGGACCAGAACTCCGGCCCTGCTCGCGGGCACGCTCCTGCTCACCGGCTGCGGTGCGGCCGGAACCCCGGCGGCACCACCGACCGCCGCTGACGCCCGCGACTACTCCGCCTGCGCCGACGGCAACTGCGAAGTGCTGCTCAGCGGTCCCGCCGAAATCCCGCTCGGCGGCACCGGCGGCATCACCAAGCTGGTGGTCCAGGCGGTGGAGGGCAACGGGATCCGGTTCGACACCGGTACCGGCACCGGGACCCTGTCCACCGACTGCATCTCGACGTTCCACGAGAACGGCGGCGGGTCGTCGTGCAGCACCGGCCCGCGAGCAGCCCCGAAGCCCGCGGACGGGGTGCTCGCCCTGCAACTGGCCGAGGTCCGCGACGGCACGGCGGTGCTGCGCGTGGTGGCGGGCGAGCCGGGGCCGCCACCGGCCTCGCCGGTCCCGCGCATCCCGGCCTTCGCCGTGCCGGAACCGCCGTTCGGTGGTTAGATCCGGCGGCACGTTGGTACCCGGGTGATTGATGACCCAGCCACCAGGAGGTACCTCGATGAACGGCGAGCCGCTCGCCAGGGAGTTCGCGGTGCTCACCCGGTCACTGCTGGACGCCTCCACCGTCGCGGACGTGCTCGGCCACGTCACGGCCGCCGCCGAACGGCTGATCCCGGGCGCCGACCTGGTCAGCATCAGCCTGAAGGACCGGACCGGCAAGCTGCACACCCCGATCGGCACCCCACCGCTGGCAGGCGAACTCGACCGGCTGCAGAACCAGTTGCAGGAGGGGCCGTGCTTGGACACCGCGCGCCCGGAAGGCCCGGCCTCGGCGGGCAGCAGTGACCTGGCCCAGGACGAGAAGTGGCCGAAGTACGGCCCCGCCGCCGCCGACCTGGGGTTCACCTCGGTGCTGTCCACCGCGCTGATCCCCGATCCCGGCGACCTCATCACCACCCGCGGGGCGCTGAACGTCTACTCGGGCGGGAAGCTGGGCGACGAGGTGAACGGCATCTCGTTGCTGCTGGCCACGCACGGGGCGCTGGCGCTGGCGCACACCCAGGCGGTCACCCGGGCCGAACTGCAGCAGGCCCAGCTGCGCGAGGCCATCGAGACCAGGGACGTGATCGGGCAGGCCAAGGGCATTCTGATGGCCCGCCGCGGGATGGATGCGGACGAGGCGTTCGCGATGCTGCGCAAGACCTCGCAGGACCTCAACACCAAGCTCGCCGACCTCGCCCAGACGCTGGCCACCCGGCACCGGGACCTCGACCTGCCGAACCCGAAGCCGTGACCGCTCGGTACCGGCGCAACCTGCTCGCCGGTTTCCTGCTGGGCGTGGGCACCATCGCCTTTGTCGACGAGGTGGTCTTCCACCAGTTGCTGCACTGGCACCACTTCTACGACCGCTCGACCACCTCGGCCGGCTTGGTTTCGGACGGGTTGTTCCACGCGTTCAGCTGGTTCGCCACGGTGGCCGCGTTGTTCGTGATCGCCGGGCTCCGCCGCACGGGCGCGTTCCGCGGCTCGGTGTGCACGGGCGGTTTCCTCGTCGGGGTCGGCCTGTTCCAGTTGTACGACGGGCTGGTGCAGCACAAGGTGTTCGGCCTGCACCAGATCCGGTACGAGGTGGACCTGACCGCGTACGACCTGGTGTGGAACCTGAGCGCGGCGGTCCTGCTGGTGGCCGGGATCGTGGTGGGCGCGCGGACCGCCTCCCGGTGAACCACCACGCGGACTGGACCAGTGCGCTCGACGGTCCGCGCTGGGTCGCGCTGGTGCTGGCCGCCACCGCGTTGCTGGCCTACCTCGCCGCGGCGAACCGGTTGTGGCGCCGGGGAACCGCCTGGCCGCTGTCCCGGTTGCTGCTGTGGACCGCCGGTTGCACGGCGGTCGCGGTTCCGCTGGTCGGCTCGTTCCCGCACCTGGTGGGACACCTGCTGGCCGGGATGCTGGCTCCGCTGCTGCTGGTCGCGGCGGCACCGGTCACCCTGCTGCTGCGGGCGCTGCCGGTGCCCCGGGCCCGCCCGGTGGCCAGGCTGCTGGCCTCGCCGGTGGCCGCCGTGCTGACGAACCCGGTCGTGGCGGGGGTGCTGAACGTGGGCGGGCTCTGGGTGCTCTACCGGACCGGGCTCTCCGCCGCGGTGCACCACCAGCCGTGGTTGAACCTGCTGGTGCACGGCCACCTGCTGGCGGCGGGGTACCTGTTCACCTTCGCCGTGACGGGGGGTCCGGATCCCGCGCCGCACCGGTGGCGGCCGGGCAGGCGGGCGGCGGTGCTCGTGCTCGCCCTCGCCGCGCACAACGTGCTGGCCAAATCGCTGTACCCCGAAGACCCGGTGGCGAGCCAGTGGATGTACTACGGCGGCATCCCGGTCGAAGTGGCCTTGCTCATCGTCGTCTGCCGCGCATGGCTCGGCCGCGGCTGGGTACCTCCGGAGCATGACTGCCGACAACCACGAAGACATCGTCGACTTCCTGCAGCGCCAGCACCAGGAGATCAAGGCGTTGTTCGCCGAGCTGGAGACGGCCGCCGATGACCGGCGCCGGGACCTGTTCCGCGACCTCGTCCGGTTGCTGGCCGTGCACGAGACCGCCGAAGAGGAGGTGGTGCACCCGGTCGTGCGCGACCTCACCGCCGGGAAACCGGTGGTCGAAGCCCGCATCGCCGAGGAGCACCGCGCCAAGGAACTTCTGTCCACATTGGACAAAATGGGGCCGGAGGCGGACGGGTTCGACACGCTGCTGGTGCAGCTGCGCGAAGACGTCGTGGCACACGCCGAGCACGAGGAGCGGGAGGAATTCCCGTTGCTGCGCAAGGAACTGACCGAAGAACGACTGCGCGCGATGGCCCAGACCGCGAAGGTGGCCGAAGCCATCGCCCCGACCCGGCCGCACCCCGGCGTGGAGAGCGCCACCGCCAACCTGCTGCTCGGGCCGCCGGTGGCGATCATGGACCGCGCCAGGGACGCCATCCGCTCCGCGCTGGGCCGGTGAGCACGGTGGCGGACGGGCCGACCGACCTGTCGCGAAGATCCTGGTGGCAGGTGCTCCGGCGCACGGTCAAGGAGTTCCAGCGGGACAACCTGACCGACTGGGCGGCGGCGCTGACCTACTACAGCGTGCTGTCGCTGTTCCCGGCGATCATCGTGCTCAGCGCGGTGCTGGGCCTGCTGGGGCCGAACACCATCGGGGTGCTGATCGAAGCCGTCGAGCGGATGGGGCCCGGCGGGGGCACCGATCTGCTCGTCGGCGCGATCAAGGAACTGCAGGGTTCGCGGGGACTGGCCGGTCCGCTGGCGATCATCGGCCTGCTGGGCGCGCTGTGGACGGCTTCCGGGTACATCGGGGCGTTCATGCGGGCGTCCAACAGCATCTACGAGGTGGAGGAGGGCCGCCCGCTGTGGAAGACGCTGCCGCTGCGGGTCGGCCTGACCGCGGCGCTGGTGCTGCTGCTGGCGGTGTGCGCGGCCGCCGTCGTGGCCACCGGCGGGATCGCCGACCGCGTCGGCCGCTGGCTCGGCGTCGGTTCGGCCGGGGTGCTGGTCTGGGACATCGCCAAGTGGCCGGTGCTGGCGCTGCTGATCAGCCTGGCCTTCGCCCTGCTGTACTGGGCGGCGCCGAACGTGCGCCAGCCGGGGTTCCGGTGGCTCAGCCCCGGTGGCGTGCTGGCCGTGGTGCTGTGGCTGCTGGCCTCCGGCGGGTTCGCGTTGTACGTGGCGAACTTCGGTTCCTACAACAAGACCTACGGCTCGCTGGCCGGGGTGATCGTGTTCCTGGTCTGGCTGTGGATCTCCAACATCGCCGTCCTGCTCGGCGCCGAGTTCGACGCCGAGTTGACCCGCGGTGGCCGGATCGAGGAGGGCGTCCCACCGGAGCAGGAACCCTTCCTCCCCCCGCGCGACACCACCGCGATGGACGATCCACCCGCTGAACGGGACTCGACAGCAAAATAGTGCGACGGCGGTGTGCGGGATCAGCACACTCGTGGGCATGCACCCTTTGCAGTTCCTCCAAGACTGGTACGCCGCACAGTGCGATGGCGACTGGGAACACGAGTTCGGGGTCACGATGGGCACCCTGGACAACCCGGGCTGGTGGTTCGAGGTCGACCTCGCGGACACCGATTTCGAACACCGCCTCCTGGCCATGACGAAGACCGAACCGGGGCCGGAGCAGTGGGTCTGGGCCGAATCGGATGGGCGGACGTTCAAGGCCCACTGTGCTGCCCTGTCCCTGAACGATGCGCTGGAGGTGTTCCGGGGGTTCATCGAACAGCCCCAGGCACCGGGAGCTTCCGCGGTGGAGCTGTAAGGGCGGCGGGCGCCTGCTCAGCGGTCAGCGCTCGGGCCCTGCCCCCTGGTGGAGTTGGCAACCAAGCAGGGAACCTGGGCCTGCCTCGCGGCCGGGTCAACGACCGCGCAGGAGTGCGGCGCCCGGGCGCTGGTTCTGGTGAAGTCAGCGGTCAAGCAGCAGATCCGCAGCCCGGGCCAGGACCTCCGCCCGGCTCCGGCCGTTGTGGTCGGCCACCAGGAAGTGCGCACCGATCGCCACGCAGAAGGCGATGGTGCTGCGAGCCTCCACCTCGTCGGGGTCGGCGCAGAAGGTGCCGATCATTTCGCGCAGCAGGCCCATTCGCCGGTCGTCCACCCGTCGCAGGCGTTGGGCGACCGCGGCGTCTCGGCGGGCCCAGTCCCGCACGGCGAGGTCGATGGGCAGCAGGCGATCACTGGAGAAGGTGAGCACGCCGGCCCGGTGCGCCTTCTCCTTCGGGCTGCCGCCCTCCCGCTCCACCCGCTCCAGCACCTCGTCGACGCTCTCGCGTTCCCACGTGTCCAGCATCGCTTCGAGCAGGGCACCGCGATCGTCGAAGTAGCCGTAGAAGCCGCCCTTGGTGACGCCGAGGCGTTTCGCCAGCGCCTCCACGCGGACCGCGTCGACGCCGCCGCTGGCCAGCACCGCCAGCCCCTCTTCGACCCACTTGTCCCGCGGTGTGCGCACGACGTGTCCCACCTCACCATTTCCGTTTTATACGCAGGCGTATAGAGTCCGTTCTATACGCCATCGTATAGAACGGAGCCGACATGGTCGCCCTCATCACCGGCACCCGCGACGTCCCCGCGGAACTCCGCGCGCTCGGCTCCCTGCCGGACGCCCACTACGCCGACGCGTTCACGCTCGGCACCGACGTGGTCGCCACCCCGGAGCAATGGGCGAGAAAGCTCTTCGGCGACGCCCCCACTCCCGGCGAACGCCTGATCTGGCGCGGTTTCCTCGGCCTGCGGCTGCGACCGGCGTCGCCGGGAACCGTGGCGGGCTGGCGGATCGCCGACCGCGGCGACGACTGGATCCGGCTGGAAACCGAATCCTGGTTCCTCTCCGCGAACCTGGTGTTCAAGGTGGTCCCCGGGCGGGTTTCGCTGGTCACCCTGCTGCGGTACGACCGCCGCCTCGGGCACGTGGTCTGGCCACCGCTGTCCGCCGTGCACCGCCGCCTGGTGCCGATGCTGTTCCGCCGCCCCTAGTCCTGGAGCGCCTCGGCGATCATCCGGTGCCCCTGCCGCTCGAACTCCCGGTCGCCCACCCGGTACGCCCACACCGCCGTGCCGATCGCCTCGCGGACGCGGTCCCGGTGCCAGGCACCCGCCTCACGCGGATCACCACCGTAACCGGCCAGGAACGCGGCTTCGAGCGCCGCGTCCGCGCGGAACTGCTGGGCGGCGAGCCTGGTGAAATCGCTCGCCGCCGGGCGCAGGTCCGCGCGGCCGAAGTCGATCGCCCGCACCACGCCCTCGTGCACCAGCCAGTTGCGTGGCTGCCAGTCACCGTGGGTCGGGACCAGCAGGACGGGCGGAGTCGGCCACGACGCCACCTCCGCCCGCAGCCGGTCCGCGGTCGCCGGATCGATGCGGTGCTCCTCGGCCAGCCGCCGCAACGCCTTCGCCTGCTCGCGTGCTTCGAAATCCGGGTCCTCGACGGCGGACTGCCCGTGCAGCAGCGCCAGCAGCCGCCCCGCCTGCCGGTAGGTTTCCGGCTCCCGCTCGGCTTCGTGCCCCTCCACCAGCTCCCCCGGCACGAACCGCGTCACCAGCAACCGGGCCACGGGATCGGCGTGCACCAGTTCCGGGGCGAGACCGCGGGAAGTCCACGGCGCCAGCCAGTTCTCGTGCGCCCGCAGCTCACGCACGTGGTGGTGCTCACCATCGGCGGCGGCCTTGACGATGTACCGGGCGTCCTCGTGCCGCACCTCCAGCACCGTCGTGCCGATCAGCCCCCAGCTGTGGTCCCGCACCACCTCGGCCCCGGGCAGCCAGTCCGCCAGCAGCCGCCGTTGCCGTTGCTCAAGCCCCATTCCGCGAGCTTAGGCGCAGGTGGCGGCCGGAGAGGTAGCGGCGGCGATCGGTGACCACGATGGTGGCCAGCGTGCCGAGCACCAGCCAGGCCACCAGCTCCGCGATCCCGCTGAGCAGGCCGGGATCACCGGTGACGGTGGCACGCAGGGCGAGCACGGCGCCGTGGGTGGGCAGGTGGTCGGCGAGCGCGTACAGCGGCCCCGGCAAGGTGGACAGGATGCCGGTGGCCGCGCCGAGCACCAGCACCGCCAGCGAAGCGAGGCGACCGGCCCGGCCGAAGATCGCCGTGGCCGCCTGGTTCAGCGCGACGAAGGCGAACGCCGCCAGCAGGGCGACGGCCAGGAAGCCGAGCGCGCCGGCGAAACCGGGGCGCAGCACCGGGATCGCGATGGCGCTGATGGCGATCGCGGCCAGTGCGGCGGCGGTGGCCCCCGGCAGGGCGGCCCGCACGATGATGCGCCAGGTCGGCTCCCGCGCGGTGAGCACGGCGTCCGGCACGGCGCAGGTGACGAGGTAGGTCGCCAGCGCCAGCGCCCACAACGCCAGCGCGGCGAACAGGGTGACCGCGAGCGTGCCGACCGGTGTGCCGTCCACGGTCGCGGCGGTCGGGTCGGCGGCGATCGTCTTCAGGTGCGCGCGTTCGTCGTCGGTGTAGCTGGGCACCTGGTCGCGGCCCCGGTCCAGTTCGGTGGCCAGTTGCCGGGCGCCGTCGTCGACCTCGGTCACGCCGTCGTCGAGCTGCCCGGCACCCGAGGCGAGTTCACCCGCGCCCGAATCCGCCTGCCGCACACCGTCGTCGAGCGCACGGGCGCCCTGCGCGGCGGACGCGATGCCCTCGGTCAGCTCCCCGGCCCGCCCGGCCAGTTCGGCGTTGCCGTCGGCGACCTGGCGGGCACCGCCGGCCAGCGCCCGCACGGCGTCGCGGGCCTGGACCGCCGCCTCGCGGATGCCGCTCCCGGCCTGGTCGATCTCCTGCGCGTCGGTGGTGAACCGGTCGGCGACGGCCCGCAGGTCCCCGCAGAACTCCGGGGCGGCGGTGCACCCGTCCGCGAGCCGGCGGAACTCCGCGGCGGTGTGCTCGGCCGACGGCAGCGCGTCGATCGCCGCGATGATGCGGTCGGCCAGCGGCACCACCGTGTCCGCGAGCTGCTGGTTGCCCTGCGCCACCTGCTCGGCGCCGTCGGCCAGTTTCCTGGTCAGCTCGGGCAGTCGGGCGGTGTCGCGTTCGGCCCGGGTGAGGCCCTCGGACAGCTTGGCCGAACCGGCGGCGAGTTCGGTGGTGCCGCCGGCGAGTTCGCCCGCGCCTTCGGCGAGTCGGCCCGCGGCGTCACGCAACCGGCCGGAGCCGTCGGCCAGCTGGCCCGCGCCGTCGGCGGCCTGGTTGACCTGCCCGTGGATGGTGGTGAACCCGACGTAGACGTTGTCCAGGTAGGTCTCCACCACCTGCTGGTTGAGCGCCTGCCGGGTGGCCTGCCCGACCTGCTCGGCCAGCGCCGGGTCCACCACCCCCGCCGCCGACGCGGTCTTCACGTCGAGCACGGCCTTGGTGGTGTCGAGCGGCTGGGCGGTGGCGGTGGACGTGCCGCGGGCGGAGAACTCCCGCGGAATGGTGACCACCGCGGTGTAGGTGCCGTCGGCCAGGCCGCTCGCCGCGTCCTCGGCGTCGGTGAGCACCCAGTCGTACGCGGATTCGGTGTGGTGCGTGAGGTTCCCGGCCAGCTGCCGTCCCAGCGGAATGGTCTGGCCGTTGACGGTGACCGGCTCGTCGTTGTTCACCACCGCGGCGGTGGCCGTGCCGTGATCGGTGACCGGCGACCAGAACGCCCAGGTGAGCAGCCCCATCACCAGTACCGGCACGGCGATCAGCCCGGCCCAGCTCTTCCAGGTCAGCGGCCCGGCAGCCAGGGCGCGGGCGGAGTTGGCGAACGGTTTGAGCATCACGGGACCTCGACGGGCGTGCGGAGGGCGAGCGGCTGGGCGGTGGCGGGCAGCAGGTCCCGGATGCGCTCGGGGTCCTGGCAGGTCAGCACGAACGAGACCGGCCGCCCGGAGCG
The DNA here is from genome assembly GCF_056431745.1 of Amycolatopsis sp. NPDC045836. Classification (NCBI taxonomy): domain Bacteria; kingdom Bacillati; phylum Actinomycetota; class Actinomycetes; order Pseudonocardiales; family Pseudonocardiaceae; genus Amycolatopsis; species Amycolatopsis sp. NPDC045836. The sequence continues at coordinate 311,706 of NZ_JBWKKF010000008.1, read as the reverse complement.
GGTGTGCCGCCGCGCCAGCAGTTCCCGCAGGCGGTCACGGGAATCGGTGCGCAGCACCAGGTCCACGTCGTCGATGAGGACCAGTTCGACGCCGTCGTCGAGCGCACCGGCCACTTCGCGATCGGGTTCGGCGGTGTCGCGGCACGGGATCACCGTGACGTCGCGGCGCAACGCGTGCGTGTGCTGCGGCAGCACCCGGCCGAGCACCTTCAGATCCCCGTGCAGCTTGGTGATCCGGCCGCCGAGGGCGTACAGCAGGGCGGTCTTGCCGGTGGCCCCGGTGCCGTGCGGCACCAGCACTCCCCCGCGCGCCAGGTGCAGGTCGAGTTCGCGGAACACCGGGCGGCCGCGGTCGTCCTCCACGCGCAGGCCGCGGGCGCTGATCGCCTCGTCGCGCCCCTGCCAGTCCGCCAGGCGCAGTTCACGCACCAGCGCGTCGCCTTCCGCGTCGAACACCGGCAGCGCGCGGTCGAGCTTCGGCGGCAGCCCCCACGCGCGGTGCCCGAGCAGGGCCAGCACGGCGGGCACCAGCGTCATCCGCACCAGGAAGGCGTCCACGAACACACCGACCGCCAGGCTGAACGCGATCGGCTTGATGGTGGCGCTGCCCTCGGGCACGAACGCGGCGAACACCGCGAACATGATCACCGCCGCCGCGACCACCACCCGCGACGCCGAGACGAACCCGGTTTCGATGGCGTGGTGCGGGTCGCCGCGGTGCACGTAGTCCTCGCGGATGCGGGAAACCAGGAACACCTCGTAGTCCATGGCGAGTCCGAAGAGGACACCCATCAGGATGATCGGCAGGAAGCTGATCACGCTGCCGGTGTGGCTGACCCGCAGCAGCTCGGCGAAGTGCCCCTGGCCGAAGACGAACGACGTGGCGCCGAAGGCCGCGCCGACCGAGAGCAGGTAACCGGCGGTGGCCTTGACCGGCACCCAGATCGACCGGAACACCATGGCCAGCAACACCAGCGACAGCCCGACCACCAGCACCCCGAACGGCAGCAGCGCACTGCCCAGCTGCGCGGAGACGTCGATGCCCACGGCGGTGATGCCGGTGACCGCGGTCTGCGTGCCGTAGGCGTCGAGGAAGTGCTGCTCCTGCCCGCGCAGGCGTTCCACCAGCTCGTCGGTCTGCGGGGAATCCGGGGCGGTGGCCGGGACCACCTGGATGATGCCGGTGTCGCCCTTCGGGTTCGGGGTGGCCAGCGGGACCGACTCGACCCCGGGCAGCGTGCGGATCTCGTCGGCGAGCCGGTTGACCAGGCCGATCGGATCGGTGCTGGTGATGATGTCGGCGGTGACGATCAGCGGCCCGTTGAACCCCGGGCCGAAGTGCTCGCTGAGCACGTCGTAGGTCTCGCGGGCCGGGGTGCCTTCGGCTTCGGTCCCGTTGTCCGGCAACGCCAGCCGCAGGTCCACGGCGGGGATCGCGCACACGGCCAGTCCGGCGACCACCACCAGCACGGTCACCAGCGGCACCCGCGTCACCGCGCGCACCCACCAGCGGGCCACCTGCGGCTTGCGGCGGCGCCTGCGCCGACCGCGTGGTCGGCGTGGGCGCAAACGCTTGCCCGCGAAGGAAAGCAGGGCGGGCACCAGGGTGATCGCGATGCCCACCGCCAGCGCGACGGCCACCGCGGCGGCGATGCCCATCGTGGTCAGGAACGGGATGCCCGCGACCGACAGGCCGAGCAACGCGATCACCACGGTGAGCCCGGCGAAGATGACCGCGGAACCGGCCGTCGCGGTGGCCCTGGCGATGGACTCCGCCACGGCCATGCCTTCGGCGAGCTGGTCGCGGTGCCGCGAAAGCAGGAACAGCGCGTAGTCGATGCCGACCGCCAGCCCGAGCATCACCGCCAGCATCGGCGCGGTCGACGAGATCGGCGTGACCAGGGTGGCCAGGTAGACCAGGCCCATCGAAACGCCCACCCCGAGCACGGCGGTGAGCAGCGGCATCACCGACGCGATCAGCGAGCGGAACACCAGCACCAGCACCAGCAGCGCGATCACCAGGCCGATGCCCTCGGTCGGGCTGAGCTCGGGCACGCGGTCGGAGAAGGCGTCGCCGCCGGTGTGGACCCGGCCCCCGGTCGCCGTGGCGAGATCGGCGGCGATCGCCGACAACGCGGTCCTCGTCCCGGGGGTCACGTCGGCCAGTCCGACCTCCAGCGGCACGGCGATCAACGCGGCCCGGCCGTCCTCGGACAGTGCACCGGAGACGTTGCCGCCGAACGGGTCGACCGCGGTGGCGACCTGGTCCACCGCGTTGATCCGGGTGACCGCCTCGGCCACCGCTTCGCGGGTGGTGTCGACCCGTGCGCCTTCCTCGACCACCAGCACCAGTTGCGCCGAGGTGCCGCTGACCTCGGGGAACACCCGGCCGAGGTGGTCGAGCGCCTCCTGCGATTCGGAACCGGGGATGGCGAAGTTGTCGTCCGTGCCCTGGTTCAGCAGCGCCGCCGCGCCGCCCGTGACGCCGAGCACCACCACCCACAGCACCAGGACCAGCCCGCGAGCCCGCGCGGCGCCCCGGCCGAGGCGGTAGAGGAACGACGACACGAAGCGGCTCCCTTCCGCAATGGATACACGGTGTATCGCGATACACAATGTATCCGATGCACCGTGTATCGTTCGAGTTCGGGTGACGGGTACCTCAACGAGCGGGATGACAAAGGTTGATGACCAGAACGGGTGGCCTGTCGCGGCGACGGGCCGAGACGCGGCGGCGGCTGATCGACGCGGCCTACCAGGTGTTCAGCGAGACCGGCATCCGCGATGCCCCGGTCGAGGAGATCTGCGAGCGGGCCGGGTTCACCCGCGGCGCGTTCTACTCGAACTTCGCCAGCAAGGAGGAGCTGTTCCTGGCCCTGTACGAGGTGCAGATGGATCAGCGGGCGGAGCGGTTCCGCCGCGCGGTGACCGCGGCGGCCGCGGCCACCACCTCACCGTCCATGGCGGACGTCGCCGAGATCGCCGGGAAGGCCAGCGCGCTGTTCGCCGATTCGATCACCTCGGACACCACCTGGTACCTGCTCTACACCGAGTTCCGGGCCCAGGCGCTGCGATTGCCCGAACTGCGCGAAGCCGCGGCGGCCGCCGAGAACCGCTTCCACGCGGCGTTCGCCGAGATCCTGCTCGGCCTGCTCGACCGGCTCGGCGCCCGGCTGACCGTCGAGCCACGCAGCGCGGTCGTCACGATCACCGCCCTGTACGAGGCGATGCTGGAACGCACCCTGCTCGACACGGCTCCCGATGCGGGGCGGCGCTATCTGAGCGAGGTGCTCCCCAGGCTGGTGGGGGCGCTCATCGAACCGGTTTTGTGAGTGGTCGCCCAGCCCCACCCCACCCACCCAACGCGCAGCCGGGCGCACGAACAGGAGCCACCGCCCAGACCCCCCACCCCGCCCCGGCCCCCAGCCAAGAACAGGGCGAGGTCTTCGCCGTAGTCACAATAAAAACCGGGGCGCGTGACACCCCCGCACTGGATCCGTACCTATTCGGCGCGGCGGAACCGCGCGTCGAAGAAGGTGAACACGGCGAAGGCGGCCAGTCCGACGGCGATCGCCACCAGCAGCACCGCGCCGTACGGGCGGCCCGCCAGGTTCTTCAGCGCCACGTCGATCCCGGTGGCCTGCTCCGGCTTGTGCTGCACCGCGGCGAGCACCACCAGCGCGCCGACCACCGCGTACACCGTGCCGAGCGCGGTGTAGCCGATCTGGCCGAGGCGGGCCACGGCCGTCCTGGTCCACCGGCTCGCCCCGCCGAGGTCGTGTTCCCGGCTGAACCGCCGCGCGATGCCGTGGCGGGCGATGAACGCCCCGGCCGCGATGACCGCCACACCGAGCACCACCACCACCGGCTTGCCCCAGGACTGGCGCAGCAGGGTGTCGATCAGGCCGAACTGGGCGCTGTCGGTGGACGACGCCGGGGAACCGGCCGCGAGCTTGCCCGCGAGGAAGGCCAGGTAGCCGAACAGCACCACTTCACCGAGGTTCATCACCCGCACCCAGCGCTCGGCACCGGTGCGCCAGCTGCCGGTCGCCGCGGTGAACGCCTGCCACAACGCCGTGACGGCGAGGCCGCCGGTGATCAGCCAGAGCAGCAGGTCGCCCCAGGCACCGCCGGAAATCGATTGCAGCGCCCCGGTTTTGTCGGTCTTGCCCGCGCCCTGGCCCAGCACCACCTGCACCGACAGCCACGCGACGAGCAGGTGCACCACGCCGTAGGCCACGATGCCGAGCCGCGCGGCCAGCTGGAACGGTGCGCTCCTGGCGACTTCACGGGCTCCGGTTCCGCTCACGACCACACCACCAGCTGGACATTACCGGCGAACCACCCAGCTGGCGAGGGTCTGCCTCAGGGAACCAGCACGTCGATGATGTTGGCCGCCCGCACCCACTGCGGTTCGCGGTCGTCGGCCTGTTCGTTGCCGCGGACGGGAATCCAGGTGGTTTCGGTGTAGCTGTCGACCACCGCGGGGCCGGCGATCAGCCCCCGCCGTGCTTCTTCAGCTGTCCCGGCGGGGTGGTAGACGACTTCGCGCCCGATTTCGAAAGACCCGGCGGGGCCGGCTTCCCTCCCCATTTGTTCCCTCCGCTCTTCGCCTTGTCCGCCTTCGCATTACCGCATCCCCGGCCCGAGCACGCCGACTCGGCGGGGACAGACCGCTCACCCGGGTGAACCGTGACCCCGCCGGTCCGCGGAACGGCGGTCGCCGGTGCGGGGGCGGAAGTCCGCCGGGAGCCGGGCGGCTCGGCCACCACCGGCCCCGGCTCCACCACCGGTCCCGGCTCCACCACCGGTCTCGGTTCCACCGACGGCCTCGGCCCCGGCAGCGGTTCGGCGAGGGCCGCCGGTGGGGCGGACGGCGCAACGGGGGCCGGTGGGGGGATCGGCACCCCACCGCCCGCCACCGCGACCACCGCGGCGGCCACCACGGCCGCGACCTTGCCACCCCCGGTCGCCACTCCGGCGGACAGTGGTACCACCACCGCACCGGCGTGCCGCCGGGCCATGGCCGGCCGCAGTTCCCGGTTGGTCTCGGTCAGCCCGGCGACCACCGCCCGGCAACCGGCGCACCGGTCGACGTGCGTGGCGATCCGGCCGGCGCGGCGCGGCGACAACCCGTCGCGCACCCAGGAACCCATGTCCGCGCGGACCTCGCCGCATTCGGGCTTGCTGCTCTCCGGCACCTGCGCCTGCAGGTACGCCCGGCGCAGCCCTTCCCTGGCCCGCACCGCGAGCACGGCGACGCCGTTCGGCGAAACCCCCAGCAGCGGCGCCAGTTCGACCGCCGGGGTGCCTTCGACCTCGGTGTGCCACAACACCGTCCGCCACCGGCCGGGCAACCGGCAGAACGCCCGCCAGGCCAGGCCCGCCTGCCACCGGCGCAGGGTCAGCTCGTCGGCCCCGGTGCCGGCGACCGGGCGGTCCGGCACCTCCCCCGGCAGCTCGACCATGGCGTGCCGCCGCTGCCAGCTGACCGCCAGGTTCCGCATCGTGGTCAGCAGGTACGGCCGCAGTTCCCGCCGCGGCCCCGAACCCGAGCGCACGGCGATCAGCACCCGCACGAACGCTTCGGCCACCAGGTCGTCGCGTTCGGCGGAATCCTGCACCCAGCGCGACGCGGCGCGCCTCGCGACGGCGGCGTGACGGCGGAACAACTCGTCGCAGGCCCCGAAGTCCCCGCGGCGAACGGCGTCCAACTGGACCTCGTCCGTTTCCGGCTGACTCATGAGGCGATGACACCACGAGCGCGGGAAGCGCGGTGCGTCAGCCCGGCAGTGGCGGCCTCGCCGCCGCCCGCAGCCGCCGCACCCGGGCGAAGTAGGCGTTGGTCGACGGCGAGTACAGCAGGACCACGCCGAGCACGCTGACGCCGAGGAGGAGCCACATGGCCAGCAGGACGACGAGGCTGTCCCCGCCGTCGAAGTCGGCGATCATCCAGAAAGCCAGCAGCCCCAGCGGAACCGCGGTGAGGGTCAGGCACACCCGCGCCCACTGCCTGCCGAGGCGCACCAGCACGCACAGCACCACCTGCCCCACCGCCACCACGGCCAGCTCCGGCACGCTCCAGCCCTGGTCCACTTCGACCAGACGGTACCGGGGTTCGGTGGGCGTGACCACCGAGCCGACCAGTGCCAGCAGGCCCCAGACCACCGCGGTCGAGGCGAGCAGGGGCGAAGCCCACCGCAACGTTCCCGGCATCGAAACCCCCAGCGTCCGAACTCGAATGAGCTCGACCCTATGGCGCCGGAACCGCCGCGGCGGGAGGTTGTCCGCTAGCTGCCAGGCCGGGTCAGGACCAGCCCTCCTGGTGCTCGGCCGCCGCCCGGTCGGTCTCCGCCGCGGCCCGCTGCGCCAGCGTGGCCACCGCTTCCTCCAGCCCACGCTGGATTTCCTCACCACCGGCGCGTTCGGTGTGCAGCTGGATCTCGACCTCGCTGGTGCCCGGCTCGCGCTCGGCCACGCTCAGCTCGCCGTGGTAGTCGTCCTCGCCGGGCGAGCCCCAGCGCAGGGTCCTGGCGGCTTCGTCCACCCGCAGCCACGCCTCACCCTCGACGTGCTTGCCGCCCACTTCGGCCTCGACGTGCACCTGGCCACCGCCCTCGCGGTGCACCTCGGTCATCGCGGGCAGGAAGTCCGGCAGGTTGCCCGGCTCGGCGAGGTAGCCGAAGAGGTCTGCCGCCGGCACGTCGACGGTGCCGGTGTGGCGGTAGGAAGGCATCGGGCTCCACCCTTCGATTCGCTTCGTGGCCGGGGAGTACCCAGATTCCGCCGCGGCAGTCGGCGCACCTCCCCTTTCTCCAAGCCACCCGGGTGGGTGGCGGCGACCATGGGCGGATGATCAGGAGGATCCACCCCTACGCCGAGGGCACCGACCTCGCCGCGTCCCGGGAGTTCTACACCGAGGTGTTCGGGCTCGAACTCGCCATGGAAGAGCCGGTCGTCTGCCTGCGCTCGCCGGACGAACCCACCGCGCAGCTGCTCATCCCCCCACCCGGCCACGAGGACCCGCCGCCGCGCTTCGGCATCGACGTCGGCGAACCGGCGGCGGTCGACGCGGCGCACGCCGAAGCCGTGCGCCGCGGGCTGCGGATCGTCTACCCGCTGACCGACGAGCCGTGGGGCGTGCGCCGGTTCTTCGTGGCGGACCCGGGTGGAACGGTGGTCAACGTGCTGGCGCACCACCGTGCTTGAGCCCGGTGGCGAACGCAGTAAGCGCTTACTCCACTCCGGCACTTTCGCAACGTTTCCGCCATCTTTTGTTGACCTTGCGCAAAAGATGGCGTTGGGTGAGCACCGTGCGGCGCGGACCGCACCTCCCTGCTCCGAGGAGGAAGGCCCATGCGGTCGTTCGTCGCCCTGCTCGCCGCGGCGGTGCTCGTCCCGGTCGTCGGATCCCCCGTTCCGGCCGCCGCCCAGGAGGAGATCCCGCCGCAGGAACCGGGGGTGACCATGCGCGTGTTCGACGTGCAGGTCCCGCTGGAGGAGTACTGCACGCTCAAACCCAGCCAGACGCCCAACATCGACCGGCTGATGCCGACCATCGACTGGACCACCAACGAGCAGTTCGGCATCGCCGACCGGTTCGTCACCGAGGTCGTCGGTAACCTGAACATCACCACCGCCGGTCGCTACGACTTCCGGCTCACCAGTGACGACGGCGCCCGGCTGCACGTCGGCGGCACCGAGGTGATCGACCACGGCGGCAGGCACGGCGCCACCCCGAAGGACGGCTCGGTCGAGCTGACCACCGGCTACCAGGCGCTGCACATCGAGCACTTCGACGCCGACTACGACCAGCGGCTCAAGCTGGAGTGGAAGCCGCCGGGCGCGAGCGCGTTCACCCTGGTGCCCAACTCGGTGCTGAGCACCGACGCCGGCGTCACGCGGGTCACCTCCCCCGGTCGCAAGGAGTGCGAGGGCGTCACCGAATCCCCCGGCGACGGCCTGCCGCTGACCGGCGTGCACCCCGCCTACACGCTGACCGACCTCCGCCCGGACGGGTTCGAACCGCAGGTCACCGGCATGGACTGGCTGCCGGACGGCAGGCTGGCCATCTCCACCTGGGGCGGCTCGCGCGAATCGGTCAGCGGTGAGGTGTACCTGATCGACAACGTCACCGGCGACGCCGACGCCGCGCAGGTGCAGCCCAAGAAGATCGCCGAGAAGCTCCGCGAGCCGATGGGCATCAAGTACGTCGACGGCAAGCTCTACGTGTCCGAAAAGGACGGCCTGACCGAGCTGACCGACACCGACGGCGACGAGGTCACCGACCAGTACCGCAAGATCGCCACCTGGCCGTTCGGCGGCAACTACCACGAGTTCGCCTTCGGCCTGCTCTACCGGAACGGCTACTTCTACCTGTCCACCGGCATCGCCATGGTGCCCGGTGGCGCCAGCCTCGACCCGCAGCCGGTGCCCAACCGCGGCTCCACGCTGCGGGTCGACAAGGCCACCGGTCAGGTGTCCTACGTGGCCGGTGGGCTGCGCACGCCGAACGGCATCGGGTGGGGCCCGGAGGGCGACATCTTCGTCACCGACAACCAGGGTGCCTACCTGCCCACGTCGAAGCTGGTGCGGATCAAGCAGGGCCGGTTCTTCAACCACCACACCAATCCCGACGGCGTGTACGACGACCAGCCGGTGACCGAGCCGGTGCTGTGGTTGCCGCACGGGGAGATCTCGAACTCGCCGAGCAATCCGATCGTGCTGCCCGAGGGCGTGTTCGCCGGGCAGCTGGTCTTCGGCGACGTGACCTACGGCGGCCTGCAGCGGGCGTACCTGGAGAAGGTCGGCGACGAGTACCAGGGTGCGGTGTTCCGGATGACGCAGGGACTGGAGTCCGGCGTCAGCCGGATCAGCCTGGGCCCGGACGGCGCCATCTACACCGGCGGCATCGGCTCGGAGGGCAACTGGGGCCAGGCCGGGAAGCTCAAGCACGGCCTGCAGAAGCTGTCGCTGAACGGCAGGAGCGGGTTCGACGTACTGGCCATGCGCGCGGTCGACGGCGGGTTCGAGATCGAGTACACCCAGCCGCTGGCCGAGCAGACCGCGCAGGACCTGGCGTCGAAGTACCGGGCCGAGCAGTGGCGGTACGTGGCGACCCCGCAGTACGGCGGCCCGAAGGTGGACGAGGAAACCCTGCAGGTGACCTCGGCATCGCTGTCCGCGGACCGCAAGAAGGTGACGCTCGCGGTAGCGGGCTTGAAGCCGGGCCGCGTGGTGCACGTCCAGTCCCCGCGCCCGTTCGCCGCGGAATCCGGTGAAGAGCTGTGGAGCACCGAGGCGTGGTACACGCTCAACACGCTGCCCGACGGGACGACCCCGCCGCCGGAGTACGAGGCGGAATCCGCCCGGCTGGCCGGTGGCACCGGGTTCAACACCAACCACAGCGGTTACTCCGGTGCCGGGTTCGTCGACCGCAACTGGGAACCGGGCACCAGCACCACCTTCGCCGTCGACGTCGACAGGGGCGGGCGGTACGACCTCGCCCTGCGGTACGCGAACGGCCTGAACCCCAGCCCGAACCCGGTGACCAAGTCGATGAGCCTCTACGTCAACGGGCGCAAGCAGAAGCAGGTCTGGCTGGCCAGCACCGGCAGCTGGAGCCAGTGGGCCACGCACGTCGAATCCGCGCTGCTGCGGACCGGCGCGAACACCGTCGCCTTCGTCTACGAGCCGGAGGACGACGGCCACGTCAACCTCGACAAGCTCACCGTCACCCCGTCGAAGCGGATCACCCTGTTCGACGGGACGAACCTCGACGCCTGGGAGTCGACCGGCGGTGGCCCGGCGAAGTGGCCGGTGGCGAACGGTTCGATGGAATCGTCCGGCGGCGACATCCGCACCAAGGACAGGTTCGGCGACTTCCGGATGCACGCCGAGTGGTACCAGCCCGCCTACCCGCCGGAGCAGACCGGGCAGGCGCGCGGCAACAGCGGCGTGTACATCCAGGAGCGCTACGAGATCCAGGTGCTGGATTCGTTCGGGATCAACCCGCCGAAGAACAACGACGCCGGCGCGATCTACACGAAGAAGGCACCGGACGTCAACGCCGCGACGGCACCGGGCACCTGGCAGAGCTACGACATCGTCTTCCGCGCGGCCCGCTTCGACGCCAACGGCACGAAGATCGCCGACGCCAGGGTGAGCCTGTGGTGGAACGGGAAACTGGTGCACGACGACGTGGCGATCGACGGCAAGACCGGGAACGGGCAGCCGGAGGACCCGTCACCGGGCTCGATCCGGCTGCAGGACCACGGTGACCCCGGGGACAACCCGAGGTTCCGCAACGTCTGGATCGAACGGATCTAGGCCCGCCACATCGGCTGGAGGACCGGCCCCCCGTCGGGAAGGTGGATCGGGGGGCCGTGGTCGGTGAAACCGTGGCGGGCGTACAACTCCCGGCTCCGGGCGGTCGACGCCTCCAGGTAGACCGGCAGGCCACCGGCGTGCTCGATGCCGTGGCGCAGCATGGCCGTTCCGGCGCCCTTCCCGCGCCGGTGCGGCAGCGCGGCCATGGCGGCCAGGTAGACGTGGGGCTCGCCGGGGTGCCGGGCCGCGGTGGCCGCCTTGACGAGGGCCATTCGCCCCTCGCCCACGGGAGTCGGTTCGAACCGGTCCAGCCAGATCGACGCGGCGACAGCTCCGCCGTCGTCCCACGCGACGACGAGTTGCCCGGCGTCGATCATCGCCTCCAGCGCGGTTTCGAACATCTCCCGGGTGCGGGCCCGCCGCACCTCGGGATCGGGAACGACCCACGCCGAAACGGCTTCTTCGGAGAACGCTTCCACGCACACCGGGAACACGGTGTCGAACTCCGGCGGCTCGGCGGGGCGAACGGTCAGTGTCATGGTTCCGACGTTCGCCCACGCACCCGCCCGCGAGGAAGTACTTTCGTCGCACATGGAGCCGAGACGAAACACCTGCCTCGACTGCGGCCGGGAACTCGGCGCGCCCGCCGGCACCGGACGGCCGCGGCGCTACTGCTCGCGGTCCTGCCAGTCCCGGTCCTACCGGCGACGGCGTGACCTCGGCAGGCTCGCCGCCGCCCCGAGGACCGCCGAGAGCACCGGTGACCTGCTCGGAACGGCCGTCGCACTGGCGGACGCCGACGGGATCGCCGCCGTCACCCTGCGCGCGGTCGCGCACCACGCGGGGGTCTCCCTGGTGGTGGTGCAACGCACGTTCGGCAGCCGGGACAAGCTCGTCGCGACGATGGTGCAGCGCCTGTTCACCCGCCGCCCGCCCGCGGGCGCCCCGCTCGACACGCTCACCCGGCTCACCCAGCTCACCGAAGCCCAGTGGTCGGTGTACCGGGCGCACCCGTGGCTGGTCAGCGTGCTCGCCAGCACGCGGCCGCCCTTGGTGCCCGCCGTACTGGACACCGCGAAGGCGGCCGTCGAGGCGTTCGCCGCCCTTGGCCTGGACCAGCCGGCGGCGCTCGGCCGCTACCTGGCGCTGGACGCCTACGTGCAGGGCATGGCTTTGCTGCTGCTCGCCGAACACCAGGAGGCCGCCGCTTCGGGCATCGGCTTCGGGACCTGGTGGGCGGGGGCGGCCGCCCGCCTGAACCGGCACACCTGGCTCGCCGGGGTGGGCGGCCCGCCGGAATTCACCGACCTCGACACCTGGTTCCGCGACGGCCTCACCCGGGTGCTCGACGGCCTCACCTCGCCGAAGAACTCCTGGCGAGCCGGTGTCGAAATCGGTGACGTGGTTGCTACGTCTCCTCGGAAGCTCACGAACGAAACGAGGAGATCGACCATGACTGCCCAGCTCAGCGGAATCCGTGCCGTCGGCATCCCCGTCACCGATCAGGACCGGGCGCTGGAGTTCTACACCACCACCCTCGGCTTCGAGAAGGTGCTGGACACCCCCATCGACCAGTTCGGCGGGCGCTGGATCGAACTCGCGTTGCCGCAGGGGGCGGTGACCGTCGCGCTGACGCCCGCCAAGGGGCCCGCCGGGGTCGACACCGGCATTCGCTTCACCACCGGCGACGCGGCCGCGCTGCACACCCGGCTCCGGGAAAGCGGGGTCGGCGTCGACGAACTCGTGCGCTGGGAAGGCGTTCCGCCGATGTTCGACTTCCGCGACCCCGACGGCAACGTGCTCTACGTGAGCGAGGCCCCGGCGTCCTGAATCAGGCGAAGATGCGGTGCACCCCCGAGACCGACTCCGGGCCGTAGGCGACCGAACCGACCGGCACCCGGTGTTCGATCGCCGCCAGCACGCGTGCGGTCCACTCCGGGCCGAACCCGCCGCACAGCTCGATCAGCTGCGCCCCGTCGTCGACCAGGCGCCGGGCGACGTCGAGCACCTGGGCGGGGTCGGCCATGCCGACCAGCACCGTGCGGCAGGCGCCGGTGTCCACAACGGACACATCGCGGGCGGGGTCGGCACCGGCGGCGGTGTAGGCGAATCCCCAGTGGACGAGCGGCATGGTGGCACTCCCATCAGTCGGTGGGGCCCAGTGAAACCGGGCCCGTCAGCGCCGTCCACGAGGCGGTACCGGACGCTCGTCCGGTACCGCCTCATCCGCCAGGTCGGCGGCCAGTTCGCCGAACAGCCGGTCGTGCTGAGCCGTGCGCCACACCAGGGCGTGCCGCACCACCGGCGCCGCCCGCAGCGGACGCCAGACCAGCGGGCCCTCCGCCGCCCACCGCGGGCGCAGCGCCACCACGCCGTCGTCACCGGACAGTTCCGCGGTGAACAGCCCCCGCCGCGGCTCACCACGCCGGATCCGCCGCGGTTGCCAGCCCAGCGCCGAAAGCACCGCGTCGTGGTAGCCGGGCGCCAGGTCCCGGTCGAACCAGAGCAGGTCCTGCCCGGCCAGCCGCGACCAGTCGAGCACCGGCTCGGCGGCGAGCGGGTGCCCGGCCCCGACGACCACGCCCAACGGCGCGGCGCTGATCTCGCGACAGGTCAGGCCGTCGGTGCCGGCCGGGAGCACCACCACCCCGGCGTCGAGACCGCCCGCCCGCAACCGGCTGAGCTGGGCGGCAACGGGCAGGTCGCACAACTCCGCGGAGCACCGCCGCACCAGGCCGCCGAGCGCGGCCGACACCGCGGGCGGCGCACCAGGGGTGACCCCGATGCGCGGCACCGGCTGTTCCGCCGACCGGGCGGCGAACACCGCGTCGTCGACCGCCGCCAGCACCGCCCGCGCCTTCGGCAACAGGGCCCGGCCGGCCGCGGTCGGCGTCATCCCGCCGGGGTGGCGGGTGAACAGCGGCACGCCGACCTCCTTCTCCAGCGCCAGGATCTGCTGGCTCAGCGAAGTCGCGCGCAACCCCAGCCGGTCGGCGGCGCGAGTCAGGTGCTGTTCCTCGGCCACCGCCTGGAAGTACCTGAACTGACGCAGCTCCATCCGCGGATCATCCCAGGACGGCGCCCTGCTTCGCCCTGGTGACCCCGGCGACCGTTCACCACCGCGCCGCGCGCTGGACGAGCTGGGTGAACACCTCGGGATCATCCTTGTCCACCACCGGGAAACCGGCGCCGGGCTCGCCTTCCCAGTGCAGCTCGATCCCCGGGTTGTGCACGTCGTGGCCGTCGGCGAAGAACAGGTGCGGGCTGCCCTGCACCAGCTCGCGGTTGGCGTGGTAGTCGGCCATCATGTGCGCGCGGGCACGCCCGTCGTCCAGGGCCCGCGCCAGTTCCCCGGCGTCCACCGCCGGGCAGTCACCGGCGATGGCCAGGATCTCGTGCCGCAGCGAGATGCACCGGCTGTCCCGGAACAACGCCAGCCGCAGCGCCAGGTCCAGCTGCTCGGCCGCCAGCGGTGACTGCGTCTTCGCCGCGTGCACGGCCTCGTTGGCCGGCGCGGTGGTCACCGGCCAGTCCGCCGGATCGCCCTGCCAGTTCTTCCAGCCCAGCCCCGGTTCGAGCGCCCCGGCCACGGGGATCTCGGAGTCGAGGAAGCGCTTGGGGATCGGGAAGGAGTTGACGTCCTCGAGCAGGAAGCAGCGGTGGTCGAGCCGGACCCGGTCGGCCAGGCCCAGTTCGTCCCTGGCCCGCAGCAACCGCACGATGGTCACCGTCGACCAGGCGCAGGCGACGTCGGTGTAGATCACGATCCGGCCGGGGTCGACGTGGGGTCGCGGCATCGGGGGTCTCCTCTCGCTCCCCCTTGGCCGTTCCCGCTGAGCGGGCCGCCAAACCGTCCCCTTCAGGCCATCGTGGTGGGCTTGACCGGGCAGGGACCGGTGGCCAGCCACTTCTCCCGCAGCTCCGCCGGGATGTTGAGCTCGGTCGGCTGACCGTCGGTCAGGGTGCGGACGCTGGTGCCGAGCAGCAGGTTGCCCGCCTTGTCGAGCACCGTGGTGGCCAGCCCGCTGCGGTCCTCGGAACGCTCGAAGGCCCGCATCAGCCGGGTGCCGGCCCGCACCGCGCGGGTCCACCCCCGCGAGTCCGGCACCTCCATCCAGTCGGCGACGCGGGGTTCGACCGTCTGGCGGATCATCGCGGCCACCACACCGTCGAACGCCTTGCCGGGCACCATGGCCTCGTAGAGTTCGATCAGGTCGCGGGTGAGCGCCACACCTTCGGCGGAGGGCCCGTAGGTGGCGTCGACGATCGCCGCGTTGAGTTCCCTGGCGCCGTCGAGGGTTTCCGGCATGGCCTCGGCCGGGATGCCGAGCATCGCGCCGGTCACCCGCCAGACGTAGTAGTAGCTCTCGGCTTCGGCCTCGGTCACCGCGATCCCGATGCGCCGCATGCCGTCGATCACCTGGACCGAGAAGATCAGCAGGGCCCCGAGCAGGTCCTGCTGGCACACCGGCACCCCGTCGGCCTCGACGTCCCACTGACCCGAGCGCGTGATGAAGTACCGCACCGCGGCGTGGATCAGCCGCGTCTTCTGGATGGTGGGCACGAACGCGCCACCGGACCCGAACGGCTCGCGGCCCATCATGTTCAGCACGAACTGCGAGGTCTCGGACAATCTCCGGTGCGGCTGGTTCAGCCGGTGGGTCAACGACAGCACCCGGGACGGGCGCGGCTGGGCGTAGCAGTTGACCATCGCGCCGAAGGACAACACGGACGCGACGTGCACCCCGTCGTCGACGAAGAACTCGAAGGCGCTCGCCACCCGGTCGAGGTCCGCCCACGACGGCGGGTTGTCGGTGGCGACCAGGTAGTCGCGCACCGAATCGGGCAGCACCTCCGGAATGGGCTGGTCGTTGTCGCGGAAGTGGCGGAGCACCTCGTTGACCTCGGCCACCCGCCCGGCTCCCACGAGGTCGGCGATCACCGCGTCGGCGAGCGGATCACCCCGGTGCTTCAGCGCTTCCACCGCGGCCATGTCGATCATTCCGGTCCCTCGTTCCCGCTCGTTCCGATCTCCGTTCGAGCTAAACCAGCTTCCGGTGGCGAAGCCAGCACCACACCGGCCGACCGCCCGATCGGGGGTGGCACACCAGCCGAACGGCCTAGCACCTCACGACCTGCCCAACCGGTAGCCGACCCCGCGCACGGTGTGCACCAGGTCGGGCGCGGCCAGTTTCGCCCGCAGCCGGCGCACCACCACGTCGACCACGTTGGACCTCGGATCGGTGCCGGTGTCCCAGCAGTGCTCGATCAGCTCGGTCCTGGACACGACCTGCTCCGGCCGGGTCATCAGGTACTCCAGCACGGCGAACTCCTTGTGGCTCAAGGTCAGCAGCACCGATCGCCGCCGGACCCGGCCGCGGCCGCTGTCCAGTTCCAGGTCGGCGCAGCGCAGCACCGAGGGGCGCCGCCTGCCGGGACGGCACAGCACCAGCACCCTGGCCGTCAACTCGGCCACCGCGAACGGTTTCACCAGGTAGTCGTCGCCACCGTGCTCGAACCCCGCCACCCGGTCGGCGACCGTGTCCCTGGCGGTGAGGAACAGCACCGGCACCGACCAGCCCCGCTGCCTGCGCCGGTGCACGTAGGCCATCGCGTCGCCGTCGGGCAGCATCCGGTCGAACACGACGCAGTCGCAGGCACCGCGGGCGAGCACGGCATCGGCCGAGGCCAGGTCGGCGGCCTGGCCGACGAACAGCCCGTTCGCGGCGAGTTCGGCGGTCACCGCCACCCGCAGGTCCTCGTTGTCCTCGACCACCAGCACCCGCGCCGCCGTCACCGGACCGGCACCCCTGGTTCGCCCAGCAGGTAACCGATCCCGCGCACGGTGTGCAGCACCCCCGGCTGGCCGAGTTTCCGCCGCAGCTGGGTGATCAGCACGTGCAGCACGTTGGAGGCGGGCGGCACGTACTCGTCCCACGCGGCGGCGGTCAGCTCGGCCCGGCTCACCGCGGCCCCCGCGGCGGCGAGGAGCCGTTGCAGCACGAGGAACTCCTTGGGCGTCAACCGCAGCGGGACACCACCGCGCCACGCGTCGTGGCGGGTGGGGTCCAGTTCGACGTCCCGCCACCGCAGCACGGTGGCGGCCGGTGGGTTCCCGAGCCGGCACAGCCTGCGCACCCTGGCCACCAGTTCCGCGACGGCGAACGGTTTGACCAGGTAGTCGTCCCCCGAAGCGAGACCTTCGACCCGGTCGCGCACCGCGTCCCGCGCGGTGGTGAACAGGACCGGCAGGTCCCAGCCCGACCGCCTGCGGTGCTCGACGTAGCGCAGGGCGTCACCCGCGGGCAGCATCCGGTCGAAGACCGCGCAGTCGTAGGTGTTCACCGCCAGCGCCAGGTCGGCGTCCGGCAGGTCGAAGGCCGTGTCGACGGCCAGCCCCGCGCCGCGCAACGCCGACTGCACCGCCACCCGCAGGTCCGCTTCGTCCTCGGTCAGCAGAATCCTCACCGGGAAGACGCTAGCCAGCGGTTTCCGGACCGGTCCCCGGCTCACCAGCCGGTCCGGGTTTCGTGCCGGTCACCAGGTGGCTCGGGAACCACGGCCCGCCCCACCAGACGCGCCAGCCGAGGCGACGGCGTCCCGGCGTGTGGACGCCCCTGGCCCGCAGGTGGGCGGCGTACTTCCGGGTGTGCCCGAGATCGGCGATGACCAGGCGCCCACCCGGGCGCAGCACCCGCACCGCCTCGTCGAGCGCCGCCCGGCGGCCGGCGTCGGTCGGCACGTGGTGGAGCACGAAACTGCTGACGACCACGTCGAAGCTGCCGTCCGCGAACGGCAGGCCGGTGATGTCGGCGGTGTGCAGGGAGACCCGCGCCGCAACGCCTTCCAGTTCGGCGTTGCGGCGCGTGGCCCCCGGCGAGTTGCCCGTCTGGTCGGGCCGCCACAGGTCGACGCCGGCCGCGTGGCCCGACGGCAGCAGCTCCGCCGCCGCGAGCAGGACCGCTCCCCGGCCGCAGCCGAGGTCGAGCAGGCGCTCGTCCCCACGCAGGCCGAGGTCGGCGAGCAGCCGCGCCCACACCTCGAACTTTCCCACCCGGGTGGTGTAGGCGAACGAGGCGGCGGTGACCGCCAGCAGGGCGGTGATCAGGCCACCCGCGACAGCGGCACCGATGCGCCCCGCGACGGCGTCGAACACGACGAACCCCGGCAGCACCAGGAACACCGTGACGATGGCCGCCGCCTGCCACCCGGCCGGGACCAGCCGGAAATCACCGTCCACACCGTAGTGCCCGCGACGCCGCCGCAGCTCGGCGTTGCCCATCGAGACCTCCGTGTCCGAGCCGGGTGACCCGGACATCGTCGGTCAGCCGCCCCCCTGCGGGGAAGGCGGGGTCAGTGGTTCCAGCCGAGGTCCCAGGCGTGGTAGTGGTTGCCGGGGCTCCACGCGATGATCGAGTACGACCGGCCGTCGGTCAGGTTGCACCCCTTGTTCGACGGCGGGTCGTAGACCGTCGCGTAACCCGAGCAGCCCGCGACGGTCGGGGACAACGTCCAGCCGAAGGTCTCGTCGACCCCCGCGATGGCATCGACGCTGATGTTGACGAAGGCGCGCGGTGCGCCGATGCCGAGCGAACAGGACGTTTCCCAGGCGCAGGTGCGGGGCAGCGGTGCCGCACCCGCCGTGCCCGCTCCGGTGACCACCGTGGTCAGCAGGGCTCCGGCGACGGCGCCCAGCGCCAGTGACTTCTTCATTTCGACCCCCAGATCGGCTTGGTCTTCCTGGAGAAGACTGACTCGCCCGTAACGCGGTGACAAAACCTTTCAGGCCGGGTTGAACCGCTACTGCCGCCACTGCTCCGCGGGCGACACCCCGGGGAGCGGCTTGCCGATCAGGGCCAGGGGGAGGAAGAAGCAGACCTGGCCGATCGCCATGGCGAGCGTGGCGATCGCCTTGTCCTCGTAGTGCCGCGACGCCTGGGCGTACAGGTCGTCGGAAACCCGCTCGCCGTGCGGGTTCGGCGTGAGCACGGCTTCGACCAGCGCCAGCGCCGCGCGTTCGGCGTCGGTGAAGCAGGGTGCGTCCCGCCAGGACGCCACGGCGGTGATGCGTTCCTCGGCCGTCCCGGCCTTGCGGAGGTTGCCGGTGTGCAGGGTGGTCAGGTAGGTGTTGCCGGCGAGCTGACCGGCCCGCAGCTGCACCAGGCTGATCGTGACCTGGGGGATCGCCCCGTTGCCCACCGCCTTGAACAGGGCCGCGCCGACCTCGCCCAGTTCGGGGACGAGGGTGGCCGGGTTGGGCAGGCGCGAGCGGAGGGTGTCCTGCTGGGGCGTGGTGGTGGTGCTCATGGTGGGTTCTCCCTTTCGTTGTGCTTGTTTCACTGCCTTGACGAACCGGGTGCGGCGGATGTGACCGGTGCCCGCGGGAAGGCGGCGACGGCGAGGAGCGCGGCCAGGTAGCAGACCCCCGCGCCGAGCAGACCGGTGGTGTACCCGCTGGTCAGCGCCTCCGGCACCGGGGTGCCCCCGGGCTGGCCCGCGGTGACCGTGACCGCGGTGGTGGCCAGGACCGCCAAGCCCAGCGCCCCGCCGACCTGCTGGCTGGTGTTGACCAGGCCGGAAGCGATGCCGGAGTCCTGCGCGGCCACCCCGCGCACCCCGCCGATCGTCGCCGCGACGAAACCGATGCCCAGGCCGGTCCCGGCGACCAGCTGGGCGGGCAGCAGGGTGACCAGCGGGTGCTGGTCCGGGGTGAGCAGGCTGAACCAGCCCATCGCCACGGCGGCGAGCAGCAGCCCGGTCGTCAGCACACCGCGCGGGGACAGCCGCGCCTGCAGCCGCGGACCGGCGACCCCCGAGCCGAGGCCGATGCCGATCGCGAACGGCAGGTAGGCCAGCCCGGTGAGCACGGGCGAGTACTGCTTGATCGACTGCAGGTAGAGGGTGAGGAAGTAGAACGTGGCCAGCTGACCCGCGCCCATGAGCAGCAGGACCAGGTTGGCGCCGAGCCTGCCGCGATCGGCCAGCACCCGTGGCGGCAGCATCGGGTGCCGCGCCCGGCGCTGGATGACCGCGAACACGACGGCCAGCACGACGGCGACCGCGCCGAAGGCGAAGCCGGGGCCGGTTCCGGCTCGGTTGACGGCGTAGACGAAGCAGCCGAGGGCGAGGGTGGCCGTGAGGGCGCCGGGCAGGTCCAGACCACCGCGTTCACGGGTGCCGGGCACCACCGCGCGGGTGCCGGCGAGCAGCAGGACGACAACCGGGAGGTTGACGAACATGATCCACCGCCACCCCAGGTACTCGGTCAGCACACCGCCGAGCAGCAAGCCGGCCACCGCGCCGAGCCCGCCCATCGCGCCGTACACCCCGAGCGCCCGGTTGCGCTCCGGCCCGGCGGGGAAGGTGTCGGCGAGCAGGGACAACGCGGCCGGGGCGATGATCGCGCCACCGACGCCCTGCAGCACCCGCGCGGCGATCAGCACCGCACCGTCCGGTGCCACACCACCCAGCAGGGAGGCGAGCAGGAACACCACGAGCCCGGCCCGCAGCAGCCGGCGGCGGCCGAACAGGTCACCGGCGCGGCCACCGGCCAGCAGCAGCCCGCCGAAGGCCAGCGCGTAGGCGGTGAGCACCCAGTCCAGTTCGGCCTCGGCGATGCCCAGCCCGGCGCCGATGCTGGGCAGGCCGACGGTGACGATGGTGCCGTCCATCACGATCAGCAGTTGCGCGGCCGCGATCACCAGCAGGGCCAGGCCGTTGCGCGAGCGGAGTCGAGTGGGCGGGGTCATCCGAGGCCCCCGGCGGTCGTGGCCGCGTGGTGCACGGCGTCGGCGAGCAGGTCGTGTTCCGGGTAGGACCAGTTGAACGAGAACCGGCGGCGGGTGTACCCGAACGCGAGGCCGCTGACCGGGTCGGCGAAGGCTTCCGAACCAGCCGATCCGTTGTGCCCGAAGGCGTTCGCGCTCAGGAACGGGTAGCGGAAGCCCTTCGCCTGGAACCCGATGGCGTACTGCCCCGCCTCCCCGGTGACCAGGTCGCGGCCGGTGGAGTGCGGCATGGCGAACTCACCGAGGACGCCCGGTTCCAGCAGCGGCGGCCGTCCGTCCGAACCGGGCAGAGCAGCCGCGTACATCCCCGCGAGGCCGCGGGCGTTGCCCACGCCTCCGGCGGACGCCTGGCCGAGCGCCCGCACCCGCCGGGTGTTGGCGAAGGCCACCTGGTCCAGGGGTGGCGTGGAGTTCAGGCCGTACCCGATCCCGGTCAGGCTGTGCGGTCCGGGCACCGACGCCCAGAACGCCGCGAGTTCTTCGGGAGCGGCCAAGCCCGGCAGGACCTCCCGGTAGCGGTCCTCCAGTTCCGCGGGCAACCCCAGGTGGAGGTCCAATCCGTACGGCGCCCGGATGCGCTCCTCGAACAGTTCCTGGAGCGAACGG
Organism: Amycolatopsis sp. NPDC045836; assembly: GCF_056431745.1. Taxonomy (NCBI): domain Bacteria; kingdom Bacillati; phylum Actinomycetota; class Actinomycetes; order Pseudonocardiales; family Pseudonocardiaceae; genus Amycolatopsis; species Amycolatopsis sp. NPDC045836. The sequence continues at coordinate 290,983 of NZ_JBWKKF010000008.1, read as the reverse complement.
CCGGTGACCCGGCGGACCACTTCGGCCACGATCGCGAAGGTCACGAATCCGCCGTAGCCGTAGGCCGAACCCGGTCGCCAGTACGGCCGCTGCCCGGCGAGGCGAGCGGCGATCACCCGGTCGTCGGCCAGTTCGGCGGCGCTGAACCCGCCGTCGACCCCGATCACACCCGAGCGGTGGGTGAGCACCTCCCGCAGGGTGATCCCGTCCTTGCCGGCCGCGGCGAACTCCGGCCAGTGCCGCGCGACGGGCTCGTCCAGCGCCAGCCGCCCGTCCTGCACCAGCAGCGCCACCACCAGGGTGGCGGCCCCCTTGGTCGAGGAGTAGACGCCGGTCAGCCCGTCACCGCCCGCGGTCCACAGGTCGACCACCTGCCTGCCGTGCACATACGCCGTGACCCGGGCCCCGTCCCCCGGCGCCGCGGTGGCGAACACCTCGCGCACCGCTTCGAACCCGCTCGCCACCGTGCCGTGTACGTCGATCTCGTTCATCCGCTCCGCTCCGTTTCCGTCAGCTGCGAGGGCTTGACGCGCGGATCGGCGAGGATGTGACCGGGGCTCGCGCGGTCACATTCCGGGAGGTGGGTGCGTCAAGCCGGTGGACCACCCACGCGAGAGGACGACCATGAACGACTTCCTGGCCCAGCGGTTCGAGGAGCACCGCCCCCACCTGAAGGCGGTGGCCTACCGGATGCTCGGCTCCCTGGCCGAGGCCGACGACGCCGTGCAGGAGGCCTGGCTCCGGCTCGCCCGGTCCGAGGCCGACGAGATCGACAACCTCGGCGGCTGGCTCACCACCGTCGTCGGGCGGGTGTGCCTGGACCAGCTCCGCTCACGGCGGCAGCGTCGCGAGGACCCGCTGGAGTCCCGCCTGCCCGACCCCGTGGTCAGCCCCGAGGACGGCACCGACCCGGAGGCGGAGGCGCTGATCGCCGACTCCGTCGGCCTGGCGCTGCTGGTGGTGCTGGAATCGCTCAACCCGGCCGAACGGCTCGCCTTCGTGCTGCACGACCTGTTCGGCATGCCGTTCGACGAGATCGCGCCGATCGTCGACCGCACCCCGGCCGCGGCCAGGAAGCTCGCCAGCCGCGCCCGGCGGCAGGTCCGGGGCACCGCGCCGAAGCCGGACCCGGACCGGCACACCCAGCGCCGGGTGGTCGACGCCTTCCTCACCGCCGCCCGCGGTGGCGACCTCGATGGCCTGCTGGCCATCCTCGACCCCGGCATCGTGCTGCGCGCCGACAGCGGCACCCTGCCCGGCGGGATGCGGACCCTCCGCGGGGCCGAGGCGGTGGCCGGTCAGCTCGCCACCTTCCAGCGCATGGCCACCACCACGACCACCCGGACCGCACTGGTCAACGGCAACGCCGGGCTGGTCAACACCGTCGACGGCGCCCTGTTCTCGATCATCAGCTTCACCATCGTCAACGAGCGGATCGCCGCCATCGACATCCTGGCCGACCCCGACCGGCTCGCCCGGTTCGACCTGGCGCTATGACCGGTGGCGCAGGGCCGCTCGCAGCCCGTCGTAGGTCGGGGCCAGCGCGCGGAGGAGGGCACCGGCGGCGGCGTCGTCGCCGGTGACCAGCGGGTGCTGCAGCGAGCCGACCAGCCGCGCCTGCTTGGAGGCGAGATCCGCCGCGGCGCGGTGGCCCACCCGGCGCAGGCACACCGCGGCGTCGGCCAGCCGTCGTGCGCCGACCCGGACGGCGAAGTGGACGAGGTGCTCGCGGAGCTGCGAACCGACTCCGGCTTCGACCAGTTCCGCCAGCGCCAGCGCCGCGTCCCCGTTGCCGAGGCTGCCCGGCGGCAGGCCGTCGGCTTCCTCGCCGCCGAGCCGGCCGATCGCCTTCGGCAGGGAGTCGACGATGGCTTCCTCGGGATCGATCCGCTGGTGACGGCGGAAGTTCGTGCGCATCGTGTACGGCCGCCCGTAGTCGAGGCGCGTTCCCCAGGCGGCGGTGAATTCGGCCAGCGGGAGCCGCGCGTACGGATACCCCTGCGGATCGTGGACCGTCACGTGTTCCTCGTCCACGGCGAGGACGACGAGGTAGTGGTCGGCTCCGATCGGCCCGGTCATGCCGGGCTGGTACCGCAGGTGCCCCATTTCCACCGGCCCGACCATGACCGGCCCGTCAGCCAGGCGAGCCGCGAGGGTTTCGACGGGGTGCTCCGGGCTGGTGGTGTCCGCGGTCCACCCGAGCGCGGCCAGCGCGGCCTCCACGCCGATCTCCGGGTGCCAGCCGTACGCGTCGAAGAACGGCAGCGTCCCACCCAGCAACTGCATGCCGAACGCACTGCCGGTCACGGTTTCCACCACCGCCGCCTCGGGCGCCTCCTCCCCCATCACCATGATCAGGCAATTGGTGTAGCAGTACGGCCCCGAACCACGGTAAGAAATGTCGATCACCCCACCACGATGGCAGTTTTCCGCGGAAAACACAGCCGAGCGAGGACCCACCGCCATGACCGCCTTCCCGCTGGAGCCCACCCCGATCGACGTGCCCGAGGAGGTGCTCGACGACCTGCGCACCCGGCTCGCCCTGACCCGCCACCCGCTGGACGAAGGGAACGAGGACTGGTCCTACGGCGTCCCGGCCGGTTACCTGCGCGAACTGGTCGCCCACTGGCGGGACGGTTACGACTGGCGCAAGGCCGAAGCGGCCATGAACGCCTACGAGCACCACCAGGTGAGCGTCGACGGTGTTCCGGTGCACTTCCTGCGCAAAGCCGGCCGCGGTCCCCGCCCGATCCCGCTGATCCTCACCCACGGCTGGCCGTGGACGTTCTGGCACTGGTCGAAGGTGATCGACCCGCTCGCCGACCCGGCCGCGCACGGCGGTGACCCCGCCGACGCCTTCGACGTGATCGTGCCGTCCCTGCCCGGTTTCGGCTTTCCCGGGCCGCTCACCGGTTTCCCGGACGTCAACTTCTGGAAGGTCGCCGACCTCTGGCACACCCTGATGACCGAGACGCTGGGATATCCCCGGTACGCCGCCGGTGGCTGCGACATCGGCGGCATCGTCTCCAGCCAGCTCGGCCACAAGTACGCCGACGAGCTGTACGGCATCCACATCGGCTCGGGGCTGCCGCTCGACTTCTTCAACGGCCCCCGCGCCTGGGACTTCGCCAGGAACCGGCCCCTCACCGACGACCAGCCCGCCGACGTCCGCGCCCGCACCGTCGAACTGGACCACCGCTCGGCCGCCCACCTGGCCGTGCACGTGCTCGACGGCGCCACCCTGGCCCACGGGCTGAGCGACTCACCCGCCGGACTGCTCGCCTGGCTGCTGGAACGCTGGACCGCCTGGAGCGACAACGGCGGTGCCGTCGAATCCGTGTTCACCAAGGACGACCTGCTCACCCACGCCACGATCTACTGGGTGAACAACTCCATCGCCACCTCGATGCGGTACTACGCCAACGCCAACCGCTACCCGTGGACCCCCGCCCACGACCGCACCCCGGTCGTGCAGGCGCCGGTCGGCCTCACCTTCGTCACCTACGAGAACCCGCCGGGCATCCACACCGCCCGGGACCGCGTCGAAGCGTTCAAGACCGGCCCGCAGTCCGATTGGTTCAACCACGTCAACGTCAACGCGCACGACCGCGGCGGGCACTTCATCCCGTGGGAGAACCCCGGCGCCTGGATCGGCGACCTGCGCCGCACCTTCCGCGACCGCAGGCCGTGAATCGGCCCACCACGGAAGCGCCCGAGCTGTCAGGGAAGTGCCCCAGCGCCGAACAGTTGCCGGGTACGACCGTCCAGCCGGACCCGGCCGTGCCCGCATCGGCGAACCTCGGCCGCGATCGGGCGGTTCGACGACCTGGTCGAGCCCCCTCGCGTGGGGTGAGCGGCTGGGGGCTCAGTGCGGGTGCGCGGCGAGGTGTTCGTGCGCGTGGGCCATCTCGTCCATCACCGGCAGGTGGCGGGCCGTGGTGACCACGGTGCCGTTCGGCCCGGTCGCGGGCTTGACCGGCTCGGCCAGCCAGGTGGTGAACAGGGCGTCGAGCTGACGGCCGGCGAGCAGTTCGGCGAACTGGATGAACTCCGGCGTCGTGGCGTGCCCGCCGCGGTGCTTCGTGTGGTAGCCCTCCAGGATCCGGAAGAACGTGTCGTCGCCGACCTCGGTGCGCAGGGCGTGCAACGCCATCGCGCCGCGCTCGTAGACCGCGCTGTCGAACAACCGCGTACCCGGCCACAGCTTCAGCCGCCAGAACGCGTGCTCCGCCGGGTACTTCGCGTAGAAGGCGTCAGCCAGTTCGGCCGCGGTGGCGCTGCCGCGGTGTTCCGACCACAGCCACTCGCCGTAGGTGGCGAAGCCTTCGTTGAGCCACATGTTGGACCAGTCGGCGAGCGCGACCGAATCGCCGAACCACTGGTGGGCCAGTTCGTGGGCGACCACCCAGGTGCCGTCCTTCCCCGGCTCGAACACGGTGCCGTACACCGGGGTGGTCTGGTTCTCGATGGCCGAGTTCCAGCCGGTGGTGGCCACCCCGCCGAGCGAGCTGAACGGGTACGGGCCGAACTTCGAGGCGAGGAAGCCGGTGATCTCCGGGGTGCGCTCGATGGCCGCCTTGGCCGTGGGCAGCACCTCGCGCAGCGACTCGTCGTAGGCGGTGTAGTACGGCAGGTCCCCGGCCACGCCCTGGTTCAACTCGTACTTGCCGAGCGCGATGAACGGCAGGTAGCTGACCATCGGTTCCTCGGCGCGCCAGCTCCACTTGCTCCAGCCGGGCACCGGGTTGGAGCGGGCGGTCAGCACCCCGTTGGACAACGCGGTGGTCCCGGCGGGCACGGTCGCCGAAACGCTGTAGGTGGCCTTGTCCGAGGGGTGGTCGTTGGCCGGGTACCAGACCTCGGAGCTGCGGGGCTGGCCGAACGACACGCCGCCGGTTTCGGTGCGGTGCCAGACCTGGATGTTGTCCACCAGCACCTGCGACGGGATGTCGGCGTAGTCGACGACCACGTGCAGCGGCTGCCCCTCGGCCACCGGCGCGCTCGGCGTCACGATCAGCTCGGTCCTGTCCTGGGCGTCGACCCGGAAGCCCGCCGGCTGACCGCCCACCCGCACCGAGTTGACCTTGAGTGCGAAGTCCAGGTTGAACTGCGAAAGGTCCTGCGTGGCCACCGCGTGGATGGCGGTCTGCCCGGACAGTTCGTCCGTGGCGGGCTGGTAGTGCAGGTTGATGTCGTAGTGCTGGACGTCGTACCCGCCGTTGCCCGCCCGCGGGTAGATCGGGTCACCGACCCCCGGCGCACCGGGCGCCGGCTCCGCGATCGCCGGTGCCGCCCCCGCCAGCCCCAGCAGGACGACGGCCGCACCCGCACGCATGCGCTTGCGCATGTTCTTCCCTCCAGAAGGTCCCGAATGCGGCGACGGTAACCGGCCGCCCGGACCCGCTCCCACGGTTTCACCCAGGCCCGAAACACCCTGTCGGCTGCCCGCAGGCAGGCGGGTAGTCGATCGACCGCTTCCGCCGTGCCGGGTCCTACGAAGTGATGACGCGATCCCGCGCCAGGTCGACGATCCTTCTCCGGTGACGAATCGGACTCGCACCCGTCCCGGTGCCGCCAGGGTGATCCTCGTCGGCGGGCTCGTGGTTTTCGTGGCCGCGCCCGCTCTGCTGCTGGTGACCGGGCACGACGCGATCAAGCCGTCCACGGACTCGGACCGGCGGCTTTCCCTCTGGGGCGCGGCGCTCCCCGCGCTGGCGGGCCTCGCGCTGGTCCGCGTGCTCCCGCCCCGTGCGCCGGCGTTGCTCCCCGGTGTGGACGACCGGCGCGTCCTGAGCCGTCAGGCGACGGCCCTGGCGCTCGTCGCTTTCCTGTGGCCACTGACGCTTTTCGCCGTCGCCGCCGTGGGTGATCTGGCGCAGTCGATCCGCGACCTCTGGGGCCTCACGAAACCGCTGGTGTACCTGGTGGTGCCGCTGGTGCTCGTGAAGGTGCTGCGCCCACGGGAAGAACCGGACCCGTTCCGGCTGCGGTCCACTTGGTGGCCGCGGGAGGGCTGGCGTTGGCTCGCCCCGATCCCGGCGGTACTGGTGTTCGGCTGGCTCCACGTGCTGGGCCCGTTCTCCTCGGCTCTCCCCAGCGCCGCCGACTACCCGGACCCGGTCTACCTCCTCGTCGTCGCGACGCTGACGTTCTTCACCGCCAACGTGCTCGAAGAGGTCTTCTTCCGCGGAATGCTGCAAACCCGGCTGGAGGCGCTTTTCGGTCGCTGGGCGGGAATCCTGCTGACGGCGCTGCTGTTCGCCTGGCTGCACCTGCCGACCCACGGCCAGGCGGGATCACCCTGGGCGGGACTCCCGCTGACGCTGGGCGCGATCCTCGCCTTCCAGGGCGTGCACGGGTTGTTCCTCGGCTACCTGTGGTCGCGCTACCGCAACCTCTGGGCCCAGGTCGCCGTGCACAGCGCCGTCAACACCCTCCCGCTGCTGCTGATGTGAGGTCAACCGGCACCATCGAGCGCAGCGGCCACGCCACCGCGGGCGAAGGCGTGTGTTCCATCCGGTCGACCAGGTCCGCGACGAGGATGCCGCGGTTCGCCTGGTGGCGGACCCCCGCTTCCGATGCCGTCCGCGAGCACGGCGCCGCCCCGAACGCTCAGTCCGTGGGGCCCGTCTGCCCGTCGGCGAACACCGCCTTGATGAGCCCCTCCAGGGCCTTGGCGAACACGCTCGCCGGGTCGACCTCACCGGTGGTCGGCGTGGCGGTCAGGGTCTGGGCCCGAGGTCCGGCACCCACAGGCCCGAACCGAGGTTGAACCTGCCCTCCGGCGCCAGCATTTCGGTCAGCAGCGGAGCGGGCAGCAACTCAGCGCCCAGCAGCGCGCGGATGAAGGTGGCCAGGTCCTTGGCGGTGGAGATCAGGTCACCGGCCCCGGCCAGCTCCGGTGCGGTGGCCGCCACCACGGTGCCCGAGAGCCCGAGCGGTCCCAGGATCCGCTGCTGCGCCTGCTCGGCGTAGGAGGCGCCGGTGAGCTTTTCGATCAGCAGCAGGGCCAGGGTGTAGTTGGTGTTGGCGTAGCTCTGATCGGTGCCCGGCTCGAACAGCGCCGGCTCGGCCAGCGCGTAGCGCACCAGCTCCTCGGGCCGGTGGGTGTGGAAGCGGTGGTCCACCCACGCCTTGCCCATCGAGGGCAGCCCCCATCTCGAACGTGCCGTCGGGGCCGAGGTCGCCGGTGTGGTTGGCCGGCCCGCTGGTGTGCTGCAGCAGCATCCGCACCGTGATCCGCGCGTCCAGCCCGAGCTCGGGCAGGTGGGTGGCCACCGGGCTGTCCAGCTCGAGACGGCCCTCGGCCACCAGCTGCAGCACCAGGGTCGCGGTGAAGGTCTTCAGCACGCCGCCTGCCCGTCCACGGGCGGCTCGGCGTCCTGGCCCAGCCCACGCACCCCGGTCCGGCCGGCCCAGTCACCCCCGCTCGTCGTGCACCCGCACCTCCGCCCCCGCCAGCCCCGCACCGGCGAACGCCTGCACGGCCTGCTGCAACTCCGGACGGTCCTGCGCGGGTGTCGATCTCCTGCATCGCGCTCTCCTGAAGGTTTCGGCCGGAAACCCCCGCTGACGAAGGCTCCGGTGCGATCGGTGCCCCGATCACGGAAACCACATTCGCCTGCCGCCCGGACACCGGACCGCCACCGCCCTGACGCACCCCTGACACGGCGCCACCAGAAGAACCAACAAAAAACCAGCCCGTCACCTCGAAAGGTGACGGGCTGGATCTGAAACGTACCCCCGATGGGATTCGAACCCACGCTACCGGCGTGAGAGGCCGGCGTCCTAGGCCGCTAGACGACGGGGGCCAGGAACTTCTTCTCTTGTTGCGAGAGAGAACTTACCAGACCGGTTTTTCCCTCTTGCAGCTGGGGTACCAGGACTCGAACCTAGACTAACTGAACCAGAATCAGTCGTGCTGCCAATTACACCATACCCCATTGGGGTGCGTTTCCGATCTTGACCGGCTCCGCACCGCCGGGAAGAAATATAGACCACGGCTCCCGGCGGCCCGCACGCGGGGGCCAGCCACTCACCTCGGGGCGGGCACGCCGACCCTGGCGAACTCGCAAACCAGCAGTTCAGGGAGCTCCGCCAGACCCTCGACGACGTGCACCCCGCGGGGGACCTCGGCGCCGGAGGCCGAGCGGTCGAGCCAGACCGCACCCAGGCCGGCGCCGGCCGCGCCGAGGGCGTCGGTGTCCAGTTTGTCGCCGACGTGGACGGCCTCACCGGGGTCGCAGCCCAGTGCCAGGCAGACTGTGTGAAACATCACCGGATCGGGTTTGGCGACGCCCATCTCGCCGGCGATGGCGATGTGGTCGAAGAACCGGGCGAGGCCGAGGTCGGCCAACTTCGTGCGCTGGTGCGCGCCCGAGGCGTTGGTCACCGCGGCGAGGTGCACCCCGGCCGCCCGCAGCCACTCCAGGCACGGCAGCACGTCGTCGAACAGCCGCCAGGAGCGCCGCAGCAGCTCCAGCCGCCGCCGTTCGAACGAGGCGGCCTCCTCCACGCACACCGGCCGCCCGACCTCGGCGAGGAAGCTCTGCGTGCGCGTGCGGTGCATCGCCGCGTAGTCGAGGTCACCGGCGACCACCATGGCGACGTGCCGATCGGTCACCGACTCCCACAGCGGCCAGAGGTCGTCGCGGCCGAGCACGGCGGCCAGCGCGCCGCTGCTGGACGCGGTGAAGTCGACCAGGGTGTCGTCGATGTCCAGGCAGACCAGGCGCAGGGCCGGGGCCGCCCAGGGGTCAGCCGGTGAAGCCGGGGTCGTCCGCCGCTGTCTCGGGGGCGCGAGAGCAAATTCCACCCAGAGAGGCTAGGGGTAGCCACGGCTTCACCGATTCGACCAACGAGGTGAACTAAGAAAAAACTGACACGGTCAAGCAGTTACAGCCCGGCACCTTCGAGCGCGCGCCGCAACCGTCCGAGGGAGACCTCACGGCCGAGCAGCTCCATCGATTCGTACAGCGGCGGGGAAACCGTACGACCGGTAATCCCCACGCGAACCGGTGCGAAAGCCTTGCGGGGCTTGAGACCCAGCTTCTCCACGAGTGCGTCCTTCAACGCCTCCTCGATGGCCGGAGTCTCCCAGGTGGACAGTCCCTCGAGCGCCTCGATAGCGGCCCGTAGTACGGGTTCGGCGTCCGGGCCGAGCACCTTGGTGGCCGCGGCCTCCTCCGGCGCGAATTCCTCTTCGGACACAAAGAGGAAACGAACCATGTCCACAGTGTCCGAGAGCACGGTCACCCGCTCCTGCACCAGCGGCGCGATGGTGCGCAGCCGGATCAGCTCGCTTTCGGACGGTTCCGGCGAAAGCACGTTCGCCGCCCGCAGGTACGGCACCACGCGCGCGGTGAAGTCGTCCACGTCGAGCGCCCGCACGTGCGTGCCGTTGATCGCCTCGGCCTTCTTCAGGTCGAACCGCGCCGGGTTCGCGCTGACCTTGCCGATCTCGAACGCCTCGACCAGTTCGGCCACGCTGAAGATGTCCCGGTCGTCGGCGATGGACCAGCCGAGCAGGGCCAGGTAGTTGAGCAGGCCCTCCGGGATGAACCCGCGGTCGCGGTAGTTGAACAGGTTCGACGAGGGGTCGCGTTTGGACAGTTTTTTGCTGCCCTCCCCCATCACGTACGGGAGGTGCCCGAACTCGGGGGTCCGCTCGGCCACGCCGATGCGCTCCAGCGCCGCGTACAGCGCGATCTGGCGCGGCGTCGACGGCAGCAGGTCCTCCCCGCGCAGCACGTGCGTGATCTTCATCAGCGCGTCGTCGACCGGGTTGGTCAGCGTGTACAGCGGCTCGCCGTTGTTGCGCACCAGCACCGGGTCGGGGATGGTGCCCGCCGGGAAGCTGATCTCGCCGCGCACCAGGTCGGTCCAGCCGAGGTCGCGCTCGGGCATGCGCAGCCGCAGCACCGGCTTGCGGCCCTCGGCGCGGAACGCCTCGCGCTGCTCGCCGGTCAGGTCGCGGTCGAAGTTGTCGTAGCCGAGCTTCGGGTCCTGACCGGCCGCCTTGCGCCGCTGCTCGACCTCCTCGTTGGTCGAGAACGCCTCGTACAGCTCACCGGCTTCGAGCAGCTTCGCCGCCACGTCGGCGTAGATCTCCCGCCGCAGGCTCTGCCGGTACGGGCCGTGCTCGCCGCCGACCTCGGGCCCCTCGTCCCAGTCCAGCCCCAGCCAGCGCAGCCCGTCGAGCAGCGCTTCGTAGGACTCCTCGGAGTCGCGGGCGGCGTCGGTGTCCTCGATGCGGAACACCAGCTTGCCGCCGTGGTGCCGGGCGAAGGCCCAGTTGAACAGCGCCGTCCTGATCAACCCCACGTGCGGGGTGCCGGTGGGCGACGGGCAGAAGCGGGCGCGTACAGGCGTGGTCTCAGTCATAGCCCGACCAGCGTATCCAGTGCCCGAAGCCTTGACGCACCGGTGGTCCCGGGTGCATGCTCGATTTATTCAACAGGTGATGAAAAGAGGTGGTGGTGATGACCGAGCGCACGACCTGCGCGGTCATCGGCGGCGGCCCGGCGGGCATGGTGCTGGGACTGCTGCTGGCCAGGGCCGGCGTCGAGGTGACCGTGCTGGAGAAGCACGCCGACTTCCTGCGTGACTTCCGCGGGGACACGGTGCACCCGTCGACCCTGCAACTGCTCGACGAACTGGGGCTCGGCGAGCGCTTCCACGCCCTGCCGCACAGCGAGATCCGCCAGATCGGCTTCCCGGTGGGCCGCGACCGGATGCTCACCTTCGCCGACCTGTCGCGGCTGAACGCCCGCTACCCGTACATCGCGATGGTGCCGCAGTGGGACTTCCTCGACCTGCTCGCCGACGCCGGTCGCGACGAACCGGCGTTCGACCTGCGGATGAACACCGAGGTCACCGGGCTGATCGCCGAGGGCGACCGCGTCGACGGGGTCCGCTACCGCACCGCCGACGGCACCACCGGCGAACTCCGCGCCGACCTGACCGTGGCCGCCGACGGCCGCTGGTCACTGGCGCGGCGGCAGGCGGGCTTGCGGCCGAAGGAGTTCGGCGTGCCGTTCGACGCCTGGTGGTTCCGGCTGCCGCGGCACGACGGCGAGCGCGGGGACACCATCAGCCCGCAGATGCGCAACCGGAAGTTCGCCGCGGCACTGCCCCGCGAGGGTTACTTCCAGGTCGCCTACCTGGCGCCGAAGGGTTCGGACGGGGACGTGCGGCAGGCGGGCATCGAGCGGTTCCGGGCCGACGTCGCCGACGTCTACCCGGACTTCACCGACCGGCTCGGCGCGCTGCGGACGATGGACGACGTCAAGTTCCTCGACGTGAAGCTGAACCGGCTGCACCGCTGGCACACCGACGGCCTGCTGTGCATCGGTGACGCCGCGCACGCGATGTCACCGATCGGCGGTGTCGGCATCAACCTGGCCGTGCAGGACGCGGTGGCCACCGCGGAACTGCTGGCCGGCTCGCTGCGCCGGGGCAGGCCGGGGCCGAAGGAGCTGGCCGGGGTGCGGCGCCGGCGCTGGCTGCCGACCGTGGCGGTGCAGCTGCTGCAGCGGCTGCTGCACCGCGCGGTGATGCGGCCGGTGATGGAGGGCCGCCGCGACGGGCCGCCGAAGCCGGTGATCGCGCTGCTCAGCCGGTTCCCGGCGCTGTCGGTGGTCCCGGCCTACCTGATCGGGATCGGCCTGCGGCCCGAGCACGCTCCGGGGTTCGCCCGCCGACAAGACAGGGGCGCGCAGCGCCACCGTTGAGGGTGGTGGTGGGCCGGCGGGCGGGAGTCAGCCCTGGACCACGGGGTTCGTGAGCGTGCCGATGCCCTCGACGGTGATCGACACCTGCTGCCCGTCGGTGATCGGGCCGACGCCCTCCGGGGTGCCGGTGAGGATCACGTCGCCGGGCAGCAGCGTCATCACCGAGGAGACGAACTCCACCAGCTCCGGGATCTTGTGGACCAGGTCCGCGGTGCTGCCGTCCTGCTTGAGCTGACCGTCCACCTCGGACTTCAGCGCCAGGTTGCCCGGTTCGGGCAGCTTGGTCTCGATCCACGGGCCGAGCGGGCAGAAGGTGTCGTAGCCCTTGGCGCGACCCCACTGCCCGTCGGCCTTCTGCAGGTCGCGGGCGCTGACGTCGTTGGCCACGGTGTAGCCGAGCACCACGCTCGCCGCGCGGGCGGCGGGCACGTTCTTGACCGGCTGGCCGATCACCACCGCCAGCTCGCCCTCGAAGTCCACCCGGCCGGCCCCCGGTGGCAGCTTGATCGCCGCGTTCGGGCCGATCACGCTGGTGGACGGCTTGAGGAAGAGCATCGGCGCCTGCGGCACCTCGTTGCCGAACTCGGCGGCGTGCTTGGCGTAGTTGCGGCCGACGGCGATGATCTTGGACGGCAGGATCGGCGCGAGCAGCCGCACGTCGGCCAGCGGCCAGCGCTTGCCGGTGAAGTTCGGGTCGCCGAACGGGTGCTCGGCGATCTCCCGGACCTGGGCGTCCTCACCATCCCCCTCGATCGAAGCGAAGGCGACACCACCGGGATGAGCGATTCGGGCTAGGCGCACGACCCCGATCCTACGTGGTCCGGCGCAGGCTCTTGTGGACCAGGGCGTCGCACAGCGCGAGCCAGCTGGCTTCGACGATGTTGCCGTGCACCCCGACCGTGGTCCACTCCCGCTCGCCGTCGCTGGTCTCCACCAGCACCCTGGTCACCGCGTCGGTGCCGGGGTGCCCGGGCAGGATGCGCACCTTGTAGTCGGCCAGCTCGACGCTGTCCAACCAGGACAGGTGCGGGGTGAGCGCCTCGCGCAGGGCGGCGTCGAGCGCGTGCACCGGGCCGTTGCCCTCGGCGGTGGCGATCACCCGCTGCCCGCCGACGTGCACCTTCACCGTGGCCTCCGAGACGATCTCGCCGTCCGCGCGGTGGTCCAGCACCACGCGGTAGGACTCCAGCACGAACGGCGGATCGGCGAGGTCCTCCCCCGCCTCCCGGCGCAGCAGCAGTTCCAGTGAGGCGTCGGCGGCTTCGAAGGACCAGCCCAGCGCCTCCAGCCGCTTCACCTCGCGCACCGCGCTGGTCAGCGCTTCGGGCCGGCCGGCAAGGTCGACCCCCAACTCACGTCCCTTGAGTTCGAGGCTGGCCCTGCCGGCCATCTCGGTGACCAGGACCCGCATGTCGTTGCCGACGGAAGGGGGATCGATGTGGTTGTACAACAACGGATCCACCTTGATCGCGCTCGCGTGCAGCCCCGCCTTGTGGGCGAAGGCCGAAGCTCCCACGTACGCCTGGTGGGCGTGGGGGGCGATGTTCGCGATTTCGGCAAGGGCATGGGAGACGCGGGTCAGCTCGGCGGCGTTCCCGGTGGGGAGCACCTCCATGCCGAGCTTGGCCACCAGGTTCCCCGTCACGGCGAACAGGTCGGCGTTGCCGGCCCGTTCCCCGTAACCGTTGGCGGTGCACTGGACGTGCGTCGCGCCGGCCTGCACGGCGGCGATGCTGTTCGCCACCGCGCAGGAAGTGTCGTCCTGGCAGTGGATGCCGAGGCGGAAACCGGTGCGGTCCCCGACTTCGCGCACGGTTTCGGCGAGGCCGAGCGGCAACTGGCCGCCGTTGGTGTCGCAGAGCACCACCACGTCGGCGCCGGCCCCGGCCGCGGCGTCGGCCACCCGCAGCGCGGTGTCCTCGCTGAACGCGTAACCGTCGAAGAAGTGCTCCAGGTCGACGAAAACGCGGCGGCCTTCGCGCACCAGGAAGGCGACCGTGTCGCGGACCATCTCGCACGCCTCGGCGACTTCGACCTTGAGCGCGCGTTCGATGTGCCGCAGATCCGACTTGGCGACCAGGGTCACCACGGGTGCCTGCGCGTCGAGCAGCGCCCGCACCTGGGGGTCCTTTTCCGCGGTGGCACCGGCTTTCCGCGTGGCGCCGAAGGCGACCAGCACCGCGTGCTTGAGGCTGAGTTCGGCCGCCGCCTTGGCGAAGAACTCGGTGTCCTTCGGCAGCGCTCCCGGCCAGCCGCCTTCGATGAAACCCACCCCGAGTTCGTCCAGCAGCCGCGCCACGGCGAGCTTGTCGGTCACCGAATACGAAATTCCTTCACGCTGAGCACCGTCGCGGAGGGTGGTGTCGTAGAGGTGGAACTCGTCGCCCAGCGCGGTTCCGGCCGGTTCGGTGCGACTCACGGGATCTCCTCGGATCGTGGTGGGGTGAAAGGCCCCAGAACAGCAAAAAACCTCCCGCAGGAAAATGCGAGAGGTCGCGCGCCGGGTGTTCGCGAGAACAGCTACCCGGCGCGCCTGCCGATAATGATGGCGGAAGAAGTCACGGCGCCGATAGTGCCACAGCTCCCACCGGGGTTCCAGTACGCGAGCGAAATCTCCCACATACTGGAACCCACCGAACCCGCCGAACCCACCGAACCCGCCGAGGTCAGCCGGTGCGGGTGTTCGAGGAGACGAGGGCGGCCAGGCGGTCGCCGATGGCGTGCGTGGAGCCGGGGTTGGCCTGGTCGCGGGTGGCCAGGTCGAAGGCCACCGAAGCCTCGATCCGGCGCGCCGGCTCCTTCTGGCCGAGGTGGTCCAGCAGCAGCGCGACCGAGAGCACCGCGGCGGTCGGGTCGGCCAGCGCCTGCCCGGCGATGTCCGGCGCGCTGCCGTGCACCGGCTCGAACATGCTCGGGTTGCGGCGGGTGATGTCCAGGTTGCCGCTGGCCGCCAGGCCGATGCCACCGGTGACCGCGGCGGACAGGTCGGTGATGATGTCGCCGAACAGGTTGTCGGTGACGATCACGTCGAACCGGCCGGGGTCGGTGACCATGTGGATGGTCGCGGCGTCCACGTGCGAGTAGGCCACGGTGACGTCGGGGTGCTCCAGCGAGACCTCCTCGACCACGCGCGACCACAGCGAACCGGCGTGCTCCAGCACGTTGGTCTTGTGCAGCAGGGTCAGGTGCTTGCGCGGGCGCTGCTCGGCGCGGTCGAAGGCGTCGGAGACGACCCGCCGGATGCCGAACGCGGTGTTCACGCTGACCTCGGTGGCGATCTCGTGCTCGGTGTCCTTGCGCAGCAGGCCGCCGTTGCCCGCGTACGGGCCCTCGGTGCCCTCGCGGACCACCACCATGTCGATCTCGGCCGAATCGGCCAGCGGACCGCGCACCCCGGGGTAGAGCCGGGCCGGGCGCAGGTTGACGTGGTGGTCCAGCTCGAACCGCAGGCGCAGCAGCAGGCCGCGCTCGAGGATGCCGCTGGGCACCGTCGGGTCGCCGACCGCGCCGAGCAGGATCGCGTCGTGCTGGCGCAGTTCGCCGAGCACCGACTCGGGGAGCAGCTCGCCGGTGGAGTGCCACCGCGCGGCGCCGAGGTCGTAGTTGGTGGTCTCCGCGTTCGGCGCGACCTCACCCAGCACCTTCAGCGCCTCGGTGACCACCTCGGGCCCGATCCCGTCACCTGGGATCACAGCGAGCCGCATCCACACACCTCCGTCGATCTGGGTCCGGCGTCCCGGATGGCCCATCCGCACAAAACTCCAGCGACGGCAGGTTACCGGCTGCCGACATTCGGCCGAAGCCGCACCACCCTTACGTCTGATCCTCCCGCGTGGTGAGACACCCGGAAGTGTCGTCCGCTACTCCGTTAGGAACAAGTCTCACTTTTTCACACGGTCGGTTGAGCGGTGCGGTGAACCCGAACGGCGCCCGGGAGCCGTGGCTCCCGGGCGCCGGATCCACGAGATGGCTCAGCTGGCGTCGACCGTGTTGTTGACGTTCAGCTGCACCACATTGGCCCGGTTGCCCGACGCGTTGTGGTGGTTGAGCGCGAGCAGCCCGAGCACGGTGTCCCCGGCCGCCGCGTCGGCGTCGCGGTTGACCACCAGCGCGGTGCCCGGGCGCGCCAGGTAGGACAGCGCGGCGTCCCCGCCGCCCTGCACCCAGTACCCCGGCGAAACCGCGTCGAACGACAGCGGGGTGTCGATGCTGTCGATCACGCCGCTGCCCGGCGCCGTGTAGTACCCGGCGACCCCGACCGTGTAGGCGATCCGGTGCGAGTCCGCGTTCGGGTCGATGCCGAGTGCGGCCAGGCGCACCGGCAGCACCGCGACGTCGGTGTCGAACACGTTGGTGTCCACGTCACCCAGGTGCCCGTTGAGCGGCTGCAGGTCCACCGACGGGAAGCCCGGCTTGTTCAGGTCCACCGTGTTGACCAGGAGCACGTCGCTCGAGGTCGCCTTGGTCACGTAGGACTCGAAGTCCGGCTGCCCGTCGCCGTTGGTGTCGATGTCGACGAACGGGATGGTGTTGCTGCCGATGTTGGCCCAGTTGCTCCAGGTGGCGATGCCGAAGGCGAGCAGCGCCTCCTCGGGAGCGCCCTGCTGCTTGGCCAGCGGCGCGGTGGAGGCCGCGCCGACGTACTTCAGGTCGCCGCCCTTCGCGGTGCCGTTGATCGTGCACTGCGTCGGCTGGTCGTCGCACTCGGGCAGCTGCGGGGACTGCGCCTGCAGCTCGAACACGCTCACCAGCGACCGGTACGCCTGCGAACCCGAACCCTGGCTGACCCCGCGGCCACCGAGGTTGACCACCGCCTGCTGCTGTCCGGCGGCGAAGCCGACCTGCGCCGGGGTGGTGATCGCGGCGACCGGCTTCGGCGCCGCGTGGACCGGGACCCGCAGGCCGACGGTCGCGCCGTTCTTCGGCGTGAACGCCACCCGGCCGGAGGCGTCGGCGAGGAACTGGCGCGCCAGGCCGGCCTGCGTGGCCTGCATGGTCGGGTCCATCACCTTGCGCAGCGCCTTGGGGTCGTCGATCTTCAGCGTCACGGTGACCGTGGCGATGCCGCGCGGGCTGAGCTTCACGCTGTTCTTGTTCAGCTCGTACCGGACGCCGGGCATCTGCGTGACGCCCTGGTAGGCGACGGCGTATTCGACCGGCTTGACGCCCTTGTTGACCACCTTGATGGTCTTGGTCAGGCTCACCGGACCGGCGGCCTCGACGGTGCCGAACGAAGCGCTCACCACGCCGGGGTTGTCCTGCACGTAGGCGAGGACCTGGTTGTCCAGCGCGGACTTCGCGTTGATCCGGCCGGCGCCGACCCGCTGCGGGCCGAACACCTTGCCGCCCTCGGAGACGTCGCTGCCGGCGGTGTTGATCACCGCGGCCTTGACCTCCTCGACCGACCAGTCCGGGTGGGCCTGGCGGAGCAGCGCGGCGACCCCGGAGGTGTGCGGGGCGGCCATCGAGGTACCCGACATCACCGTGCGGCCGTTGCCGCTGCCGCTGAACGCCGAGGAGATGCTGTCACCGGGCGCGGCGACGTCCGGCTTGACCGCCGGACCGCGGCCCCCGCGCGAGGTGAACGAGCTCGGGGTGTCCACAATGGACTGGTCGAAGGTCTGCAGCGCGGACCGGCCGGCCCCGGACAGGCGCACCTGCAGCGCACCGGCGTCCAGCGCCGGGCGCACCGCGGCGGTGGCCGAACCGGTCAGCTGGAACATCGGCACGGCGGCGTTGCCGGCGATGCCCGCGGCGAAGTTCTCCAGCGAGGAGGACAGCAGCACGCCGGTGGCCCCCGCCGCCTGCGCGTTGTTCGCCCTGGCCGCCGAACCGCACGGGCGGGTGGCGTCGTTGTCGTCCCACTCCAGCCAGGCGATCTTGCCCTGCACGGCGGCCTTGTCGGCGGCCGAGTAGGGCGCGCAGCCCGCCGCGTTGGCCGCGGAGAGCTTGACCACCTGGCCGGTCACGTCGAGCGTGTCGTAGCCGGCGTAGTCCTGGCTGAACTGGCCCGGCTTCTGCCCGGCCGAACCCGCCGGGGCGAGCACGTCGACGGCGTCGCGCAGGACCGAGGCGTCCCGCGTGCTGGCCACGGTCAGCGCCTCGGGCGTGTTGCCCGGCGAACCGCCGACGTCGTTGAGGTCACCGCCGTTGCCCGCGGAGAACACCGGCAGCACGCCGTTCGCGGCGAGCTTGCGCACGAACAGCGAATCGGGGTCGTCCGGCGCGCCGAAGTCGCTGCCCAGCGAGAGGTTCACCAGGTCGAGCTTGTCGGTCGGGTCGCCGTCGCGGTCGGGGTCCAGCGCCCAGTCCAGCGCCTCGCTGACCACGTTGGTGGAACCGTGGCAGCCGAACACCTTGATCGCGTACAGCAGGGACTTCGGCGCGGTGCCGGGCCCGATGCGCATCTGCGCGACGGTCTCCGGGGTCAGCTTCGAGTAGTCACCGGTGAAGGTGCTGCCGTCGGCGTTCACGCCGAACCCGCCGGTGGTGCCGGCCACGTGCGTGCCGTGCGAACCGCAGGAGATCGGGTTGGGGTCGGGCTTGGGGATGGTGATGTCGCCTTCGCCGCCCGAGTCGTACTCGTCGCCGACGAGGTCGACCCCGCCGACCACCTTGGCGGTCGGGAAGAACGACGGCGCGATCTGCGTCGGGTCGATCGCGTCGTAGGCCTCCTTCGTGCCGGGGCCGCCGAAGTCCGCGTGGGTGTAGTCGATGCCGTCGTCGATGATGCCGACGCGGACGCCGTCGCCGTAGCGGCCGGTCTGCTGCCACGCGTTGAGGACCTGGGTCAGCTGCACCGCACTGGTGTTGGTGCGCTTCTTCGGCACCACCGTGCGGACCGAGACCACGTCGTCGCGGTGCGCCAGTTCGCGGATCTTCGCCGCGTCGGCCGTCACCACCGCGCCGGGCACCGCGGTCGAGGTTTCCGCGAGCAGTTCGGTGCCCGCGTCGGCGCTGGTCAGCTGGCCGACCACGGAGTCGACGGCGGCTTCGGTCTCGGCCTTGGCCGCCTTCGCCGCCCGCTTGGCCTGCTCCTTGCCCGCGCCCTTGCTCTGCTCGGCGTGGAACGCGTCGACCGCGGGCCGCTTCGCCAGTTCGACGAACGCGGTCACCTTGCCCTGCGCGGTGCCGAGGCGGGGTTCGACCTTGCCGGCGAAACCGGCGGCACCGGATTGCGGCAGCGCGTCGGCGAGCGGGACGTCCTGGGCCGAAGCCGCCGGGACCCCGGTGAATCCGGCCGCCAGCACGGCGGAGAGCACCGCGATCGACGACCGCGCGGCCCATCTGGGTACGCGAGTGTTTGACATGACTGGATGCCCTCACCCGAGGCTCACCTGAGAACCTGCCCGGGCTCGAACACCCCCGACGGTGCGCTCCCGGCGTGCGTGCCGTGCCCTCGACGGCGCGCGGTTCAGCCTCGCGGGTGGAAATTTAGTCGCAGAATGCACCTACTTTGGTAGGCCATTCGAGTGAGCGCCACCCGGCCGGATGAGGGGCGCCCGGGCCGACCTGCGAGGACGGCGGTAACCGGGCGCCTGCGTTACGCATTCGAAATGACGGGAGGAAGCAACTCGGTGGGTGCGCGGAACCGTGAAGAGGTTCCGCGCACCCACCGGGATCAGCCGAAGGAAATGGCGCGGATGGTGCTCGCCTGCACCACGGTGCCGATCGGCTCCAGCACGTGCTGGTCGACCGCGCGGTCCACGCGCAGCAGCATCACCGCGTCGGTGCGGTCGGTGGTCTGGCTGATCTGCGCGGCCTCGATGTTGATGCCCGCTTCGCCGAGCAGGGTGCCGACCCGGCCCATGATGCCCGGGCGGTCCGGGTACTCCAGCAGCAGCAGGTTGCCTTCGGCACGCAGGTCGAACGACCGGCCGTTCACCTCGACCAGCTTCTCCACCTCGTCCTTGCCGGTGAGCGCCCCGGAAACGGACAGCGTGCTGCCGTCGGCGTGCACCGCGCGCACGGTGACCAGGCTGCGGTGGTTGGGGCTCTCCGGCTCCTTGGTCAGCTCGACCCGGACGCCGAGCTCCTCGGCCAGCCGCGGCGCGTTGACGAAGGTGACCGGGTCGCGCACCACACCGGAGAACACCCCGCGCTCGGCGGCCAGCGGCAGGATGCTGACGTCCTCGTCGGCCAGCTCACCGCGCACGTGCACGGTCAGCGTGGTCGGCGCCTTCGGGTCCAGCGAAGCCAGCACGGTGCCGAGCTTCTGGGTCAGGCTCAGGTACGGCCGGACCTCCTCGCCCACCGGGCCGCCCGCCGAGACGTTCACCGCGTCCGGCACGAAGTCGCCGCGCAGCGCCAGCAGCACCGAGCGCGCCACGTCGGTGCCCGCGCGGTCCTGCGCCTCCGCGGTCGACGCGCCGAGGTGCGGGGTGACCACCACGTTGGGCAGGCCGAACAGCGGGCTGGAGGTGGTCGGCTCGGTGACGAAGACGTCGACACCGGCCCCGCCCACGTGACCCTCCCGGATGGCCGCGGCGAGCGCTTCCTCGTCGACCAGGCCACCGCGGGCGGCGTTCACCACGATCACGCCCGGCTTGGTCTTCTTCAGCGCCTCGGCGCCGATCAGGCCCTTGGTCTCCGGGGTCTTCGGCAGGTGGATGGAGAACGCGTCGGCCCGCGCCAGCAGCTCGTCCAGTTCGACCAGTTCGATGCCCAGCTGCGCGGCGCGCGCGGCCGAGACGTAGGGGTCGTAGGCGATCAGCGTGGTGCCGAAGGCGGCGAGGCGCTGGGCGAACAGCTGGCCGATCTTGCCGAGGCCGACCACGCCGATGGTCTTGCCGTTCAGCTCGACCCCCGAGTAGGAGCTGCGCTTCCACTCCCCGCCCTGCAGGCTCTGGTTGGCCGCGGGCACCCGGCGGGCCACGGCGAGCAGCAGCGCGACCGCGTGTTCGGCGGCCGAGACGATGTTCGACGTCGGCGCGTTGACCACCAGCACCCCGCGCTCGGTGGCGGCGGGCACCTCGACGTTGTCCAGGCCCACCCCGGCGCGCGCGACCACCTTCAGCCGGGTGGTGGCGGCGAGCACCTCGGCGTCGACCTTGGTGGCGGACCGCACCAGCAGCGCGTCGGCCCCCCGCACCGCCTCGAGCAGCGCCTGCCGGTCGGTGCCGTCCACATGCTGGACGTCGACCTCGTCGCCGAACACGCTCAGCACGGACGGCGCGAGCTTTTCCGCGATGAGTACGACGGGTTTGCCTGGCGTGGTCACGATGGGGCTCCCAATATTCGGAATCGGCAGAAAGTGCTTGAGTGGCAACGCTTTTCCCCGCGGTCAGCCGATCCGTGCCAGTAAGCCGCTCGCGCTCCACCTCCGCTGACCGGCCACGACGGCGTGCCCGGACCAGGCGCAGTTTAGCCCGCGGAAGACCCGTCTCGTTAACTGGGACGCAACCCGGAAAAAACAAGTTCGAGCAACCCGGGCACGCTCGCCGCCCCCGCCGGATCGTGCTGCGACGCCCAGGCTACCCCGTGGACCAGCAGGAACACGTCCTTCGTTGCGACGTCTTCGCGGAGTTCGCCCGCCGCCCGCGCCCGCGTGGCCAACCGCTCGCCGATTCCCCGCATGACGTGGCAGGACTCGTGCAACTCGGACTTTTCGTCGCTCAACGCCGTCGCCAGCGTTTCGATCAGCCCGCGGAAACCGGTCGACAGGGTGGCGAGTTCACGCAGCCAGCGGAACAGGGCTTCACCCGGCTCGTCGTGGCCGAGCAGTTCGCGGCCCAGTTCCGCCTGCCGGTCGAACTGCTCGCGCAGCAACGCCTCCAGCAACGCGGTGCGCGTGGCGAAGTGCCGGTACAGCGTGCCGATGCCGACCCCGGCGGCTCTCGCGACGTCCTCCAGCGACGCGTCGACACCGTGGCGGGCGAACGCCGCGCCCGCTTCGGCGAGCAGCCGGTCGTAGTTGCGGCGGGCGTCGGCGCGCCGGGGTTTGGCGGAGGTCATCGCTGCCGGAGCATAGTCGCTGGCGTTACGGAGGCCACCTCCGTATAGTCGGCCCGGACAACCGGAGGCAGCCTCACGTTAGGGCGTTCATGGAACTGATCGGACAAACCAGAGCCGCGGTGGAACACCGGGAAACTCGCGCTCGCGCGGTGGGAGGCCGGTCGATGAGCGTGGGCATCTGGACCTTCGCCTTCGACGCGCAGCCCGTCGGCGAGGTCGTCGAGTCGGCGCAGGAGATCGAGGAACTGGGGTTCGAATCGCTCTGGTTCGGCGAGTTCGCCGGGCGGGAAGCCTTCACCCAGGCCGGTTTGCTGCTCGCGGCCACCCGGCGGCTCACCGTCGCGACCGGCGTCGCGCGCTTCGGGCAGCGGACCCCCTCGGCCGCGGCCGCCGCCCGGCGCACGCTCGCCGAGGCCCATCCGGGGCGGTTCGTGCTCGGCCTCGGCGGGCACCGGCCCGGCGACCATCCACTTCGGAGCATCACCGACTACCTCGACGGCATGGACGCCGCGGAACCGACCTTCCCGGCGGGCTCGTCCCGCCGGGTGCTGGCCGCGCTCGGCCCGCGGATGCTGGAGCTGGCCGCCTCGCGCACCGACGGCGCGCACCCGTACTTCGTGCCGCCGGAGCACACCGTGCTCGCTCGCGAAGCCTTGGGACCCAAGGGTTTCCTGGCGGTCGAGCAGACCGTGGTGCTCGACCCGGACCCGGCCGCGGCCCGCCGGGCGGCCCGCGAGTTCGTCGGCCAGTACGTCGGGCTGGCCGCCCACCACCGGGCGAACCTGCGGCGCCTCGGCTTCACCGACGACGACTTCGGCCAGGTCAGCGACCGGCTCGTGACGGCGATCGTGGCGTTCGGCGGGGAGCAGGCGGTGCACGACCGCATCCGCGCCCAGCTCGACGCCGGGGCCGATCACGTCTGCGTGCAGGTGATCGGCGACCGGCCCCCGCGGGCGCAGTGGCGGGCGCTGGCGGAGCTGGTGTAGCGTCGGCCGGGCGCGGCCGGGGCCGCGTCCCCGTCCGCGGGCAGGGCCGAGCCCACCCCGAAGCTCCACCCCACGCCACCAGTGCTTTCTTCCTGCCCGGTACGGCGGACGACGGGCGCGGGGAAGGAAGTGCCGTGCACCTCGAACAGTTGCGCAAGCGCGCGAAGGACCTGCTGCGGGCGTACCGCGCGGGCGATCCGGCCGCCGTCGGACGACTCGCCACCCGCGGACCGGCGAAACTGGCCGACGCCCAGCACGCCATCGCCCGTGAGCAGGGCTTCCCCAGCTGGCCGAGACTGAAGTCCTATGTGGACAGGTCGGCCCGGCTCGGGCCCGCGCTGCGGCACGCCTACCACCCGGATCCGGAGTACTACACCGGTCGCGCGCTCGGCCTGCTCGAGTCGGCGAAGGACGGCACCCCCGCCGCGGTGGCCGCCTTCGCCGCCCGAGAGGCACCGTTGACCAGGGCGGGCGCGCGGGCGGTGGTGGCGGGCGAGCACGGGTTCGACAGCTGGGCGGCACTGCTGCGGCACGTGCGCGACCTCGATGAACCGTTCACGCGGGCGTACCGGGCGATCGAAGCGCGGGACGTGCCGGAGTTGTCTGCTTCGTTGCAGCGCTCCCCCGGTCTGGTCGGCGCGCAGGGCACCAACGGCAACGACCTGCTCGGCATGGCCACCGCCACCGGCGACGAACGCCTGGTGCGGGTGCTGCTCGACGCCGGTGCCGACGTCGGCCACGCCAACGCGCACGGCTGGACCGCGCTGCACCAGGCCGGCTACGCCGGGTCACCCGGGCTGGCGCGCCTGCTGCTGGACGCGGGGGCGTCGGCGGAGGTGTCCGCCCGTGGCGACGGCGGCAGCCCCCTGGTCGTCGCGTTGTTCTGGGGGCACACGGCGACGGCCGGGGTGCTGGCGGCGCATTCGGTGTGGCCGCGCAACCTGCGGGTGGCCGCCGGTCTCGGGCGGCTGGACCTGACCGGCCCGGACCCCGGTGCGCACCGGGAGTTCTACCGGCCGCACAGCGGTTTCCCGGCCTGGCAGCCGTCACCGGCCCGGGCCGAGGTCCTGGACGAAGCGCTGAGCTGGGCCGCCCGCAACGACCAGGCCGACGCCATCACCGCCCTGGTGTCCGCCGGTGCCCGCCTCGACGCCGAGGTCTACCGCGGCACCGCCCTCGCCTGGGCCGCCGCCGGTGGGCGGGTCCGGGCCGTCCGCCGCCTGCTCGACCTCGGCGCCGACCCGGACCACCGGGGCACCTTCGGCGGCCACGACCACGGCGACGGCGTCACCGCCCTGCACCTCGCCGCCCAGCACGGCCACACCGGCGTCATCACCCTGCTCCTGACCGCCGGCGCCGACCCCGCCCTCCGGGACCACCGCCACCACGGCGACGCCCTCAGCTGGGCGGAATTCGGCGGGCACACCGCCGCTGCCGCCCTGTTGCGCCCGCGGTGACCGGGGTCAGAGGTCGTCCGGGCGGTCCAGTTGGTGGTCGAGGGCGCCCGCCTTGAAGGCCGCCCACTCCGAGGGGGTGAACACGAGCACCTTCTCGCCGCCCGCCTTCCGCAGGGCGATGTAGGTGACCCCGTCGGTGTGCGGCACGAACGCCACCTCCCCCTCCGGCCCCGCCTGCCGCCACTGCGCGGCCGACAGATCGAGCTGGTGCCGGATGTGTGCCTTGTCGTCCATGCACACACGGTAGCGGCCCCGGTCCGGCGCGCTCACGCCGAACCGGGGCCGCGCACCAGCGGGGCTCAGGCCGTCTCGGTGATCGGCCGGTCCACCCACGACATCAGATCGCGCAGCTTCTTGCCGGTCTCCTCGATCGGGTGCTCGGCGCCCTTCTTCTCCAGCTCGGTGAACTTCGGCCGCCCGGCCTCGTCCTCGGCCACCCACTCGCGGGCGAAGGTGCCGTCCTGGATCTCGCCGAGGATCTTCTTCATCTCCTCCTTGACCGCCGGCGTGATCACGCGCGGGCCACGGGTGAGGTCGCCGTACTCGGCGGTGTCGGACACCGAGTAGCGCTGGCGGGCGATGCCGCCCTCGTACATCAGGTCCACGATCAGCTTCAGCTCGTGCAGCACCTCGAAGTAGGCGATCTCCGGCGCGTAACCCGCCTCGGTGAGCACCTCGAAACCGGTCTGCACCAGCGCCGACGCCCCACCGCAGAGCACCGCCTGCTCACCGAACAGGTCGGTCTCGGTCTCCTCGGTGAAGGTGGTCTTGATGACCCCGGCGCGGGCCCCGCCGATGGCCGCGGCGTAGGACAGGGCGAGCGCCTCGGCGCCACCGGTGGCGTCCTGCTCCACCGCGATCAGGCAGGGCACGCCCTTGCCGTCGACGAACTGGCGGCGCACCAGGTGCCCCGGCCCCTTCGGCGCGACCATGCCCACGTCCACCCCGGCGGGCGGCTTGATCAGGTCGTACCGGATGTTGAAGCCGTGGCCGAAGAAGATCGCGTCGCCGTCGGTCAGGTTCGGCTCGATGTCCTCGGTGTAGATGAAGCGCTGCTTGGTGTCCGGCGCCAGGATCATGATCAGGTCGGCTTCCTTCGAAGCCTCCGCCGGGGTGAGCACCTTGAGGCCCTGCTCCTCGGCCTTCGCCCGGGACTTGGATCCCTCGGGCAGGCCGATCCGGACGTCGACGCCGGAGTCGCGCAGGCTCAGCGCGTGCGCGTGCCCCTGGCTGCCGTAGCCGATCACGGCGACCTTGCGACCCTGGATGATGCTGAGGTCGGCGTCGTCGTCGTAGAAGATTTCCACTGCCATGAGGGTTACTGCTTCCTTCCGAGTTGAAACTGCGGCGCGCAGCGCCACGATGGGGGTGGTGGTCGGGTGACGGGTGGGTTAACGAGTGCTGGTTGCGGTGATGGAACGCGGACCGCGGCCGACGGCGACCATGCCCGACTGCACGAGTTCCCGCACCCCGTACGGCTCGAGCATGCGCAGCAGCGCACCGATCTTGTCGCTGGTGCCGGTGGCCTCGACGGTCAGCGACTCCGGCGAGACGTCCACCACCTTGGCCCGGAACAACTGCACGGTCTCGAGCACCTGGCTGCGCACGGTGGCGTCGGCCCGGACCTTGACCAGCAGCAGTTCGCGGCGGACCGCGGTGGACGGTTCGAGTTCCACGATCTTGATGACGTTGACCAGCTTGTTGAGCTGCTTGGTGACCTGCTCGAGGGGTAACTCGTCGACGGCCACCACGATCGTCATCCTGGACACCTCCGGGTTCTCCGTGGGTCCGACGGCGAGGGACTCGATGTTGAAGCCCCGGCGCGAGAACAACCCGGAAACCCGGGCGAGCACACCGGGCACGTTCTCCACGAGAACGCTCAGCGTGTGGTTGGTCATTGCGAAACCTCGTCGTCGTCGAAGAGCGGGCGGATGCCGCGGGCGGCCATGATCTCGTCGTTGCCGGTGCCCGCGGCCACCATCGGCCACACCTGCGCGTCCTTGCCGACCACGAAGTCGATCACCACCGGCCGGTCGTTGATCGCCATCGCGCGCTGGATCACCTGGTCGACCTCCTCCTTGGTCTCGCAGCGGAGACCGGCGCAGCCGAGCGCTTCGGCGAGCAGGGTGAAGTCGGGGATGCGGTGCTTGTGCGTGCCGAGGTCGGTGTTCGAGTACCGCTCCGAGTAGAAGAGGTTCTGCCACTGGCGGACCATGCCGAGGTTGCCGTTGTTGATCACCGCCACCTTGATCGGCGCGCCCTCGATGGCGCAGGTGGCCAGCTCCTGGTTGGTCATCTGGAAGCAGCCGTCGCCGTCGATCGCCCAGACCTGCTTGTCCGGCATGCCGAACTGCGCGCCCATCGCGGCGGGCACGGCGAAGCCCATGGTGCCGAGGCCGCCGGAGTTGATCCAGGTGGCGGGCTTCTCGTACTTGATGAACTGCGCGGCCCACATCTGGTGCTGGCCGACGCCCGCGGTGTAGACCGCGTCCGGGCCGACCAGCTGCCCGATCCGCTCGATCACG
This sequence comes from Amycolatopsis sp. NPDC045836, assembly GCF_056431745.1. Classification (NCBI taxonomy): domain Bacteria; kingdom Bacillati; phylum Actinomycetota; class Actinomycetes; order Pseudonocardiales; family Pseudonocardiaceae; genus Amycolatopsis; species Amycolatopsis sp. NPDC045836. The sequence continues at coordinate 264,329 of NZ_JBWKKF010000008.1, read as the reverse complement.
TACTGCGGCGAGAGCGTGCCGTCGACCGGCCACTCGTACCCGGCCGGGAAGGTGTCGCGCCACGAGTCGATCTGGGTCCACCAGGCGGCGAGGTCGGGCCGGTCGCCTTCACCGCGCACGGCGGTGATCAGCTCGCTGATGATCTCCGCGCAGTCGCCGACGATCGGCACGTCCGCCTTGCGGTTCTTGGAGATCTCCGCCGGGTCGATGTCGGCGTGCACCACGGTGGCGTCCGGCGCGAACGAGGACAGCTGGCCGGTGACCCGGTCGTCGAACCGGGCCCCCAGCGCGATCAGCAGGTCCGCGCGCTGCATCGCGGCGACCGCGGCGACCGAGCCGTGCATCCCGGGCATGCCGAGGTGCTGGCGGTGCGAGTCGGGGAAGGCACCGCGGGCCATCAGCGTGGTGACCACCGGGATGCCGGTGGCCTCGGCCAGTTCCAGCAGCTGCCGCGACGCCTTGGCCTTGATCACCCCGCCGCCGACGTAGAGCACCGGGCGGCGCGAGCGCGCGATCAGCTTCGCCGCCTCGCGGACCTGCTTGCCGTGCGGGCGCAGCGTCGGCCGGTAGCCGGGCAGGCGCATCTCCGGCGGCCAGCTGAAGGAGGTGGTCTCCTGCAGCACGTCCTTGGGGATGTCGACCAGGACCGGGCCGGGCCGCCCGGTGATCGCCAGGTGGAACGCCTCGGCGATCACCCTCGGGATGTCGGCCGGATTGGTGACCAGGAAGTTGTGCTTGGTGATCGGCATGGTGATGCCGCAGATGTCGGCTTCCTGGAAGGCGTCCGTGCCGATCAGCGCGCGGGACTGCTGGCCGGTGATGGCGACCACCGGCACCGAGTCCATGTTGGCGTCCGCCAGCGGGGTGACCAGGTTCGTCGCCCCGGGGCCGGAGGTGGCCATGCACACCCCGACCCGGCCGGTGGCCTGGGCGTACCCGGTGGCCGCGTGGCCGGCGCCCTGCTCGTGGCGGACCAGCACGTGCCGGACCTTGGTCGAGTCGAGGAGCGGGTCGTAGGCCGGGAGGATCGTGCCGCCGGGGATTCCGAACACCACCTCGGCGCCGACGGCCTCGAGCGAGCGCACGAGGGACTGGGCTCCGGTCACCCGGACCGGGGTGCCGGCCGGCGGGGTGGGCTTCGGACGGTGCCCGGGCACTGCCGCGGGCGGCCCGGCGTTCGTTTCCGATCGCGAGGTGGCGCTAGTCATCGGTTCTGCCTCGAGGGTGTCGGTGTCACTCATTCGGGTGGCAAACGGGGCTGGGGCAACAAAAAACCCCCGCCGACCGATAAAGGTCGCACGAGGGTCGCGCGTCGACGCAGCGGGCTCTCCCTAAGCGTCGACGCGCTGAGGAAGTACGAGGCCGGTCTGCGGTGTCACGGCACGGACGTTAATCCTTCGGCGGCGAAGGTGTCAACTCTGCGGGACGGCGAGTCCGGATGCTGGGAGCCGACACCCCGGTCGAAGCCGGTGCCGCCGCCGGTGCACCATTTCCGGGTGGCCGAAGAATCACCGCAGGACAACGCCCCTCCCCCGCCGAAGGCGATCTTCCGGGTACCCGGCACGGCGCTGCTGGCCGTGTTGTTCCTCGCGGTCTGTGTGACCCCGGTCGCATTCACCCTGCCGTTCCTGCCGCTGCTCTACCTCATCCCGCTGGGCCTCGGGGCCTGGGTGGTCCGCACGCGGACCGTCGCCGACGCCGGCGGCCTCACCGTGCGCACGCTGTTCGGCAAGCGCGTGCTGCCGTGGGACTCGCTGAAGGGGTTCGCCCTGACCGGGAAGTCGAAGGTGATCGCCGTGCTCGGCGACGACACGAAGGTCGCGCTGCCCGCCGTGCGCACCCGCCACCTGCCGGTGCTCAGCCTGGTCAGCGGCGGCAGGCTGGACGACCCCAGCGGTCAGCTGAGCGACCCGGAGTAGTTCTCGGGGGTCCGGGGGTCGTCCCCCGAGCTGACGAACGCGGGTAACCTCGGGTCCACCGCACCCGGCAAGGTCCCTGTGGCGCACACCCGCGCCTGGATCGAACTCCTGAGTTTCCAGCACAAGTTACGGAGGAGCCGTGCCTCAGCTGCGCTCCCGCACCACCACCCACGGCCGCAACGCCGCGGGCGCCCGTTCCCTGTGGCGCGCCACCGGGATGACCGACAGCGACTTCGGCAAGCCCATCGTCGCCATCGCCAACTCCTACACCCAGTTCGTGCCGGGGCACGTGCACCTCAAGGACCTCGGCGAGATCGTGGCCGAGGCGGTCGCCGAAGCCGGTGGCGTGGCGCGTGAGTTCCACACCATCGCGGTGGACGACGGCATCGCCATGGGCCACAGCGGCATGCTCTACTCGCTGCCCTCGCGCGAGATCATCGCCGACTCGGTGGAGTACATGGTCAACGCGCACCAGGCCGACGCGCTGGTGTGCATCTCCAACTGCGACAAGATCACCCCCGGCATGCTCAACGCCGCGATGCGGCTGAACATACCGGTGGTCTTCGTCTCCGGCGGCCCGATGGAAGCGGGCAAGGCCGTGGTCGTCGGCGACGTGGTGCACCCCTCGTCCGACCTGATCACCACCATCTCCGCCTCGGCCAACGCCGCGGTCGACGAGCAGTCGCTGGCCGAGGTGGAGCGCTCGGCCTGCCCGACCTGCGGCTCGTGCTCGGGCATGTTCACCGCGAACTCGATGAACTGCCTCACCGAGGCGCTCGGGCTCTCCCTGCCCGGCAACGGTTCCACGCTGGCCACGCACGCCGCGCGCCGCGAGCTGTTCGCCGAGGCCGGCCGCACCGTGGTCGAGCTGTGCAAGCGCTGGTACGGCGAGGACGACGAGACCGCGCTGCCGCGCACGATCGCGAACAAGCAGGCGTTCGAGAACGCGATGGCGCTGGACATGGCCATGGGCGGCTCGACGAACACCGTGCTGCACATCCTCGCCGCCGCGCGGGAGGGTGAGATCGACTTCACCATCGACGACATCGACGCGATCGGGCGGCGCGTGCCGTGCCTGTCGAAGGTGGCGCCGAACTCGGACTACCACATGGAGGACGTGCACCGGGCCGGTGGCATCCCGGCCATCCTCGGTGAGCTGTGGCGCGGTGGCCTGCTCAACGAGGGGGTCACCTCGGTGCACACGCCGACGCTGGCCGAGTGGCTGTCCACTTGGGACATCCGGGCGGAGAACCCGTCGGCGAAGGCACTGGAGCTGTACCACGCGGCCCCGGGCGGGGTGCGCACCACGCAGGCGTTCTCCACTTCGAACCGCTGGTCCTCTTTGGACACCGATGCGGCCGGCGGCTGCATCCGCGACGTCGAGCACGCCCACACCGCCGACGGCGGCCTGGCGATCCTGCGCGGCAACCTCGCCGAGAACGGCGCGGTGATCAAGTCCGCGGGCATCGACGAGTCGCTGTGGCGCTTCCGGGGTCCGGCCAGGGTGGTGGAGAGCCAGGAGGAGGCCGTTTCGGTCATCCTCGGCAAGCAGATCCAGGCCGGTGAGGTGCTGGTGGTCCGCTACGAGGGCCCCGCGGGCGGGCCGGGCATGCAGGAGATGCTGCACCCGACGGCGTTCCTCAAGGGCTCCGGGCTCGGCAAGAAGTGCGCGCTGATCACCGACGGCCGGTTCTCGGGTGGTTCCTCGGGCATCTCGGTGGGGCACATCTCACCGGAGGCCGCGGCCGGCGGCACCATCGGCCTGGTGCAGGACGGCGACGAGATCCTGCTGGACGTGCGGGAACGGCGGCTCGAACTGCTCGTCGACGCCGACGTGCTGGCCGAGCGGCGGGCGAAGATGGAGGCCGGCGAACGGCCGTGGCAGCCGGCCGAGCGCCAGCGCCCGGTGACCAGCGCGCTGCGTGCCTACGCGCGGATGGCCACCTCCGCCGACACCGGCGCCGTCCGCGACCCCAACCGCTGAGCCGCGGGGGGCGTTCCTCGCGTCTTCGCGCTCGGCGAGGAATGCCCCCGCCGCTAGCGGCACAGGACGAGCACCAGCACGGTGGCGGCCGCCGCGAGGAGCAGGCCGAAGATGGCGAACGGCATCGGCCGGCGGCGCCACGGGGTGTTCACGTCGAGCGCGATCCGGCCCGAGCCGGTGAACAGCAGCGCCAGCGCGGCGGTGGCCAGCAGCAGTTCGTACTCGAAGCCCTTGCCGCCCGTCCCGCTGAAGAACCCGCCGCCGAACTTGACGTAGACGATGCTCGCGGTGACCCCGAGCAGGGCCGACGCGCCGATCGGGGTGAACAGCCCCAGCACCAGCAGCACCCCGCCGACCACCTCGCTCAGCGCGGTGATCCACGACAGCAGGGTGAACTGTCCGGTGAAGCCGAGTTGCTGCAGGTAGCCGGCGAAACCGTCGATGCCCGGCCCGCCGAACGAGCCGAACAGCTTCTGCAGCCCGTGCGCGCCCATCGTGCCGCCCAGCACCAGGCGCAGGAGCAGCAGCCCGAGGTCGAGGCCACCGTGCCACCGGGTGGTGTCCTTGACCGGCTTGTCCTCCACCTCGCCGATCAGGGTGGTCTGCGTGGTGGGGTAGGCGCTGTCGTCGAACAGGCTGCCGCTGCCGGTGCCGCTCGTCCGGTACTCGTCATCGTGAGTGCTCACGCGCGCAGGGTAAGCGATACGGCTGTCCGGCGCATGCCTGAGCGTGATTTTTAATACTCGCCGTGCACCAGGTTGTCGGGCAGCTCACCGCTGGCGTACCGCCCGATCTCGGTGGCCGCGACCGCGTACGACCGCGCCCGCGAGCCCCGCGCCGACCCGGCCACGTGCGGGGTCAGCAGCACGCCCGGGATCGTCCACAGTGGATGGTCCGGCGGCAGCGGTTCGGGGTCCACCACGTCCAGCGCGGCCCGCAGGCGGCCGGTGGACAGCTCCGCGACCAGCGCGTCGGTGTCGGCCACGGCGCCGCGCGAGACGTTGACCAGCACCGCGCCGTTGCGCATCGAGGCGAGGAAGCCCGCGTCGACCATGCCGCGGGTGCGGGAGGTCAGCGGCACCATGAGCACCACCACGTCGTGCTGCGGCAGCAGCGCGGGCAGCTCGCCCACGCCCGAAACGCCTTCGCGGGCGGTCAGCCCGACCATGGTCACGTGGGTGTCGAACGGCTCCAGCCGTCGCCGCAGCTGCTGCCCGAGGTCGCCGGCGCCGATGATCAGCACCCGCTTCTCCTGCAGGGTGTCGGTGCTGTGGCGGTTCCACACGCGGGCGGCCTGATCGGCACCGAACCGGCCCAGTTCCCGGTAGGTGGACAGCAACGCGGCAACCACCCATTCGGCCGTGGCCCCGCCGTGCGCGCCGCGGCAGGTGGACAGCAGCACGTCCCCCGGGACCACCGGGATCCAGTCCTCGGCCCCGGCTGACAGCAGTTGGATGAGTTTCAGCTTCGGCAGTCGCGGCAGCAGTTCGGGGGCCGAGCGAACCGGCCCCGGGACCAGGACCTCCGCTTCCGCGGCCTCCGGCGGCAGGGCCGAACCTGGCGTGTACCGCACGGGCTTCACCCCGGGAACGCGGGAGAGCGCGGTCACACCGTCGTCGTCGGGCACGAGCACGATGAGCGGCATGATCGCCACGTTAGCCGGTCGGGGCGCTCACCCGGGATTCACGGGCGGGCGCTTACCCTCTGGAGATCATGCGCACCAGGTCACGGCGGACTGCCCGGTGGTCGCTGGCCCCGCTGGCCTGCGGCCTGCTGCTGCTGTCCGGCTGCGCCGACTTCGACGGCACGCCGACCGCCCAGGACTGGAAGCCCGCACCCGAGCTGACCCCGCAGGCCGGTCCGCAGCCGGAGCTGCCCGGCGCCGACGGTTCCGCACCCGGTTCCCGCGGCCCGTCCGCCCCGCCGACCTCGGTACCGCCGCCCCAGGGCTGCAAGGACTTCGACGAGGCGGTCATCGGCACCTGCCTGGACACCGTGGCCGCGGTGACCGCGCTGCCCGGCGGGCAGAACCCGGCGGCGCTGGCCGGTGAGCGCAAGAGCGGCCGCGTCTACCGGGTGAGCGCGGGTGCGGAGAAGGAGCAGTACGCCGAACTGGCCGTGGACGCGGCCGGCGGGGGCGGGCTGACCGGCCTGGCGCTGTCACCCAGCTTCGCCGAGGACCAGCTGGTCTTCGCCTACGTGACCACCCCGAGCGACAACCGCGTGGTGCGCTTCGCCAAGGGCCAAGAGCCGAAGCCGGTGCTCACCGGCATCCCGCGGGGTGCCAGCGGCAACCAGGGCGCGCTGACCACCGACGGCAACGGTGCCTTGCTGGTCGCCACCGGCAACGCGGGCAACCCGGCCGCGGCGGCCGACCCGAACTCGCTGGCGGGCAAGGTGCTGCGCATCGACACCTCCGGGCAGCCGGCGCAGGGCAACCCGAACCCGTCGTCGGCCGTGCTGGCCGGCGGCCTGACCGCCCCCGGCGGCCTGTGCAAGTCCCCGGACGGCTCGCGCCTGTGGGTCACCGACCGCGCCGCCGACAAGGACGCGCTGTACCGGATCACCGCCGGGCAGCCGCTGACCTCGCCGGCCTGGACCTGGCCGGAGAAGCCGGGGGTCGCGGGCTGCGTCGACGGCACGAGCCTGATCATGGTGGCCACCTCGACCGCCGGGAACGTGCAGAACCTGCCCGTCGCCGCCGACGGTTCCATCAGCGGCAAGCCCTCGGTGACCCTGGACGGCCAGAACGGCCGCACCTACGGCCGCCTGGCGGGCATGGAGCAGGTCAGCGCCGAACTGGCCGTCGCGGGCACGGTCAACAAGGACGGCGGCCAGCCGGTCTCCAGTGACGACCGCGTGGTGCTGATCGTCATCCAGCCCAGCGCCGCCATCCCCGGCAAGGACTGACCCACCCGCCAAGGGAGGGTGGGCCAACCCACACGACGGCCTCAACCGGGACGGCAAAGGCGCTCACCCCCACGCCACGCCCAACGGGTCGCAAAGCACCCAAACAGCGGCCCGGCCCGAAAGCGAGCGGCAAGGCGAGCCGCAAGGCCCCTCACACAACGCCCCAAGTGGCCCCAAACGGGCCGCCCCCACCCAACGGCCACCACGCCCCCCAGGGCGAGCCTCAAAGCGACCCACCCAACGGGCCAAGCCGCAAAACCACCCGCCCAACGAGTCCAACCAAGCCCGAATCCACCCACCCAAACCCCAAACCACCCACTCAACAAGCCCACCCAAACCTCAAAGACGACCACCCACCCAACGACCCCGGAGCAAACCCGCAAAAGTGACCGGCCCACCCAAACCCCAGTGGCCGCCCACTCCCTCCCCATCCCCGGTCCAAGTCGGAAACACGGCGAAAACCGGGGTGGCTCCCCGTCAACCGCGAGTCACCCAAGAACCATCCCGGGCAGCTCGTATTCATCCCGCCGCCCGCACATGCCGAACCCCCCGTACCGCGCAGGCTCCGCAGCCACCACCCGCGCCCGCTCCAGGTAACCGGCGTCCCCGTCCATCAGCGCCTTCAACTGCGCCCCCGTCCGCTCCGCCGCGGCCAGCGCACCCCCCTGCCAGATCGGCAGCCACTGCTCCACCTTCGGCGCCACCAGCGCCGCCGCCGTGCGGAGGAAGGAGCGCATCGGCCCGTCGTCACCGGCCAGCGCGGCTTCCCGCAGCACCAGGTACCCCTCGACCGCCAGGTCACGCCGTCGCCGGGCGGCGGCCTCGTCCTCCGGGCGCGCGGCTGCTTCCGCGTACTTCGCGGGGTCCGCCAGCACCTCGGGCGGGAAGGTGAACACCGCGTCGCCCGCTTCCGGGAGGCCGCTGTTCTGCATCAGCACGGTGATCCGCAGGTCGTCGCGCTGGACCATCCGGTGCACGGTGCCCGGCGTGAACCAGACGATCGATCCCGCCGCGAGGTCGTGCTCCTGGTACCCCTCGACGGTCAGCGTCTGCACCGCGCCGGTCCCGCCGGTGACCACGTACGCCTCGGTGCAGGTCAGGTGCACGTGCGGACTGCCGCCGCGCACCCCGTCCTCGGCCAGCCATTCGTAGCAGCTCAGGTGCGAAACCCCGACCGCACCGGGGAGCGGGACATGCGACATCGCGCGTTCTCCTGCCAGCAGTCGCTACCGCTTGCCCCGGTACCGGGCACGGGCAGCTCGGACGTCGAACACCGAGCCTGCCACGGAAGCCACCGCGGCGGCCAGCCCCAGGTACCGGCCGAGCCCCGCGTCGATGGACACGTCACCCGCCTGCAGCACCCCGCGCTGGTCCTCGCTGAACTGCCAGTCGATCAACCACCAGCCCAGCCCCAGCAGCAGCACCGACAACGCCGCCACGATCAGCCACAGGTGCGGCAGCCCGTTCACCCGCGCCGCCCTGGACCGGCCGAACACCACCGCGGCCACCCCGGCGAGCAGCAGCAGGATCGGCGCGGCCCAGGCGAAGAAGCCCGAGTGCCACGCCGTGCGCACCACGTCACCGGCGGGCAGCTCGCGCAACGCCTCGGCGACCTCGGGGTCGGCCGCGTGCAGCGCGGTCCAGGGCAGGAACATCGCGGCGAACGCCACGACCCCCGCCCCGAACCCGAGCCACTGCCACCAGGGCACCCGCCGGGGGTTCAACCCCCGACGCGTTCCAGGACCAGTTCACGCACGCGCTTGGCGTCCGCCTGGCCCTTGGTCGCCTTCATCACGTCACCGACGATCTTGCCCGCCGCCTGCACCTTGCCGCCGCGGATCTTCTCCGCGATGTCCGGGTTCGCCGCCAGCGCCTCGTCGACCGCCTTGTACAGCGCCGAATCGTCCGAAACGACCTTCAGGCCGCGCTTCTCCACGACCTCGTCCGGCTCGCCCTCACCGGCCAGCACACCGTCGACCACTTCGCGGGCCAGCTTGTTCGTCAGCGCGCCCTCGCCGACCAGCGCGATCACCCGCGCCACCTGCGCCGGGGTGATGGCCAGCTCGGCCAGCTCCACCCCCGCCTTGTTGGCCTGCTGGGTCAAGTACGACACCCACCAGCCCCGCGCGTCGGCCGGGCTCGCGCCCCGGTCGACGGTGGCCGCGATCAGGTCGACCGCCCCCGCGTTGATCAGGTCGCGCAGTTCGGCGTCGGTCAGGTCCCACTCGGCCTGCACGCGCTTGCGCCGCTCCCACGGCAGCTCCGGCATGGTGCCGCGCAGTTGTTCGACCCACTCCCGCGACGGCGCGATCGGCACCAGGTCGGGCTCCGGGAAGTACCGGTAGTCCTCGGCGGTTTCCTTGGTGCGGCCGGGCGACGTGGTGCCGTCGGCCTCCTGGAAGTGCCGGGTCTCCTGGGTGATCGAACCGCCGCCGACCAGGATCGCCGCCTGGCGGGTCATCTCGTAGCGCACGGCCCGCTCCACGCTGCGCAGCGAGTTGACGTTCTTGGTCTCGGTCCGCGTGCCGAATTCGGCCGCGCCCTTGGCCATCAGCGACACGTTGGCGTCGCAGCGCAGGGAACCCTGGTCCATCCGCACGTCGGACACGTCCAGCGCCCGCAGCAGGTCGCGCAACGCGGTGACGTAGGCGCGGGCCACCTCGGGTGCGCGCGCGCCGGTGCCGGTGATCGGCTTGGTGACGATCTCGATCAGCGGCACGCCGGCGCGGTTGTAGTCGAGCAGCGAGTGCTCGGCGCCGTGGATCCGCCCGGTGGCGCCGCCGACGTGCAGCGACTTGCCGGTGTCCTCCTCCATGTGCGCGCGCTCGATCTCGATGCGCACGACCTCCCCGTCGTCGAGGGTGACGTCGAGGTGGCCGTTGAAGGCGATCGGCTCGTCGTACTGCGAGGTCTGGAAGTTCTTCGGCATGTCCGGGTAGAAGTAGTTCTTCCGCGCGAACCGGCACCACTGCGCGATCTCGCAGTTGAGCGCCAGGCCGATCCGGATCGCCCCCTCCACCGCCAGGCCGTTGACCACCGGCAGCGCGCCGGGCAGGCCGAGGCAGGTCGGGCAGACGTGCGTGTTGGGCTCACCGCCGAACCGGTTCTCGCAGCCGCAGAACATCTTGGTCTTCGTGGACAGCTCCACGTGCACCTCGAGGCCGAGCACCGGGTCGAAGCGCTCGATCACCTCGGCGTAGTCGAGGGTTTCCGCCACGGCCGTCACTTCTTCCCGCCCTTCCGCAGCGTGCGCACCGCCAGCAGGGCCCCGGTGACCGCCACCACGGCGCTCGCCGCGGCGTTGACCATGGTCAGCTTGTCACCGTTCTCCCGCGCCGTGCGCACGCCGGAGAAGGCGCTGGTCGCGCTGGCCGCCGAGGTGCCGAGGGCGATCAGGCCGCGGATCTGGTTCTTCTTCTTGCTCATTTCGCTGCCTCCAGTTCCGGAACGCGGTGCACCAGCGAGCCACCGGCCGCGGCGTCGCGCGCGACCTCGTAGGCGGCGCCCACCCGGTAGAGCCGGTCGTCGGCCAGCGAGGGCGCCATGATCTGCAGGCCGACCGGCAGGCCGTCCTCTTCGGACAGTCCACTCGGGACGCTCATGGCGGCGTTGCCCGCCAGGTTGGCCGGGATCGTGCACAGGTCGGCCAGGTACATCGCCATCGGGTCGTCGGTGCGCTCGCCGAGCTTGAACGCCGTGGTCGGCGTTGTCGGGCTGACCAGCACGTCGACCTGGTTGAACGCGGCCTCGAAGTCGCGGGTGATCAGCGTGCGGACCTTCTGCGCCGAGCCGTAGTAGGCGTCGTAGTAACCCGCCGACAGCGCGTAGGTGCCGAGCATGATGCGCCGCTTGACCTCCGGGCCGAAACCGGCCTCACGGGTCAGCGACATGACCTCCTCGGCGCTGTGCGTGCCGTCGTCGGCGACGCGCAGGCCGTACCGCATGGCGTCGAACCGGGCCAGGTTCGACGAAGCCTCGCTCGGCGCGATCAGGTAGTAGGCGGGCAGCGCCAGGGTGAAGTTCGGGCAGGACACCTCGACCACCTCGGCGCCGAGCGCCCGCAGCTGCTCGACGGCGGCTTCGAAGGACCGCAGCACCCCCGGCTGGTAGCCCTCGCCGGAGAACTCCTTCACCACGCCGACGCGCACGCCCTTGAGGTCGCCGTTGAGGCCCTCGCGGGCGGCGGCCACCACCGGCGGCACCGGCGCGTCGATGGAGGTGGAGTCGAGCGGGTCGTGCCCGGCGATGACCTCGTGCAGCAGCGCCGCGTCGAGCACGGTGCGCGCACACGGACCGGCCTGGTCCAGCGACGAGGAGAAGGCGACCAGCCCGTACCGCGACACGCCGCCGTAGGTGGGCTTCACGCCGACCGTGCCGGTGACCGCACCCGGCTGGCGGATCGAGCCGCCGGTGTCGGTGCCGATGGCCAGCGCCGCCTCGAACCCGGCGATCGCGGCGGAGGAACCACCGCCGGAACCACCGGGGATGCGGTCGTGCGCCCACGGGTTGCGGGTCGGGCCGAAGGCGGAGTTCTCGGTGGAGGAGCCCATCGCGAACTCGTCCATGTTGGTCTTGCCGAGGATCACCACACCCGCGTCGCGGAGCTTGCGGGTGACGGTGGCGTCGTACGGCGGCAGCCAGCCTTCCAGCGTGCGCGAACCGCAGGTGGTCGGCAGGCCCTTGGTGGTCAGCACGTCCTTCAGCGCCAGCGGCACACCGGCCAGCGGCGAGGCCTGGCGGCCTTCGGCGGCCTCGGCGTCGACCGCGCGGGCGGCGGCCAGCGCGCCCTCGGTGTCGACGTGCAGGAAGGCGTGCAGCGACCCGTCGACCTCGGCGATCCGGTCCAGGTGGGCCTGGGTGACCTCGACCGCGGAGACCTCACGGGACTTGATCTTGTCCGCCAGTTCGGCGGCGGTGAGCCTGGTCAGCTCGGACATGCTTACTCCTCCCCCAGGATGCGCGGCACGCGGAAGCGGCCGTCTTCGGCGGCCGGGGCACCGGCCAGCGCCTGTTCCTGCGCGAGGCTGGGCCGGACCACGTCCTCGCGGAAGACGTTGGTCAGCGGCACGGCGTGCGAGGTGGGCGGAACGTCCTGATCGGCGACGACGCCCACCTTGGCCACGGCGTCCAGGATCTGGTCGAGCTGGCCGGCGAAGGTGGCCAGCTCCTCGTCGGTGACGGCCAGCCTGGCGAGCTTGGCCAGGTGTGCGACCTCGTCGCGGGAAATGTTGGGCACGCGAGTGACTCTCCGTGGCTCTCCGGTGGTTCTTCCGAGGTCGCCAGTCTATGGTGACTGCCCCGGCGCACTCGACTGGGTTGTCGGCACGCCCGGTGTCCCGTGAGCCGGACGGCGAATCCCCATCGTCATCTCCGTCTGCCACAATCGGCGCCCGGCACCTGCGTGGACGGTGAGGCTCCGCGCCCGGCGTGAGAGGGGTTCGCTGTGTCGTTCCTGCTCCGGGTCCAGCTCCCGGACAGCCCGGGGACGCTCGGCGCGGTGGCCACCGCGCTGGGCACGGTCGGGGCCGACATCCTCAGCGTGGACGTGGTCGAGCGCACCAGCGGCGTGGCCATCGACGACCTGGTGGTGGAGCTGCCGACCGGCAGCCTGCCCGACGCGCTGATCACCGCCGCGGAGAGCGTGGAAGGCGTCGAGGTCGACGCGGTGCGGCCGTACGCGGGCGTGCTGGACACGCACCGGGAACTGGAGCTGGTCGAGGAGATCGCGGCCACCCCGAAGACCGGGCTGGACCTGCTGGCCGAGGGCGTGCCGCGGATCATCCGGTCGGGCTGGGCGATCGTGGTCACCCCGGCGGGTGACTCCCTGCAGCGGCTCGCCTCGTCGGCGGCCGCGCCCGAAGCGCCGATCACCGACCTGCCGTGGCTGCCGCTGGAACGGGCCACCGTGCTCGACAGCGAGGCGGCGTGGATCCCGGAGACGTGGAAGGAACTGGGCACCGAGCTGGCGGCCACCCCGCTGGGCAAGCCGGACCGGGCGCTGCTGGTCGGCCGCCCGGGCGGGCCGATGTTCCGGGCGGCGGAGGTGGCCCGGCTGGCGCACCTGGCCGGCATCGTCGCCGTCGTGCTGGACGGCTGAGCCCTCAGCGGCGGACCCGCAGGTCAGGAGCAACGGCGGCGATCGTGTCGTAGTCGCGGTCCTGGTGCAACAGGACCGCTCCGGTGCGCAGGGCGACCGCGGCGATCAGGCAGTCCACCAGAGCTCGCACCGGCCTGCCGAGCTCGCGGCAGCGCCGATACAGCTCACCCGCGGTGTCGAAATCCAGCTCGGGCTCGACACCGAGTTGCACGGCGTTGTCCAGCAGGCGATCAACCGCCGCCAGGTTTTCCCGCTTGGTACCCGCCGGACTTCCATGGCCACCGGCTGGGTGATCGCGATCCACCGGGCATCCTCGCGGAGTTCTACCACTCGACCACCCGGTCACCGCGCAGCTCCCCCCAGGTCGCCTTCCCAGCCGGTGCCCCGCGCTGCGTCCAGGTCAGCCTCGCTCAACCGAGGACCGGCCACCTTGCGCAAGGCGAAGTTGACGGCTTCCTTCTTGGTGCGCAAGCCGTACCGCTGCATCACCCGGTCAACGAGTTCCTCGTCGATGTCGATGTTTGTGCGCGCAATACACCAACTACACACCTCGCAGGGTGGCGGCGATGGGCGCGAAAGCACGCATGTCCCGGTCCGAGATGACGTGGTAGCTCAGGCCGTACCGGGCCCGGCGGCGGTGCAGTTCGTCGGCGATGCGGGTGGCTGAACCGATCACGCGTGACGGCATGTCGAGCACGAAGTCGGTGGCGGCGGCGCCCCAGCCGCGGCTGCGAGCAGTGCGTTCGGCGGCGGCGCGGTGGTCGTCGGCCAGGTCGACGGAGAGGATCTGGCTCAGCTCGACGTCGCGGCCCGCTTCGCGGACCCAGGCGACCTTGCGTTCCATCGTCTCGGGGGAGCGTTCCGACATCGCGTCCGAGATGGCACCGCCGGGCAGGGCGATGGGCAGGATGCCGACGGTGTCCGCGACGCGCCCGGCCAGGCGGAGCATGCGTTTGCCCCCGGCGCCGACCAGCAGCGGCGGGCGCGGGGCCGGCGGGAACACCGACAGCTCGCGCACCCGGTAGTGGTCACCCGACCAGGTCAACTTCCGCCCGCTCAACAGCCCGTCCAGCACGGTGAGCGACTCCGCCAGCCGGTCGACCCGGGTGCCCGCCGGATCGAACGGCAGACCGGCGCGCTCGTACTCGTCCAGCAGCCAGCCCGCGCCGAGCCCCAGCTCGAACCGGCCGCCGGACAGGTGCTGCAGGGTGGCGGCTTCCTTCGCCAGCAGCACCGGGTGCCGGTAGTCGTTGGAGAGCACCAGCGTGCCCACCCGCAACCGCCTGGTCGCCACGGCCACGGCGGTCAACGCGAGCATCGGGGACAGCTGGTCGCCGAACGGCTCGGTGGTGAAGTGGTCGCGGATGAACAGGGTCGAGTAGCCGAGCTGTTCGGCCTCTTTTGCCGTGTCGATCAGCTGGGCGCCATCGCGCACGGACTCCGCCAGCACCCCGAATCGAAACTCCCGCATGAGCCGATCATCGAGGAACCCTCCACCGGGAGCTGGCGGGTTTCGGACCTCACGGCACCAGGCTCGGCAGGCTTTCCCACCGATGACGAGGCCGCCGCAGTCGACGGATCCCGCGCCTCACTCCTCCAGCCCTCGGCCCCACGCCGACAACATCGATCACCCGAACAAGTGTGGCCCCGAGGGGCGGCTTCGGCTCCCACTCCCCCGCAGCGACAACCTCCCTCAATCACCAGCGCAACCTCGCCCGCCGCTGTCAGACCCCACGCCGCCAGCCGCTCACCAAGGCACCCCATCAGACCCCGCCACCCACCGATGGCGAGCCCACCACAGCCGACGAATCCCGCGCCTCACTCCTCCGCGACGGCGGGCTTCTCGATCACCGCCCACGCCGCCCACCCGAGCACGCACCGATCACCAAGGCACCCGTCACCGCTCAGCCACCCCACCACCGCCGGGGCAAGACCCGTCCGCGGGAACACCCGAGCAGGCAACACCGAGACACCCCGCCGGGGTGAACCCTGATCCCGCGCCTCACTCCTCCGCCGTGGCAGGCTCCTCGGTCACCAGCGCGACCTCAGCCGCCGCGTCCGGGCCTCGTTCCAGCAGCACCCGGAAACCCGTCTCGTCGAGAACGGGGACCTTCAGCTGCACCGCCTTGTCGTACTTCGAACCCGGCGAGTCCCCGACGACCACGAAGGCGGTTTTCTTCGAGACCGAACCGGCTGCCTTCCCACCCCGCGCCATGATGGCTTCCTTGGCCTCGTCCCGCGAGAAGGTCTCCAGTGAGCCGGTGACCACGATGGACAGGCCCTCCAGGTTCCGCGGGATGGACGAGTCGCGCTCCTCCTCCATCCGCACCCCGGCCCGCCGCCACTTCTGGACCACCTCGCAGTGCCAGTCGACCTGGAACCACTCGTGCACGGCCCTGGCGATCGTCGGGCCCACGCCGTCGACGTCGGCCAGCTGCTCTTCGGTGGCCTGCTCGATCAGCTCCAGCGAACCGAACTCCCGCGCCAGCGCCTGCGCCGCGGTCGGCCCCACGTGCCGGATGGACAGGCCGACGATCACCTTCCACAGTGGACGGTCCTTGGCCGCGTCCAGGTTCGCCAGCAGCCGCCGGGCGTTGGCGGAGAGCTCACCGGCCTTGGTGCGGAACAACTCCACCTGCGACAGCCGCTCCTCGTCGAGGTCGAACACGTCGCCCTCGTCGGCCACCGCACCCGCTTCCAGCAACGCCGCCGCGGCCTCGTACCCGAGCACCTCGATGTCGAAGGCCCCGCGACCGGCCAGGTGGAACAGCCGCTCACGCAGCTGCGCCGGGCAGGTCCGCGCGTTCGGGCAGCGGATGTCGACGTCGCCCTCCTTCTGGTGCGCCAGCTTCGTGCCGCACTCGGGGCAGCGGGTGGGCATCAGGAACTCGCGCTCCTCGCCGGTGCGCACGTCCACCACCGGGCCGAGCACCTCCGGGATCACGTCCCCGGCCTTGCGGATCACCACCCGGTCGCCGATCAGCACGCCCTTGCGCTTGACCTCCTCGGCGTTGTGCAGGGTGGCCATGGACACCGTGGACCCGGCCACCTTCACCGGCTCCATCACCGCGAACGGGGTGACCCGGCCGGTGCGCCCGACGTTGACCTGGATGTCGAGCAGCCGGGTGGTGGCCTCCTCCGGCGGGTACTTGTAGGCGATCGCCCAGCGCGGGGCCCGCGAGGTGGTGCCGAGGCGCCGCTGCAGCGACACCTGGTCGACCTTGATCACCACGCCGTCGATCTCGTGCTCGGCGTCGTGCCGGTGCTCACCCCAGTACTCGACGTGCGAGGTCAGCTCGGCGGCCGAATCCACCACCTTGGTGTGCGCGGACACCGGCAGGCCCCAGGCCGCCAGCGCCTCGTACGCCTCGGACTGGCGGGTGGGCTCGAACCCCACGCGCTTGCCGAAGCCGTGGCAGATCAGCCGGAGCTTGCGGCTCTTGGTGACCTTCGGGTCCTTCTGCCGCAGCGAACCGGCGGCGGTGTTGCGCGGGTTGGCGAACGGCGGCTTGCCCGCCTCCACCAGCTTCGCGTTCAGCTCGGTGAAGTCCTCCACCCGGAAGAACACCTCACCGCGCACCTCGACCAGCTCCGGCACCGGGAACCGGTCGGTGGCCCTCAGCCGGTCGGGCACCTGGTCCAGGGTGCGGACGTTGAGCGTGACGTCCTCGCCGGTGCGGCCGTCACCGCGGGTCAGCGCCCTGGTCAGCTTGCCCCGCTCGTAGAGCAGGTTGATCGCCAGGCCGTCGATCTTCAGCTCGCACAGGTACCGGGTGGCGCCGATCTCCTTCTCGGTGCGCTCCACCCAGGCGTTGAGCTCCTCGGCGTCGAACGCGTTGTCCAGGCTGAACATGCGCTCGAGGTGGTCGTGCGCGGTGAAGTCGGTGGAGAAGGTGCCGCCGACCTGCTGGGTCGGCGAATCCGGGGTGGCCAGCCCCGGGTGGGTCTGCTCCAGTTCCTCCAGTTCGCGCAGCAGCGCGTCGAACTGACCGTCGGAGATCGTCGGCGAGTCCAGCACGTAGTACCGGAACTGGTGCCCGCGGATCTCCTCCGCGAGCGCGGTGTGCCGCTCGCGGGCGTCGGCAGGCACGTCCGCGATGTCCTGCGCGGCGGCCTGGGCGACCTGGTCTGGCGGGAGTTCTTCGCTGCTCACGGTGGGTAAGACTAGTCCGTGCCCCCGACAGTTTCCGGCGACAGACCGTGGACGAGGGAACGCAGTTCCAACAGGGTGATGGTGTCCGCCGGCTCGGTCTCGGCGGTTTCCACGCGGCGCAGCCGTTCGGCCGCCAGGCGCTCACCGAGCGTGGCGTCGAGCGGCAGGAAGGTCATCGCCCGGCGCGAGTCGTCGGTCAGTTCGGCCAGCAGCGGGTGGAACACCGCCACGTCGACCACCTGCTCGGCCTCGTCCACCTGGGCCACCACCCGGACCTCGCCGAGCGGGATCCGGTGCTCGCCGAGGTTGACCGTCACCTCGGTCGGGTCCGGGACCGGTGGCACCGAGTCGTGGTACTCCCAGATGGCGTCCTCGGCGGGCGCGGCGGCCTTCCACGCGTCGGTGTAGCGGCGCAGTCCCGGGTCCTCCTGGCCGGTCAGCACCAGCGAGTAGATCGCGCGCTGCCCGCGGTCGAGGGAGAACTGGAGGTCCGGGTGCAGCAGCGCCACCGCCCGGCACAGCTCGTGCTCGACGCGCTGCGGTTCCCGGTCGCCGAGCGCCGCGCTGATCTCCGGCAGCAGCTCGTACCAGCGTTCCCAGAACGCCACCGCGGCGGCTTCGGGGTCTTCGGGCACGGTTTGCTCCGGCCACCCGGTCCGCGGATCGGGAGTGGCTTGCTTGCGGCGGAAGAGGTCCCGGATGCCCACGGAGGCGACTCTAGGTCACCAGCCCTCCGGAGGTTCGACGAACGCCTTGCCCAGGTCCCTGGTCAGCGAAAGCGCTCGCCGCATCCAGTCCGCCGAAGCCCCGGCGAGGCCGCACACCGGCGTCGGCACCGCCCGCTCGGCGAGGATGGACCGGTTGAAGCCCAGCCGGTCCACCAGTTCCAGCGCCGGGCGGGCGAGCGCCCGCAGGCTGGTCTCGCGCTGGGTGACCGGGGTGAGCCCGAGGAACAGCTCGACGCCGGAGTCCCAGGTCTCCCCGATCTCGTCGAGCACCGCGGACGACAGGTCGACCGCGGACAGGTCGAACGCGATCGCCCCGGCCCCCGCCGCCCGCAACAGGGAGAACGGCGGCCGTGCGGAGCAGCAGTGCACGACCACCGGCTGCCCGGTGCTCGACCGCGCCCCGTCGATCACGCGGGTCAGCAGCTCGCGGGCTTCCGGCTCGGGCACCGCGGGCACGCTCCCGTAGCCGGACGGCGTGGACAGCGAGCCGTCGAGCACCGCGGGCAGCGACGGTTCGTCCAGCTGCACGACCACCTTCGCGCCGGTCCGCGCGGTCAGCTCGGCCACGTGCGCCCGCAGCCCTTCCAGCAGTGAATCGCCGAACTCCCGCAGCGCCCCGCGGTCGGTCAGCACCCGGTGCCCGCGCGGCAGTTCGATGCCGGCGCCCAGCGTCCACGGCCCGGCGACCTGCGCCTTGAGCAACGCGGGACGGCCGGCTGCCTCCTGCACCGCGTCCAGGTCCCAGCGCCGGAGGTCGACCGCGCGGCGGTGGTCGTGGCCCGGTCGCGCGGCGGTGCGGTAACCCGAGGGCACCACCTCGACCGCCAGGTCGACCAGCAGCGCGGCGGTCCGGCCGAGCAGGTCGGCACCCACGCCGCGGGCGGGCAGTTCCGGTTCGTGCGGGAAGTCCGGCAGCTCGCCGAAGATCACCGCCGCCGCCTCACCCGCGTCGGTACCCGGCATCGATCCGATTCCGGTGGCTGCGCCGGCTCGCCATGCTCGCTCGTTCACCCGGCCGATTGTGCTCGGTGTTGCGCGCGGGTAAACGGTCGCCCCGCCGCCTGTCGTTCCCGGGCCGTGGAAGTCACACTGTGGGCAGTCAGCACCAGATGATCACCGAGGAGGTGAAACCGCGATGCGCGTGGCACTGGCCCAGACCGACTGCCGCCTCGGCGACGTCGACGGAAACTTGACCAGCACCGAGCAGCTCATCAAGGAGTCCGCGGCCCAGGGTGCGGACCTGGTCGTGTTCCCCGAGCTGAGCCTCACCGGCTACGCGCTCGGGCAGCTCGCCGAGGACATCTCGCTCTGGCCGGACGACGCGCGCCTGGCCGAACTGTCCAGGCACGGCCCCGACGTGGTGATCGGCCTGCTGGAGGACGGCCGGATCCGGCGGCACAACTCGGCGCTGTACCTGTCCGACGGCGAACTGGTGCACAACCACCGCAAGCTCTACCTGCCCAACTACCTGATCTGGGAGGAGCGCAAGCACGCCAGCCCCGGCCAGACCATGCGCGCCTTCGACACCCGGCACGGCCGGATGGCCACGCTGATCTGCAACGACGCCTGGCAGCCGATGCTGCCGTGGCTGGCCGCGCAGGACGGCGCCGAGATACTGGTGGTGCCGACGAACAGCGCGGCCAAGCTGACCGGCGGCTCGTTCGACCCGGCCGAGTACTGGCACGACCTGCTCGTGTTCACCGCGCGCATGCAGCAGTGCTGGGTGATCTTCGTGAACCGGGTCGGTGACGAGGCCGGGGTGCGGTTCTGGGGTGGTTCGCGGGTGGTCGACCCGTGGGGTTCGGTGGTGGCCACCGCGCCCACCTGGGAGGAGTCGCTGACGCTGGTGGACATCGACCCGACCGCGGTGCGCCGCCGTCGCCGGGAGATCCCGCTGCTGGCCGACGCCCGGCTCGGCCTGCTCCGCCGGGAACTGGAGCGGCTGATCACCGAGAGCGGGCCGGACTAGAGACACGGACATTTCCCGTAAATCCCCTGATCACCGCCACTTCGGGGGTGCTCGCACTACGCTCGACCGCCATGACCACCTCTTCGCAGCCGGGTTGGTACACCGACCGGGCCGACCCGGCTTCGCAACGCTGGTGGGACGGCACCGCGTGGACCGAGCACACCCGCCCGGCCCCGCGCCCGCACGACGCCGAGCGGATCGAGCTGGACATCGAGGGCACCCCGGATCCGCAGCGGATCCGCGCGCAGGCGGCGAAGGCGATGAGGGGTCAGGCGGTGCGCGGTGGCGGGGGCACCCTGTTCACCGAGCCGGTGCTGGTGGTCAACCAGCGGGCGAAGCTGATCGAGCTGGCCAGCGAGTTCGGCGTGTTCGACGCGGACGGCAACCGGCTGGGCGGGGTGGTGCAGGTCGGGCAGAGCGCGCTGCGCAAGGTGCTGCGCCTGCTCAGCGCCTACGACCAGTACCTCACGCACCGCTTCGAGGTGCGTGACGCCAACCACAGCACGGTGCTCAAGGTGACCCGGCCGCGCAAGATCTTCAAGTCGCGGTTCCTGGTGACCAGGGCGGACGACTCGCCGATCGGCGAAATCGTGCAGGAGAACGTGCTCGGCAAGATCAGGTTCGCTTTCCTGGTCGGTGATCGTAAGGTGGGAGGCATCCACGCGGAGAACTGGCGCGCGTGGAACTTCTCCATCCGCGACGAATCCGGCGAGGAGGTGGCCAGGGTGACCAAGACCTTCGGCGGGTTCGTCAAGGCCGCCTTCACCACGGCGGACAACTACGTGGTGCAGATCCACCGGCAGCTGCCGGACCCGCTGGCCAGCATGGTGGTGGCCGCGGCGCTGACCATCGACACCGCGCTGAAACAGGATTCGGACTGACCCGTGGAGATCACCGAAGACGACGGTTCGCGGCACTGGGCGGAACCGGGGGTGTACGCGGTTTCGCCCGGCGTCCACCGCATCCCGTTGCCGCTGCCCAACGACGCGCTGAAGGCGATCAACGTCTACGCGGTCTCCGACGGCTCGCGGCTGGTGCTGGTCGATTCGGGCTGGGCGCTGGTGGAGGCCCGTGAACTGCTCGGCGCCGGGCTCAAGGCGCTGGGCGCGGAACTCGGGGACATCGCCGAGTTCCTGATCACCCACGTGCACCGCGACCACTACACGCAGGCGGTGGCGTTGCGCCGCGAGTTCGGCGGGCACGTGGCGCTCGGCGCGGACGAACGGCCGTCGCTGGAGATCAGCGCCGACCCGTCGACCATGCCGATGAACGCGCAGCTGCGGTCGCTGGCCCGGGCGGGCGCGACCCCGGTGATCGAGGCGCTGGCGAAGATGTTCGGCGACTACCGGCGCCCCCGCACGGACACCGCGCTGTGGGAGGCACCCGACGAGTGGCTCACCCCCGGTCGCCGTTCCGTGCTGCCGGACCGCGAACTGGACGTGGTCGCCACCCCCGGCCACACCGCCGGTCACCTGGTCTTCGTCGACGACGTGGCGGACCTGATGTTCACCGGGGATCACGTGCTGCCGCACATCACCCCGTCGATCGGCTTCCAGCCCGCCGGGCCGGACCTGCCGTTGCAGGACTTCCTGGAGTCGCTGCGCCTGGTGCGCGGCCTGCCCGACCGGCGCATGCTGCCCGCACACGGCCCGGTCGCGCCGAGCGTGCACGCCCGCGTCGACGAACTGCTGGTGCACCACGAGGAGCGTCTCGACGAGATGGGCACGCGGGTGGCTGACGGCGCGAGCACCGCCTACGAGGTCGCCCTGCGGCTGGGCTGGACGCGGCGGCAGCGCGAGCTCGGTGAGCTGGACGCGTTCAACCAGTGCCTCGCGGTCAACGAGACCGGGGCGCACCTGGACCTGCTGGCCGCCCAGGGCAGGCTGCGGTTGTCCGATGTAGACGGTGTCCGGCACTACCGGCTCCCGTGAGTGGGATACTGGGCACGTGATTCGGCGAGCGCGGCGGGACGACGTGGCGAGCATCGCGGCGATGCTCGCGGATGATGCCATCGGTGCGGGCCGGGAGGACCCCACCCGGCTGGACCCGTACTTCGCCGCCTTCGAGGCCATCGACGCCGATCCGAACCAGGTGCTGGTGGTCGCCGATGCGGATGGTTCGGTGGTCGGGACGCTGCAGCTGTCGATCATCCACGGGTTGTCTCGGCGGGGAGCCACCCGCGCCCAGGTCGAGGGGGTGCGGGTGCACTCGAGCCAGCGGGGTACCGGCCTGGGCACCACCCTGGTGACCTGGGCGATCGACGAAGCGCGGCGCCGGGGTTGCGCGATGGTGCAACTCACCTCGGACGCCCGGCGCACCGATGCCCACCGCTTCTACGAACGCCTCGGCTTCACCGCCACCCACACCGGCTTCAAACTGCCTCTCTGAGGCCCCCTGCGGCGCGGCTGGCAAGGACGCCTGCTGAGCGACCGCCCCAGCGGGCAAGCTCGGGAGCCAGGACGAGCACCCTCACCCACCACGCGAGGAACCGCCCGGCCCCGCCGAAGCAACAGTTCCCCACCCACCCAACGCAAACCAGAGAGCTCAACCAGCACGACCACCAGACCCCACCACCCAACGCAAGCCAACAGACCAAACCGCGCCCCCTCAGACCGGACCCAACGCCAGCCAAGAGAGCAACCAGCGCGATCCCACACCCCCACCCAACGCAAGCCAGCAGCGCGACCAGCACGACCCCACCCACCCAACGCAAGCCAGCAGCCCAACCAGCACGACCCCACACCCCCACCCACCCAACGCAAGCCAGCAGCCCAACCAGCACGACCCCACACCCCCACCCACCCAACGCAAGCCAGCAGCGCTAAACCGGCACGACCACCCAGACCCCCCACCCCACCCCGGTCCACAGCCAAAAACACGGCGGGGATGGCTTTGTCAAGGCATCTTTCCCGCCTTGACAAAGCCATCCCCGCCGTAGTCACACTGAAAAGCCGGGGTGGCCGTTCCTCACCCGTTCCTCACCCCGTCCTCACCAGTTCCTCACCCGGTCCCGGAAATCTTCGCGCTCCCCAGCACCAGGTCCCCGTTCTCCGCATCCGGCCGGTAGAGCACCGCGACCTGTCCCGGCGCCACCCCCCGCAACGGCTCCCGCAGCTGGATGCTCACCTGATCCCCCGAAACCTCGGCCACCGCCGAGGCCAGTCCACCGTGCGCCCGCA
Organism: Amycolatopsis sp. NPDC045836; assembly: GCF_056431745.1. Lineage (NCBI taxonomy): Bacteria > Bacillati > Actinomycetota > Actinomycetes > Pseudonocardiales > Pseudonocardiaceae > Amycolatopsis > Amycolatopsis sp. NPDC045836. Next base: position 241,390 of record NZ_JBWKKF010000008.1, on the reverse strand, counting down.
CCTGCACCACGCACTCCGTCGGCCCGTCCAGGGGTCCAGCAGGCCAAACGGGACGATCCGCCGAAATCCGCGTCACACCGAGATCACGCGAAGAACCGACCTTCACCGTCCCGCTGACCGGTTCCAGCGACAACACGTACCGGGGCCGCCCGTCCGGCGCCGGGGCCTCGATGCCCAGCCCCTTGCGCTGGCCGATGGTGAAACCGTGCACCCCGGTGTGCCGCCCCAGCACCGCACCGGTCTCGGCGTCGACCAGGTCACCCGGTCGCGTGCCGAGCCGCTTCTCCAGGAAGCTCTTGGTGTCGCCGTCCGGGATGAAGCAGATGTCGTGGCTGTCCGGCTTCTTCGCCACCGCCAGCTCCCGCCGCTCCGCCTCGGCCCGCACCTCGGTCTTCCACGAGTCACCCAGCGGGAACATCGAGTGGCGCAGCTGCTCCGGCGTCAGCGAAGCCAGCACGTACGACTGGTCCTTGCCCGAGTCCACGCTCCGGCGCAGCTCCGGCACACCATCCACGACGGACAACCGCGCGTAGTGCCCGGTGGCCACCGCGTCGAAGCCGAGCGCCATCGCCTTGTCCAGCAACGCCTCGAACTTGATCTTCTCGTTGCAGGTGACGCACGGGTTCGGGGTGCGCCCGGCGGCGTACTCGCCGACGAAGGTCTCCACCACTTCCTCGGTGAACCGCTCGGCGAAGTCCCAGACGTAGAACGGGATGCCGAGGATGTCCGCGGCCCGCCTGGCGTCCCGCGAATCCTCGATCGTGCAGCAGCCGCGCGAACCGGTGCGCAGCGTGCCCGGTTTCGCCGACAGCGCCAAGTGCACCCCGACCACCTCGTGCCCCGCCGCCACCGCACGGGCGGCGGCGACCGCCGAGTCCACGCCACCGCTCATCGCGGCCAGTACGCGCATCCGCCTCACACCTTCGCCTTCGCCTTGCGCATCCCGGAAAGCCCGGCCTGCCGCGCCCTCGCGACCACCCCGCCGATCACCGCGGCCAGTGCGTCCACGTCCGCCCGCGTGGAGTCGTGCCCCAGCGAGAACCGCAGCGAACCCCGCGCCGCCGCGGGTTCGGCACCCATCGCCAGCAGCACGTGGCTGGCCTGCGCGACCCCGGCCGTGCAGGCCGAGCCGGTGGAGCACTCGATGCCCTTGGCGTCGAGCAGCATCAGCAGGCTGTCGCCGGCGCAACCGGGGAAGGTGAAGTGCGCGTTGCCGGGGAGCCGGTGCTCGGGGTGGCCGTTGAGCCGGGCGTCCGGCACCTCGCGCAGCACCGCGGTGACCAGTTCCTGCCGCAGCTCACCCAGCAGTTCCGCCTGCGACGGCTGCGCCTCGACGGCGGCCTGCACGGCCACCGCGAACGCGTGGATGGCGGGCACGTCCAGGGTGCCGGAGCGCACGTCGCGCTCCTGCCCGCCGCCGTGCAGCAGCGGGGTGCACGGCGTGTCGCGGCCGAGCAGCAGCGCGCCGACCCCGTACGGGCCGCCGACCTTGTGCCCGGTCAGCGTCAGCGCCGCGGCGCCGCTCCCGGCGAACGACACCGGCACCGCGCCGATCGCCTGCACGGCGTCGGTGTGCAGCGGGATGCCGTGCTCGGCGCAGATCGCGGTCAGCTCGGCGATCGGATTGACCGTGCCGACCTCGTTGTTCGCCCACATCACCGTGACCAGCGCGACGTCCGACGGGTCGCGCTCGACGGCTTCGCGCAGCGTTTCCGGGGCGACGCGGCCGGTCTCGTCCACGGCCAGCCAGTCGATCTCGGCACCGCTGTGCTCGGCGAGCCATTCCGCGGTGTCCAGCACGGCGTGGTGCTCGACCGCGCTCACCAGGATGCGGCGGCGCCGGTCGTCGGCGCGGTGGCGCGCCCAGAAGATGCCCTTGACCGCCAGGTTGTCGGCTTCGGTGCCGCCGCCGGTGAAGACCACCTCGGACGGTCGCGCGCCCAGCGCGCCGGCCACGACCTCCCTGGCCTCCTCGACCAGCCGCCGCGCCCGCCGCCCCGAGGAGTGCAGTGAGGAGGCGTTGCCCACGGTGGACAATGCCTCGGTCATCGCCTTGATGGCGGAGGGCAACATCGGGGTTGTCGCCGCGTGGTCGAGATAGGTCATCGCGCCCTCCAGGGTAGCCCCGGAGGGCGTGTGACGATGCTCACCTACCCTGGTGAGGCCGCCGGCGGGTGGCGAAGAAGCCGACCAGGGCGACCCCGGCCATCGCCGCACCGACCACCGCCATCGCCGCCGACGGCCGGTCGGCCGGGCCGAACGCGGCCAGCAGCACCCCGCCGAACCCGACGGTCAGCGCCGAGCCCACCCAGTCCCCCAACTGGCTGGCCGACATGGTGAACCCGCGCTCGGCGACCGGCGAGAACCGCAGCAGGAGCAGTGAAACCGAGGGCATCGCCAGCCCCATGCCCGCCCCGCCGACCGCGGTGCAGGCGAAGGCCAGCCAGCCGGGCGCCCACGGCTGCGCGACGAACACGAACCCGCCGACCCCGGCCGCCACCAGCGCGAACCCGGTGCGCAGCAGCGACTCCCGCGACCAGTCCGGATACCGGCCCTGCAGCATCGAGGCGGCCGACCAGCCGAGCGCGGTGACCGTCAACGGCAACCCCGCCGGCGCCGGGCCGTAGCCGTGCACGCTGCTCAGGGTCAGCGGCAGGAACGCCTCCATGCCGAAGAACGCCCCGGACAGCAGCGCCCGCGCGCCGACCACGGTCGGCAGGCCGGGGCGCAGGGTGAGCGTGCCGGGTGGCAGCAGGCGGCGCAGCGACAGCACCAGCGCGACCGCGCCGACGGCGCCGTAGCCCAGCGCCACCGGGGAGGGGTGCTGCGCGGCCCAGGTCAGCGCCGCCACGCCGATCGCCACGACCACCGCCGACGGCACCCCGGCACGCCGCTCGCCCGCCCCGGGGACGTGCGGTTCGAGCCGTCGCACCACCGACAGCAGCAGCGCCATGGCGAGCCCCACCAGCGGGATCAACGCGAGGAACACCCAGCGCCAGCCGAACCGCTCGGTGACCAGCCCGGCGATCGACGGCCCGAGCACCCCCGGCAGCACCCACGCCGCCGCGTTCGCCGCGTAGATCACCGGCCGTTCACGATCGGTGTAGACGAGCCCGATCAGCAGGGACACCGCCACCAGCACCAGCCCGGCGCCGAAGCCCTGCAGCACCCGCCCGAGCAGCAGCAGCGGCATGTTCACCGCGGTACCGGCGACCACCAGCCCGGCCAGGAACAGCAGCGGCCCGGTCAGCAGCCCGAGCGCCGGGCCGCGGGCGTCACCGAGCCTGCCGGACAGCACGGTGGCCACCACGCTGGCGACCAGGAACGAGGTGAACGGCCAGGAGTAGAGCGCGGTGCCGTGCAGTTCGGCCACCATCGTCGGCATCGCCGTGGCCACGCCCATGTTCTCGAACGCGACCAGGGTGATCACCAGCAGGATGCCGGTGGTGGTCACGCGGTGCTCCCGGCTCCAGAGCACGCCGCGGCCCGGGGCCAGGGTCTCGGTCATGGTCCCAGTCTGCGATCTCCACCGCGGTGGAGGTCAAACTCAGACCTTGACCGGTGCGACGACCCGGCGGCGGCGCTGCGCGGGGAGGGAGACCGTGCCGAGCGCGGCGGAGACCGCGGCTTCGGCGAGCCCGGCCAGCTCCCGGCGGTCCGCCGCCCGGCCCGGCGCGATCTCCGGGCAGACGAAGACCTCCAGCACCAACCCGCGCAACCGGGCCACCCGGCGCAGCGAGTCGATCAGCGATTCCGGGCCGATGAACGCGGGCCAGGTGGTTTCCCGGCCGTCCGCGAGGCGGTAGCGCAACGCGATCGGGCGGACCGGCACCCCGCCGTCGATGGCCGCCTGGAAGGTGGCCGTGGTGAACCGGCCGGAGGCGCGACCGCACCAGGTGGTGGCCTCCGGGGTGACGTTGACCAGCGAACCGCCGCGCAGCGCCTCGGCCAGCCGGTCCATCGTGGACGGCAGGGTGGACAGGCGTTCGCGGTCGAGGAAGATGGTGCCCGCCTTGGCCACCAGCAGCCCGAGCACCGGCCAGCTCGCGATCTCCCGCTTGGCCAGCGCCCGCATCGGCCGCACCGCGTTGACCGCGACGACGTCCAGCCACGAGATGTGGTTGTTCACCACCAGCGCGCCGCGGGCCGGGTCCTCGGCCAGTTCGGCGCCGCCGTGCACCACCAGCCGGATGCCGAAGGAACGCAGCACCCCGCCGAACACCAGGCGCACCAGGCGGTCGCGGGCCCGGCCGCGCAGCACCAGCAGCGCCGGGACGGCGGCCAGCGCGGCCAGCACCACCACGATCGCCGCGGCGAAGCGACCGGCGCGGCGGGCGAGGTGGACGGTCGGCTCGCCGTGGGTCAGGCAGTGGTCACCGCACGGCGACGGCGGCATCCACGCGTGCCGGGCACTCATCCGTTCGCCCCGAGGAAGAACTTCAGGTAGCGCTCGTCGACGTTCTGCAGGTCCAGCAGGACCAGGAAGTCGGCCACGCCGAAGTCGGCGTCCAGCGCGGGCGGCCCGCACACCTTGGCGCCGAGGCGGACGTAGCCCTTGATCAGCGGCGGCAGCACCGACCGGGACGGCCGCGGCACGTCGTCGCAGTGCCACGGGTCCAGGGGCCGCACGCGCAGCTCGTCGGCGGCGTAGTGCTTGGTGCGCAACAGGTCCCAGACCCCGGCGGCGTAGCTGCCGTGGCCGGTCAGCGGCACCGAGGCGCAGCCGGCCAGGTAGCGGTGCCCGGACAGCAGCATGTAGCGGGCGATGCCCGCCCAGACCAGGCTGACCACGGCGCCGCTGCGGTGTTCGGGGTGCACGCAGGAGCGGCCGGTCTCGACCAGCGAGCCGCGGAGGGCGGCCAGCGCGGTCAGGTCGAACTCGGTGTCCGAGTAGAGGCGGCCCGCTTCGGCGGCGCGCTCGGGCGGCAGCATCCGGTAGGTGCCGACGATCTCGCCGCTGTTGTCGTCGCGGACCACCAGGTGGTCGCAGAACCGGTCGAACTCGTCGATGTCCAGCCCCGGCTGGGGCGAGTGCAGGGTGGCGCCCATTTCCTCGGCGAAAACGCGGTGACGAAGCCGCTGCGCGGCGACGACCTCTTCGTTGTCGTTGGCGACGAGCAGGGAGTAGCGGGGCGCGCCCGCCGGCAGCTCGGCACCGGCCTGATCAGTGCTGACGAGCAGCTGTGATCGAGTCATACCGGTAGGTCTACGCCCGGGAAGAACCACCGGGAGAGCCACGCGGTGGCGTCTCGGTGCACGTTCCGTTAATAGCGGGTTCTCAGCCTCCTCTCAGGTAGGAAACGCCGAAACCCGCTCCCCAACCAAGTGCCCCACCGCCGCCCGGGCACCGAACAAGAGCACCCGCCCAGACTCCCCACCCCCGCCTCGGTCCACCGCCAAAAACACGGCGAGGATGCCCTCGTCAAGGCAGCTTCCCCGCCTTGGCAAGGTCATCCTCGCCGTGGTCACACTGAAGAACCGGGGTGGAACACCCCGCTCAGCCCTTGCGCTTCGCAACCGCCTCGGTCAGCTGCGGGGCCACGTTGAACAGGTCCCCCACCACACCGAAGTCGGCGATCTCGAAGATCGGGGCCTCGGGGTCCTTGTTGACCGCGATGATCGTCTTCGAGGTCTGCATGCCGGCCCGGTGCTGGATCGCCCCGGAGATGCCGAGCGCGATGTACAGCTGCGGCGAGACCGTCTTGCCGGTCTGGCCGACCTGGAACTGCGCCGGGTAGTACCCGGAGTCCACCGCGGCGCGCGAGGCGCCGACGGCCGCGCCGAGCGAGTCGGCCAGCTTCTCCACCACGTCGAACTTGTCGGCCGAGCCGACCCCGCGGCCACCGGAGACCACGATGGAGGCCTCGGTCAGCTCGGGCCGGTCACCGCCGACGACCGGCTCGACGCCGGTGATCTTGGCCGCCTTGGCCGGGTCCACCGCGGGCAGCTCGACGGTCTCCTCCGCGGCGGCGCCGTCGGCCTGCTCCGCCTCGATCGCGCCCGGGCGGACCGAGATGATCGGCGTGCCCTTGGCGGACTTCGACTTCACCGAGTACGCGCCACCGAAGACCGACTGGTCGACCGTGCCGTCGGAGTTGACGCCGACCACGTCGTAGAGCAGGCCGGAGTCCAGCCGCGCGGCGAGCCTGCCGGACACCTCCTTGCCCTCGGCGGTGGCGGCCACGATCACCGCGGCCGGGGACGCCTTCCCGGCCAGCAGCGCGAGCGCGTCGACCTTCGGGGTGACCAGGTAGGTGGCGGCGTCGGCGGACTCCGCCACGTACACCTTCGCGGCACCGTAGGCGGCCAGGCTGTCCTTGACCTTGCTCGCGGTGCCCGGCTCGCCGACCACCACGGCCGACGGCTCGCCGAGCGCGCGGGCCGCGGTCAGCAGCTCCAGCGTGGACTTCTTGACCTCACCGTCGACGTGGTCGACGAGGACCAGAACTTCAGACATTTCCGTCTCCTAGCGAGTCTCAGTCTCAGATGATCTTCTGGCCGACCAGGTATTCGGCGACCTTGGTGCCGCCGTCGCCGTCGTCCTCGACGCGCTCACCGGCGGTGCGCGGGGGCTTCGGCGCGGCTTCGACCACGGCGGACCACGCGTTGCCGAGGCCGACCTCGCCCGCGTCGACCCCGAGGTCGGCGACGGTGAGCGTCTCCACCGGCTTCTTCTTCGCGGCCATGATGCCCTTGAACGACGGGTACCGCGGCTCGTTGATCTTCTCGGTGACGCTGACCAGCGCGGGCAGGCTCGCCTCGAGGTGGGTCAGGCCCTCGTCCGCGGTTTCGCGGTCGACCTTGACCGAGGTGCCCTCGACGGTCAGCTGCCGGGCGTGGGTCAGCTGCGGCAGGCCGAGCAGTTCGGCGACGATCGCCGGGACCGCGCCACCGCGGCCGTCGGAGGCCTCGTTGCCGGCGATCACCAGGTCGACGTTGTCCACCTTGCGCACCGCGGCGGCGATCACCTTGGCGGTGGCGAGCAGGTCGGAACCGTGCAGCGCCGGGTCGGAGACGTGGATGGCCTTGTCGGCACCCATCGACAGCGCCTTGCGGATCGCGTCGGTGGCGCGGTCCGGGCCGACCGCGAGCACGGTCACCTCGCCCTCGCCGGCTTCCTTGATCTTCAGCGCTTCTTCGACCGCACGCTCGTTGATCTCGTCGAGCACCGCGTCGGCGGACTCGCGGTCAAGGGTGTGGTCGGACTCGCTGAGCTTGCGCTCGGAGTAGGTGTCGGGCACCTGCTTGACCAGGACAACGATGTTCGTCATGGGTCCTTCACGACCTCCCGTTACTTCGGGCGCCTCAGTGCACCCGCAGGGCTGTACTCGCCGGTAGTTAAGCGCAGGTGCGGGGTCGCTGGCGCGCCGAGGTGACGCCATTCACCTGGATGCGCCAAAAATCAGGACGATCGTCCCGTTAGTTCTCGGCGGACTGCGTACGGTGTGCGTTCCATCCCATCCAGTGGCATCGCGGTTCCTCCATTCGGACGCGCCGGGTTAGCCTGCCTGACTGTGCTGAACCGCGTAGCCGTGATGACCGATTCGACCGCCTGCCTGCCCGACGCGCTGGCCAGGCAGTGGGACATCGGTGTCGCCCAGGTCCAGTTGCACGTCGGGGACCGGCTCGACGACGAGCAGCGCTTCCAGCGCGCCGACCTGCTGGCCGCCATGCGCGCGGGCCAGGCGGTGTCCACCTCCCCGCCCGATCCGGGCGCCTTCTTCTGGGCCTACCAGGACGCGATGAGCCGCGGCGCGACCGCCGTCGTCAGCATCCACCTCTCCGGCCGCATGTCGGCCACGGTGCAGGCGGCCAGGGAGGCCGCGCAGCAGGTGCAGCTCCCGGTGCACGTGCTCGACAGCGGCACCACCGGGATGAGCCTCGGTTTCGCCGTGCTGGCGGCGGCCAGGGCCGCGGCGGCGGGCGCGCACCCGCGGCGGGTGATCGAGACCGCCGAGTACCGCTTCCGCACCAGCACCGAACTGCTCTACGTGGACACCCTCGAATACCTCAAGCGCAGCGGCCGGATCGGCTCCGCGCAGGCGATGGTCGGCAGCGCGCTGGCGCTGAAGCCGCTGCTGACCGTGCGCGAGGGCGAGGTCGCCCCGCTGTCCAGGGTGCCGGGGCGGCGGCGGGCGCTGAACAAGCTGGTCGAGCTGGCCACCCGGCAGGCGCGGGACAAACCGGTCGACGTGGCCCTGGTCCGCTTCGGCGACGACGAGCGCGTGCTCGACCTCGCCGAGCAGCTGCGGAACCGGCTGCCGCAGGTGCGCGAAACGATGACCCTGGAAGCCAGCACGATCATCGGCGCGCACGTGGGTCCGGGTGCACTGGGCATCACCGTTTCCCCAGCGGGGTGACGGGGTAGCCCGGGAACCACACGGAAAGGTGGTTCGTTGTCCCGACGAACCGGACAAACCGCCACGCGCAGGAGGACCGAGATGGCATCATCGCTGTTCCACAAGATCGCGCGGTTCGCGAGAAGCCCGCAGGGCCGCCGGACGATCGACCAGGTCAAGCGGTACGCCAACGACCCACGCAAGCGCCAGCAGGCCAAGGAAGCCCTCGGCAAGCTGCGCGGCAGGGGCAAGCGCTGAGATTCGGCCGCGCCTCCGGCGCGGCGGCGAGGTCGCTTTTGACCCGGTGGCCGGCTCAAAAGCGACCTCGCAACGTGATCATTGGGCCGAAACCGCTGGTGCCGGAGTTCTTCCCGGCACCAGCACCACCAGCAGGGCCACCAGCGTGCCCGCGACCAGGCCCACGGCGTTGAGCACCTGGTCCACCGGCGGCAGCACGTGCAGGTGGATCAAGTGGTAGATGGTGTGCGGCACGCTCAGCACCAGCCAGGCGGCCCCCGCCAGCCGTGCCGCTGACGCGCTCTTCATCGCCAGCGCGCCGAAGGCGACCACGCCCAGTGCCAGGAACATCGCCCCGACGTCCCGGACCAGGTGTTCGTTGAACGGCCCGTCGGCCGAGACCCAGCCGCGGCGGAAACCGGGGAAGTCCAGGTAGAACGACTCCGGCAGGAAGCACGCCCACCCCCCGGTGAGGAGTCCGGCCAGGCCGAGCAGCGCCAGTGTGGCGCGGGTGAATGTCGACTGCATGACCTTTGGACGGGGCCGCCCCGGTGGGTGTGACAGGGTGACCGGGTGACCACCCCCGCCGAGGCCCTGCACCTCACCGGAGAACGCACCGTGCCGGACGTTCCCGAGGAGAACTACTGGTTCAGGCGCCACGAGGCCGCCTACGCCGCCCTGCTCCCCTACTGCGCGGGTGCGACGGTGCTGGACGCCGGCTGTGGCGAAGGTTACGGTGCCGGGTTGATCGCCACCTCCGCGCCGCGGGTGCTGGCGCTGGACTACGACGAGCCGACCACCGCGCACGTTGCCCGGCGCTACCCGGCGCTGGACGTCGTCCGCGGGAACCTCGCCTGCCTGCCGCTGCGTTCGTCCACTGTGGACGCCGTGGCCAACTTCCAGGTGCTCGAGCACCTCTGGGACCAGGGCGGCTTCCTCGCCGAGTGCCTGCGCGTGCTGCGGCCCGGCGGACGGCTGCTGGTCACCACGCCGAACCGGCTCACCTTCACCCCGGACAGCGACGTGCCGCTGAACCCGTACCACACCAGGGAACTGTCCGCGGCCGAACTGGACGAGCTGCTGCGCGCCGCCGGGTTCGAGGTGGAACTGCTGCACGGGCTGCACCACGGCCCGGCCGTGCGCGCGCTGGACGAGCGGTACGGCGGTTCGATCATCCAGGCGCAGCTGGACGTGGTGATGGGCTCGCTGCCGGGGCAGGCGACCTGGCCCGCCGAGCTGCTCGCCGACGTCGATTCGATCCGCACCGGCGATTTCGTGGTGCACGGCGAGGACCTCGACGAGAGCCTGGACCTGGTGGCCGTGGCGGTGCGGCCGTGAGCGAGGGCACCTTCTGCCTGGTGCTGCACAGCCACCTGCCGTGGCTGGCGCACCACGGTTCCTGGCCGGTCGGCGAGGAGTGGCTGTACCAGGCGTGGGCGCATTCGTACCTGCCGGTGGTCGACCTGGTGCGGCGGTTCGCCGACGAGGGCAGGCGCGACGTGCTCACCCTCGGTGTCACGCCGGTGCTGGCCGCGCAGCTGGACGACCCGTACTGCCTGCGTGCGTTCCACCACTGGCTCGGGCACTGGCAGCTGCGGGCGCGGCAGGCGGCCACGCTCTGGTCCGGCGACCCGCTGCTGCGCTCATTGGCCGCCGAGGAGCACCTGGCTGCCGATCGCGCCTGCGAGGAGCTGGAAACCCGGTGGCGGCACGGCTTTTCGCCGGTGCTTCGGTCCCTTGTGGACTCCGGGACGATCGAGCTGCTCGGCGGCCCGGCGACGCACCCGTTCCAGCCGCTGCTCGATCCGCGGGTGCGGGGTTTCGCGCTGCGCACCGGCCTCGACGACACCCGGCTGCGCATCGGCCACCGTCCCGAAGGCATCTGGGCGCCGGAATGCGGTTACGCGCCGGGCATGGAGGCCGACTACGCGGCGGCGGGCGTGCGGCGGTTCCTGGTCGACGGGCCTTCGCTGCGCGGTGACACCTCGGCGGCGCGCACGGTCGGCTCGTCGGACGTGGTCTGCTTCGGGCGTGACCTCGAGGTGACGTACCGGGTCTGGTCGCCGAAGGCGGGCTACCCGGGGCACGGGTCCTACCGGGACTTCCACACCTGGGACCACGAGGTCGGGCTGAAACCGTCGCGGGTGACCGGGAAGCAGGTGGCGCCGTCGGACAAGGCGCCCTACGACCCGGCGCTGGCCGCGGACACGCTCCGCTCGCACGTCAAGGACTTCGTGGACACCGTGGTGACGCGGCTGCGGTCGCTGCGGGAGCGGCACGGGCGCGAGTCGCTGGTGGTCGCGGCGTACGACACGGAGCTGTTCGGGCACTGGTGGCACGAAGGCCCGGCGTGGCTGGAGGCGGTGCTGCGGGCGCTGCCGGAGGCGGGCGTGCGGGTGACCACGCTGCGGGGTGCGCTGGAAGCCGGGCACCTCGGCGCGCCGGCGGACCTCCCCGCGTCGTCGTGGGGTTCGGGCAAGGACTGGCGGGTGTGGGACGGGGAGCAGGTCGCGGACATGGTCGCGGCGAACGCCTCGTTGCAGCGGCGCCTGCTCGCGCTGCCGCCGTCCGCGCGGGGCCACCGCGACCCGGTGCGGGACCAGCTGGTGACCGAGGCGCTGCTGGCGTTGTCCAGCGACTGGGCGTTCATGGTCACCAAGGACTCGGCCGCCGACTACGCTCGGCGGCGGGCGCGCGTGCACACCGAGCGGTTCGACGCTCTGGTGGGCGGGGGCGCGGTGTCGTTCGAGGACCGGCCGTTCGGGCAGCTGGATGCCCGCGATCTGCTGTGAGGATTTCGATGGGGATCAAGGACATCGGGGTGGAGACCCTCGACGGGGAGCCGACCACGCTCGGCGCGCTGGGCGAGAAGGCGCTGCTGGTGGTGAACGTGGCGTCGAAGTGCGGGCTGACGCCGCAGTACACCGGGTTGGAGGCGTTGCAGGAGCGCTACGGCTCGCGGGGTTTCGCGGTGGCTGGGTTCCCGTGCAACCAGTTCGCCGGGCAGGAACCGGGGAGCGCCGCGGAAATCCGCACGTTCTGCTCGACGACGTACGGCGTGACCTTCCCGTTGTTCGCGAAGATCGAGGTCAACGGCCCGGGACGGCACCCGCTCTACGCGGCTCTGGCGGCTGCGCCGGATGCCGACGGGGTGGCCGGTGATGTGCAGTGGAACTTCGAAAAGTTCCTGGTCGGCGTGGACGGCACGGTACTGGGACGGTTCCGGCCGCGGACGGAGCCCGAGGACGAGGCGCTGGTGAAGGCCGTGGAAGCCGCGCTGCCTTCCTGACCGGCCCAGCTTCGGGAAGGAGTGGGCCCGAGGGTGCACGTGGACCAAGGAGGGCACCGGTCAGCAGCACCGGCTGGGGCGTACAGGCCAGAGGTGCACATCGGCGAGTGGGCCACCGGCTGAGGATTGCACCAGCCGAGGCGGGCACATCGCCCGAGGCGGGCACACCGCCCAAGGCGGGCACACCGGCCGAGGCGGACACCGGCCGAGGCGGACACCGGCCGAGGCGGACACCGGCCGAGGCGGACACCGGCCGAGGCGGACACCGGCCGAGGCGGACACCGGCGAGTGGGCACACCGGCGAGTGGGCACACCGGCCGAGAACGCACAGCACCGGTCAGGAGCACAAACCGGGGAGACCGGCCAAGAAGCACACCGGCAAGGCGGGCACGCGGCCAAGACGCCAAAGCCAAGGGCAAGAACCAAGGCACCCCGGCCAAGACGCCAAAGCCAAGAGCAACAACCAAGGCACCCGGCCAAGACGCCAAAGCCAAGAGGGCAAACCGAGGCGCATCGGCCAAGGAGCGAAGCCCGAGGGCGCGCCCACCGAGGCGCACCGGGTGGGGTGGGCCGGGGCCGTGCGGCGAGCACTCCGCGCGGTACCGGCCCAGCCCTCACCCACCCGGGGGGGCGCTGGCGGGCCGCGAAGGGGCGGCGGCTGTGCACGCCTGGCCGGCCCTTCGCGGCCCTCGGTCACACGGCGACGGGCACGAGGTTCTGCACCACCTCGTCCAGTGGCCGCCGTGTGGTGGCCGGCAGGGGTTCGGCGTGCCGCCTCGCCCAGCCGAGGCGGCACACCACCTGGGGGTGCCCGCCGTGGAGCAGTTCCTTCGACAGCACCGGCCGCACGTCGGGCACGCCGAGCGGGTCGGTCAGGGCGCAGGTGGCCAGGCCCAGCCCGGTGGCGGCCAGCAGGATCTCGCTCAGCGCTTCCCCGGCCCGCAGCCGCGCCCGCCGGTCGTCGACCTCGGTGCCGACCACCAGCAGCACCGACTCGTGGTCGTGGTCCGGCACGCTCGGCGGCCAGTGCCCACCGGCGAGTTCGAGCAGCACCGCCGGGCCCAGCAGCTGGTAGCGCGCGCACTCGGCGAGCGCCCGCACCAGCTGGGGCCGGGCCCGGCCGTCCGTGGCCGCGCGCACCAGCGCCCCGGTGGCCTCGGCCCGGTCGGTGATCAGCGACAGGTGCGTCTCGGGGGGCCATCGCTGGTCGTAGCGACGCCGGTCGGAGCGGCGCCGGGGGATCGCGGCCGCCAGCGCGACCTCGTCGGCACCCGGTTCCCCGCGGTACGGCTCGACCACCGCGAGGTGGCCGGGGTCGTCCGGCTCCGGCAGCCGGTGCACCCGTGTGCGCCAGCCCTGCACGGCGAACCCGATCCGCAGGTGGTGCAGCGCCACCCCGCAGGCGATCAGCAGTCGGGCGCCGTTGGGATCGGTTTCCGGGACCTGCCGGTCGCGGCCGGCGTACAGGTGCACCGCCCGGCCGTCGAGCCCCCACCGCCACGGCTGCGAGTTGTGCACCGACGGGGCGCGCACGGCCAGCCCGATCGCCATCCGCACGGTCCGCTCGCCGGGGTGGGCCATGGCGCGCCTCCTTAGCCAGGATCAGACGATGGCACAACCGGAGCGGGACCCCGCAGGGCCGGAAGTCCCCGCTCGTGGGGACTTCCGCGGGGACCCTCAGGGCAGCGGCACCGACCAGAGCAACCGGGTGCCCCCTTCGGGTGAAGCCTGCACGTGCAGGGTGCCCCCGGCGCCGGCGGCCCGCGCGGCCAGCGTCGCCAGTCCGCTGTGGACCGCGCCGGGGGCGATGCCGGTGCCGTCGTCGGTGACGCCGATGCTCAGCTCGTTCTCCACCGCCACCGCCACGGTGACCGTGCTCGCCCCGGCGTGCCGCACGGTGTTGCCGACCGCCTCCCGCACCACCGCTTCGGCGTGCGCGGCGAGTTCCGGCGGGACCACGCTCAGCGGGCCGGACATCCGCACCACCGGCCGCACCCCGGTGCCGGCGACCAGCTCGCCGACCAGCTGCTGCAACCGCCGCCGCAGCCGGGTCGCGTCCTCCGGGTCCCCGTGCAGGTCGAAGATGGTGCCGCGGATCTCACGCACCACCTCCTGCAGGTCGGCCACGCTCTCCCCCAGCCGCCGCCGGACCTCCGGGGATCCGGCCTGCTGCTGCAGGCTCTGCAGCGACAGGCCGACCGCGAACACCCGCTGGATCACGTGGTCGTGCAGTTCGCGGGCGATCCGGTCGCGTTCGTTGAGCAGGTCCAGCTGGTACTGGTGCAGGTGCTCCCGCGCGGCTCGCACGGCCAGCGCGGCCTGCTCGGCGAAGCCCTTCGCGACCGCCACGCCGTCGGCGGTGAACGGCTCGCCGTCCCTGTCCCGCAGGGCGATCAGCACCCCGGTCACCCCGGGCAGCGGGACCGCGAGCGCGGGCCCGGACCGCCCGGCCAGCCCGGCACCCGGCGTGCCCGCCCGGCGCGGCCTGCCGGAGCGCAGCACCGCCGCGGCGATCGTGCCCTCGAGCGGGATCCGCTGGGGTGCGTCCGGTCCGGCGGCGGCCACCACCGCCAGCCCGCCGTCCTCGCCGGGCAGCGCCAGGAGGACGTGGTCGGCACCGAGCCGGGTCCGGGCGCGGACGACCACCAGGCGCAGGACCTCACCCTCGGTCACGCCACCAGACTGGCACCCCGCGCCCCCGGAGGACAGCGCCGTCCAGGGGGCTCAGGAGCCGGGGGGCCGCCCGCGCAACCGGGTGGCCAGCACGGCGGCCTGGGTGCGGCGCTGCATGCCGAGTTTCGTGAGCAGCCGCGAAACGTAGTTCTTCACCGTCTTCTCCGCCAGGTTCATCCGCGTGGCGATCTGGCGGTTGGTCAGGCCGTCGCTGATGAACACCAGCAGTTCCCGCTCCCGCTCGGACAACGCCGCCAGCGGGCCTTCGGCGGCCACGTCGGCACGCAGCTTCGCCATCAGCGTGGCGGCGGCCCGGTTGTCCAGCAGCGACAGCCCGGACCCGACGTCGTGCACCGCGGAGACCAGCCGCAGGCCGTCGATGTCCTTGATCACGTAACCCCCGGCCCCGGCGAGGATCGCGTCGAGCATGGCCTGCTCGTCGGTGAACGAGGTGAGCATCAGGCAGTTCAGGCCGGGCAGCCGCGACCGCAGATCACGGCACAGCTCCACCCCGTTGCCGTCCGGCAGGCGCACGTCGAGCACCGCGATGTCCGGCCGCAGCGCGGGGATGCGCGCCAGCGCCTGCGCCGCCGTGCCCGCCTCGCCGACCACCTCCAGGTCCGGGTCCGCCGCCAGCAGGTGCGCCACCCCGCGCCGGACCACCTCGTGGTCGTCGACCAGGAACACCCGGATCATCGGCCGTTGCCGATCCGGGTGCCGGACGCCAGCTTCACGGTGATCTTGAGGAACCGGTCGGCGGCCGAGGCCGCCCACGGGGTCACCGCGGTGGCGGACAGCGCGGCCAGTTCGGCGCGGTCGGAGATCTCGGTGGCGTGCCCGACCACGCTCACCGTCCAGCCGCGGGTCAGGTCGGGCGAGAGCCGGTCGGCCTGGAAGGCCACCACGGCGTTGCGCACCGCGGCGGGCAGTTCGCTGTCCCCGGCACTGCGGAAGACCACCGCGCCGTTGCGCATGGTGTAGCCGACCAGGTCGATCGCCGGCATCGCGTGTTTGGTGTAGACCACCCGCCCCACCCCGGTCCTTCCCAGCAGGTGCAGGCATTCACCGTGGCTCAGCGACTCCATGTCGGCCTCCGTGTGCTTCCCCGGCGCGCGGGCTCAACCTGGCAAACCCGCCGGGCTCCGGGAAAGGGCCGAAAGTCACCGAGCTCGGGCCTGACTGCCCGCCTCGATCGCCTCCCGATTGTGTGCCGCGGCCACCGCGATGTCGAGCTTGGCTTCCCGGCGGTCGTAGGTGAAGAAGCCGTTCACCTCGTTCTCCACGTCCGTGGCCTGCGTGTAGACGGCCCCGGACAGGCCCAGTTCCGGGATGAGCCGCGTGAGTTCGGCGCTCACCTCGGCGTAGCGGCGGGTGAGTTCCTCGCGGCTGCCGGTCATCTCGTAGGCCATCGGCGGTCCCGGCCAGACGTGCCCCGGCAGCACCAGGCCGAGCCCGCCGTACTCGCCGTCGACCCGCACCCGCGCGTCGATGATCTCCGGGCGGCCGGGGCCGACGTAGGTGTGGTCGTCGTAGATGTCGCCCGCTCCGGTGTCGGGGTGGGAGTGGCAGCAGTTCACGCCGCTGCTGGCGTTCACCATCCGGGTCGGGTCGGCTTCGCGGACGAGCGCCGAGATGCGCACCGTGTCGTATTCACCCCAGCCCTCGTTGAACGGCACCCAGCCGACCAGGGAGGTCACCCCGCGCAGCTGGTCGATCAGTTCGAGCAGTTCGGCTTCGAAGCGCCGCCGCGCCTCGGGGACCGGTGGCGCCTGCGGTCCCGGCGGGTTGTCCAGCAGCACCGGCAGGGACGGCATGTCCTGCCAGACCAGCAGGCCGAGCCGGTCGGTCCAGTGGTACCAGCGGGCCGGTTCCACCTTGGCGTGCTTGCGGACGAAGTTGAAGCCGAGCGCCTTGGTCTGCTCCAGGTCGAACCGCAGCGCCTCGTCGGTGGGGGCGGTGTAGACGCCGTCCGGCCAGTAACCCTGGTCCAGCGGGCCGTGCAGGAAGGTGATGCGGCCGTTCAGCGCGATCCGCGGCCTGCCCCGCTCGTCCCTGGCGACGCCGATGGTGCGCAGGCCGGTGTACCCGCGGACGACGTCTTCGCCCAGCCGGACGGTCAGGTCGTACAGGTACGGGTCCTCCGGTGACCACAGCCGCGGCGACGGCACCTCGACGCGGATCGCCCGGCCCGCCGGGCCGTCGGCCCGGGTCACCTCCTCGCCGTCCGGGGTGCGGACCACCACTTCCACCCGGTCGCCGCCGGACACGCGCGGGGTGAGGGTGAACCCGGTCAGGTCGCTGTCGAGGTCGAGCCGCCGGATGTGCTCGGGCGGCACCGGTTCCAGCCAGACGGTCTGCCAGATGCCGGAGGCGCCGGTGTAGAGGATGCCGCCGGGGTCCCGGCGCTGCTTGCCCAGCGGGTGCGTGCCGGTGTCGACCCGGTCCTCGGCGCGCACCAGCACCTCCTGCGGGCCGTCCGCCCGGAGCGCCTCGGTGATGTCCGCGCTGAACGCGGTGTACCCGCCCTCGTGCTCGGCGACCAGCTGGTGGTTGACCCAAACGCGGGCACGCTGGTCGACCGCGCCGAAGTGCAGCAGCACCCGGTCCCCCGCCCAGTCCGCCGGGACCTCGAAGGTGCGGCGGTACCACATCAGGTCGTCGTGCGCGCCGATCCCGGACAGCGCCGACTCCGGCGGGTAGGGCACCAGGATCAGCTCGCCGCGGCGGGTCTCGGTGGTGTACTCCCACAGCCCGTTCAGGTTCAGCCAGCGGTCGCGGACCAGGTGCGGGCGCGGGTACTCCGGCAGCACGTGCTCCGGGTCGACCCGGTGCGTCCACGGGGTGGGCAGGACGGGCGGCTTGGCGGTGAACTCCGTGCTCATCACCCCCGATGCTGGCAAAGATCGGCGACCGCCGCACGGATCCGCGCTTGACTCACGAGTAACCTGCCCTGCATGCGCGTGCTGATGCTGTCCTGGGAGTACCCGCCGGTTGTCGTCGGCGGACTGGCCCGGCATGTCCACGCGCTGGCCAGGCACCTGGTCCGCGACGGGCACGAGGTGGTGGTGCTCTGCCGCCACGTCGCCGGGACCGACGCCTCGACGCACCCGCAGACCGATCGGGTGGTCGAGGGCGTCCGGATCATCCGGGTGGCCGAGGACCCGATGCACGTGACCTTCGAGCGGGACCTGGTGGCCTGGACGCTGGCCATGGGCCACGCCATGGTCCGGGCGGGCAACGAACTGCTGCGCGGCTGGCAGCCCGAGGTGGTGCACGCCCACGACTGGCTGGTCGCGCACCCCGCCATCGCGCTGGCCGACGCCGCCCGCGTGCCGCTGGTCGGCACCATCCACGCCACCGAGGCGGGGCGGCACTCCGGCTGGCTGTCGCACCCGCTCAACCAGCAGGTGCACTCGGTCGAGTGGTGGCTGGCGAACCGGGCCGACGCGCTGATCACCTGCTCGCGGGCGATGCGCGCGGAGGTCGGGCACCTGTTCGAGGTGTCACCGGAAGAGATCACCGTGATCCACAACGGCATCGAGGAACGCGGCTGGCAGGTGCCCGCCGCCGAGGTGGCGCACGCGCGGCGGACCCACAGCCCCGAGGGCGCGCCCCTGCTGCTCTACTTCGGCCGCCTGGAGTGGGAGAAGGGCGTGCAGGACCTGCTCGCCGCCCTGCCGCGCATCCGCCGCGACCACCCCGGCACCCGGCTGGTGGTGGCGGGCAAGGGGCGGCACCTGGACGAGCTGGTCGAGCAGGCCAGGAAGCTGCGGGTGCGGCGGGCGGTGGAGTTCGTCGGCCACCTGTCCGACCGCGACCTGCGGGCGGTGCTCTCCGCGGCCGACGCGGTGGTGCTGCCCAGCCGGTACGAACCGTTCGGCATCGTCGCGCTGGAGGCCGCGGCGGCGAAGGCACCGCTGGTGGCGTCGACCGCGGGTGGCCTCGGTGAGGTGGTGGTCGACGGGGTGACCGGGCTGGCCTTCACCCCGGGGGACGTGACCGCGCTGGGTACCGCGGTGGACGCGGTGCTGGCGGACGCCCGGGCCGCGCGGCGCCGCGCCGCCGCCGCGCAGGCCCGGTTGGCCGCGGACTTCGACTGGTGCCGGATCGCCGAGGACACCGCGGCCGTCTACCGCCGGGCGAAGGTCCGCGAGCCCGAGGTGCTGGGCCGGCCGAAGATCGCCACCGGCAACGCCTTTCCCGGCTGAGGTTGAACACCCCCGTGGCCGCGGCTCCAGTCACGCGGCCACGAGGGCTGGCTGGGGCCTAGATCGGGCAGCGCACGCAGTCGGCCGCGGCCTTGACCGGGGCGCCGCTGAGCGACCACAGGGTGTAGGCCATCACGTCGGTGTGCCGGTCCAGCGAGGTGGCGTTGATGTTGCTCGTGGTGTCGCACGAGCGGTGGTAGCAGCGGTCGTACGCCTGGCCGGCGGTGCCGCCCCACTTCTGCGCCTGCGCCGCGGTCTTGATGCCCTCGGCGCCGCTGAACGTGCCGCCGACCGGGATGCCGGACCGCGCGAACGCGGCGTGGTCGGACCGCCCGCCGACGCTGGTCGGCTCGGTCGGCACGCCCTTGGCCTGGAACCCGGCCTTCAGCGTGTTCTCGATGGTGGTCGAGCCGGACGGCTGACCCGAGCTGGAGTAGACGAAGTACGCCGGGTTCGGCGAACCGGTCATGTCGAAGTTCACATAACCCTTGATCACCGAGCGCTGCGCGGTGGTCAGGCTGTTGACGTACCGGGTGGATCCGATCAGCCCCAGCTCTTCGGCCCCCCACCAGCCGAAGCGCAGGTGCTTCTGCGGTTGCAGGTTCTGCTTCGCCACGGTCAGCGCGACTTCGAGCAGCCCGGCCGAGCCGCTGCCGTTGTCGTTGATGCCGGGGCCGACGGTGACGCTGTCCAGGTGCCCGCCCGCCATGATGACGTTGCCGGCGTCCCCACCGGGCCAGTCGGCGATCAGGTTGTAGCCGGTCGCCCCGTTGTAGCTGAAGGTGTGGAGCTGCGTCTGGTACCCGGCGGCGTCGAGCTTGCCCTTCACGTAGTCGATCGAGGCCTTGTAGCCGGCCCGGCCGTGGGCGCGGTTGCCGCCGTTGGCGGTGGCGATGTTCTGCAGTGCGGTGAGGTGGGCCTGCACGTTCGCCACCGGGATGTCCGGCGCGGCCAGTACCGGCGCGGCGGTGGCAGGCGCGCTCAGCACTGCGATCGGCAGTGCGGAAGCGGCCACCAGGACCAGCGCGTGACGCAGTTTCATCACGAAGCTCCTCAGCGAGGGGGAGATTGTCCGACTCGCCGGAGCCTGCCCGCTGGCCGAACGTGAAAACAATCCGGAACCCGCTAAGTAGGCGTACCTAAAGTTGCGGGTTCCGGATGTTTTCCACGCGGTCAGGAGGTCAGGTAGCGCGCGTAGGCCGAAGTGGTGAAGAAGGCGGGCAGCTTCTCCCCGAGCGCGGTCTCGACGAAGATGTCACGCGCGTCGTCGAGCCGGTTGCCGGGACCGAGGTCGGCGTGGATGCGGCCGAGTTCCTCGCGCAGCAGCTCGAAGGCCAGCTCGGTGGTCACCGCGGTGCCGTCGGCCAGCTTCGTGCCGTTGCGGATCCACTGCCACACCTGGCAGCGCGCGATCTCCGCGGTGGCCGCGTCCTCCATCAGGTTCGAGATGCCCGCGGCCCCGGTGCCGCGCAGCCACGAGTCGAGGTAACGCAGGCCGACGTTGATGTTGGCGCGCAGCCCGGCCTCGGTGACCTCACCCCCGGCGCTGGCCACGTCGAGCAGGTCCTCGGCGGTGACCACGACGTCCTCGCGCAGCTTGCCGAGCTGGTTCGGCCAGCCGCCGAGCACCTCGTCGAAAACCTCGCGGCAGACCGGGACCAGGCCGGGGTGCGCCACCCACGAGCCGTCGAACCCGTCGCCCGCCTCGCGCTCCTTGTCCTGGCGCACCTTCTCCAGCGCGTTCGCGTTGACCTCCGGGTCGCGGCTGGGGATGAACGCGGCCATGCCGCCGATGGCGTGCGCCCCGCGCTTGTGGCAGGTCTGCACCAGCAGTTCGGTGTAGGCCCGCATGAACGGCACGGTCATGGTGACCTGCGCGCGGTCCGGCAGCACGAAGTCGGCGCCGTGCTCGCTGAAGTTCTTGATCACGCTGAAGATGTAGTCCCAGCGCCCGGCGTTCAGCCCGGCCGCGTGCTCGCGCAGCTCGTAGAGGATCTCGTCCATCTCGAACGCGGCGGTGATCGTCTCGATCAGCACGGTGGCCCGGATCGCGCCCTGCGGCAGGCCGAGTTCACGCTGGGCGAAGCGGAAGACGTCGTTCCACAGCCGCGCCTCGAGGTGGTTCTCCAGCTTCGGCAGGTAGAAGTACGGGCCGCGGCCGCGGGCGAGCAGCTGGCGGGCGTTGTGGAAGAAGAACAGGCCGAAGTCGACCAGGCTGGCCGAGACCGGGCGGCCGTCGATGCGGATGTGCTTTTCCACCAGGTGCCAGCCGCGGGGGCGGGCGACGATGGTGGCCGGGTCGTCGCCGATGGTGTAGCGCTTGCCGTTCTCGCCGGTGAAGTCGATGTCGCGGCGGATGGCGTCGTAGAGGTTGAGCTGCCCCTCGATCATGTTGTGCCAGGTCGGGGCGTTGGCGTCCTCGAAGTCGGCCAGCCAGACCTTGGCCCCGGAGTTGAGCGCGTTGACCGTCATCCTGCGGTCGGTCGGCCCGGTGATCTCCACCCGGCGGTCCTCCAGGCCGGGGGCGGCCGGGGCGACCTGCCACGAGTCGTCGTTGCGGATGTGCGCGGTCTCCGGCCGGAACCCGAGCCGCTCCTCGCCACTGGCCAGCTTCTCCCGGCGCAGGCGCCGCGCGTCGAGCAACTCGCGGCGGCGGCCGGCGAACTCGTTGTCCAGCTTGGCCACGAACTCCACCGCGGCCGGGGTGAGGATCTCGTCGAACCGGTCGGCGCGCGGACCGGTCAGGTCGATGCGGCAGGCGAGCTTGTCGGACATCTGGTTCCTCCGGGAACTGGCGTTTCGGGGGTGGGGAAGGGAAGCCGCCGGAGCGCTCCGGTCGTGCGGGCGACCATCGCGGAGCGGCCCGGCGGCTTCCGGGGTATCAGTGGAACTGGGCCTCTTCGGTGGACCCGGTCAGCGCGGTGGTCGAGCTGTCCGGGTTCAGCGCGGTGGCCACCTGGTCGAACCAGCCGGTGCCGACCTCGCGCTGGTGCTTGGTGGCGGTGTAACCCCGCTCCTCCGAAGCGAACTCGCGCTCCTGCAGGTCGACGTAGGCGGTCATGCCCTCGTTCGCGTAGCCCTTGGCCAGGTCGAACATCGAGTAGTTCAGCGCGTGGAAACCGGCCAGCGTGATGAACTGGAACTTGTAGCCCATGTGACCCAGCTCGCGCTGGAACTTCGCGATGGTCGCGTCGTCCAGGTGCTTCTTCCAGTTGAACGACGGCGAGCAGTTGTAGGCCAGCAGCTGGTTCGGGTACTTCGCCTTGATCGCCTCGGCGAACTTCCGCGCCACCTCCAGGTCCGGCTCGGAGGTCTCCATCCACAGCAGGTCGGCGTACTGGGCGTAGGCGAGGCCGCGCTCGATGCACGGCTCGATGCCGTTGCGCACCTTGTAGAAGCCCTCGGCGGTGCGCTCACCGGTGATGAACTGCTGGTCGCGCTCGTCCACGTCGCTGGTGATCAGCGTGGCGGCCTGCGCGTCGGTGCGGGCGATGATCAGCGACGGCACGCCGGCCACGTCCGCGGCCAGCCGGGCGGCGTTCAGCGTGCGCTCGTGCTGCTTGGTCGGGATCAGCACCTTGCCGCCGAGGTGGCCGCACTTCTTCTCCGAGGCCAGCTGGTCCTCCCAGTGCACGCCCGCGGCACCGGCCGCGATCATGCCCTTCATCAGCTCGAACGCGTTGAGCGGGCCACCGAAGCCCGCCTCGGCGTCGGCGACGATCGGGGCGTACCAGTCGATGTCGGTGTTGCCCTCGGCCCAGTTGATCTGGTCCGCGCGGCCCAGCGCGTTGTTGATCCGGCGGACCACCGCGGGCACCGAGTTGGCCGGGTACAGGCTCTGGTCCGGGTAGGTCTGCCCGGACAGGTTCGCGTCGGCGGCCACCTGCCAGCCGGAGAGGTAGATCGCCTTCAGCCCGGCGCGCACCTGCTGGACGGCCTGGTTGCCGGTGAGGGCACCCAGCGCGTGGATGTAGTCCTCGGTGTGCAGCAGGTTCCACAGCTTCTCCGCGCCGCGGCGGGCGAGCGTGTGCTCCTCGACCACGCTACCGCGCAGCTTGATCACGTCGGCCGCGCTGTAGGTACGGTCCACACCCTGCCAGCGGGCGTCGGTCTCCCACTGCTCCGCAAGCTCTGCCGCTGCCTGCTCCCTGTTGACCGTGTCAGCCATCTTTCCCACCTTTGCGAACTTTGCGATGTCTCGCTTCCGGTTTTGACCATGACATGCGCTGGGGAAACGCGGCTACAGCTCCAATTTGCCAAATTTTGCAAACTTTACGTAGCATGCGAGCGAAGGTTGCGAACGCTTGGTTCGCAGACCTGCGGAATTACCCGAGCTTGATCGTTAACTGGATCGTTCAGGCCCGGAAACCTTCCGGAAAGGACCGGTTCAGTGGACAAAACCTTCGCCGGCGCGAAACTGCGCCACCTGCGTGAGACGCGCTCGATGAGCCAGGCCGACCTCGCGCGGCTGCTGGAGATCTCGCCGAGCTACCTCAACCAGATCGAGCACAACGCCCGCCCGCTGACCGTGCCGGTGCTCTTCCGCATCACCCAGGCGTTCGGCGTGGACGCCGAGTTCTTCGCCAACAACGACACCGCGCGCCTGGTCGCCGACGTGCGCGAAGCCCTGCTCGACGAGTCGCTCGGCGTGCAGGCCACCAACGGCGAGATCAACGAGCTGGCGACCAACCTGCCGTCGATCGCCCAGGCGCTGGTCCGGCTGCACCGGCGTTACCGGGACGCGGTGGAGAACACCGCCGCGCTGGTCACCGAGGACGGCAGCGGGGTGCACGGCAGCGCGGCCGCGCCGCTGCCGCACGAGGAGGTGCGCGACTTCTTCTACGAACGGG
Source organism: Amycolatopsis sp. NPDC045836 (assembly GCF_056431745.1). Taxonomy (NCBI): domain Bacteria; kingdom Bacillati; phylum Actinomycetota; class Actinomycetes; order Pseudonocardiales; family Pseudonocardiaceae; genus Amycolatopsis; species Amycolatopsis sp. NPDC045836. Next base: position 217,794 of record NZ_JBWKKF010000008.1, on the reverse strand, counting down.
AGAACTACGTCGCCGAGCTGGACGAACGCGCCGAGCGGATGGCCGGTGAGCTGCCGCTGCGCCGGGGTGAGGTGCTCTCCGCGCTGCGTGACCGGCTGACCGAGCGGTACGGCGTGCACGTCACCAGCGAGGGCATCGACGAGACGGTCGGCGAGCAGCACCGGTACGAGCCGCAGGCACGGGTGCTGCGGATGGCGCCGAGCCTGCGGGTCGGGCAGCAGGCGTTCCGGATGGCTTCGCAGATCGCCCTGCTGGAGTACGACGACCTGATCGCCGAGCTGGCCGACTCGTGGGCGTTCTCCGGCCCGGCCGCGCGGTCGCTGGCGAGGGTCGGGCTGGCGAACTACTTCGCCGGCGCGCTGATCCTGCCGTACGAGTCGTTCCACCGGCGGGCCGAGGAGTTCCGGTACGACATCGAGCGGCTCTGCGACCACTTCGGCGTCGGTTTCGAAACCGCCTGCCACCGGCTGTCCACCCTGCAGCGCCCCAAGCTGCGCGGGGTGCCGTTCTCCTTCGTGCGGGTGGACCGGGCCGGGAACATGTCGAAGCGGCAGTCGGCGGCCGGTTTCCACTTCTCCCGGGTCGGCGGCGCGTGCCCGCTGTGGAACATCTACGAGGCGTTCACGTCGCCGGGCAAGATCCTCACCCAGATCGCCTCGCTGCCGGACGGCAAGAGCTACTTCTGGATCGCGCGGACGATCTCGCGGAACATCGGCGGTTACGGGTCGCCGGGCAAGATGTTCACCGTCGGCCTCGGCTGTGAACTCCGCCACGCCCGGCGGCTGGTCTACTCGACCGGCCTCGACCTGGACGACCGCGCCGCGGCCACCCCGATCGGCATGGGCTGCAAGGTCTGCGAACGCCCGGCCTGCCCGCAGCGCGCCTTCCCGACGATCGGCAAGCAGCTGACCGTCGACGAGAACACCAGCACCTTCGTGCCCTACCCCGCCGTGCCGAAGCCCTGACCGGGGCCTCGATCGGGCCGCGGCCGCCGGGAGTAGATTCCGGCGGCATGCACGGCGTACGCACCGCGGAAGTGAGCGCGGACCTGGTCGACGCGGCCGCGGACCGACTGGCCGGGGTGGTCACCCGGACCCCGCTCGAACCCAGTTCCCGCCTGTCGGCGCGGCAGAACGCCAGGGTCTGGCTCAAGCGCGAGGACCTCCAGACCGTGCGCTCGTACAAGGTCCGCGGGGCCTACAACTTCATCGTGCAGCTCGACGCGGAGGTCCGCGCCCGCGGTGTGGTCTGCGCCAGCGCCGGCAACCACGCGCAGGGCGTGGCCTACGCCTGCCGCCGGCTCGGTGCCAACGGCCGCGTTTTCGTGCCGCGCACCACCCCGCGGCAGAAGCGCGAGCGGATCGCCACGCTCGGCGGCGCACACGTCGAGGTGATCGTCACCGGTGACAGCTACGAGGACGCCTCCGCCGAGGCCCGCCGCGAAGCCGACCGCACCGGCGCCACCCTCGTCCCGGCCTTCGACGACCCGCGCACGGTCGCCGGGCAGGGCACCGTGGCCCGCGAAATCGTCGACCAGCTGGGCTTCGCGCCGGACGTGCTGGTGGTGCCGGTCGGCGGGGGCGGCCTGCTCGCCGGGATCGTCAGCTGGATGCGCGAACGCCACCCGTCGACCCGGGTCGTCGGGGTGGAACCGGCGGGCGCGGCCTGCCTGGCGGCCGCCGTCGACGCCGGTGAACCGGTGCGCATCGAGGGGGTCGACTCGTTCGTCGACGGCGCCGCGGTGGCCATCGCCGGTTCGGTGACCTACCCGATCATCCGCGACAGCGTTGTCGAGAGCAGGGTCGAGCTGACCACCGCCGAAGAGGGCGCGGTGTGCACCGAGATGCTGGAGCTGTACCAGTCCGACGGCATCATCGCCGAACCGGCGGGCGCGCTGGCCAGCACCGGGCTCGGCGCGCTGGAGATCGGGCCGGAGGAGACGGTGGTCTGCGTGGTCTCCGGCGGCAACAACGACGTCAGCCGGTACAGCGAGATCCTCGAGCGCTCACTGGTCCACAAGGGACTCAAGCACTACTTCCTGGTCGGCTTTCCGCAGGAGCCGGGGGCGCTGCGCCGCTTCCTCGACGAGGTGCTCGGCCCGGAGGACGACATCACCCTGTTCGAGTACGTCAAGCGCAACAGCCGGGAGACCGGCCCGGCGCTGATCGGGATCGAGATCGAGCGCCCGGCCGACCTGCCCGGCCTGCTGGACCGCCTCGACGCCAGCCCGCTCCGGGTGGAACGGGTGGAACCGGGCAGCCCGTTGTTCCACTTCCTGCTTTAGCCGCTGCCTGCGCTAGTCGTCCAGCCGGGCGTCGGCGGCGGTGCCGATGTTCGGGCCGCGCGGCGGGATCCGGTCGTACTCGGCCGGGTCCAGCTTGCGCGCCTGGCCGCTGGCCACCGCCGAGAGCATCCCGTCCAATCCGATGTAGACGGACTTGGTGAGCACCGCCCGGTACTGCTGCCCCAGCGTCTGCGTCTGCCCGCGCACCTCGAACAGCACCGTGCCGCTGCCGTTGAGCGCGAACGAGCCGAGCCCGGTGCCCGGCAGGTTGGTGTCCTGCGGGTACAGGGTGACGTTGCCGAACACCGGCCGGTTGTTCGCCGCGCCCTGCAAGGCGTTGTGCACCGCCACGTTCAGCTGCTTCGAGTACTTCAGGTCGTACTTCGAGGCGTACTTCTCGTAGCCGGGCGTGGTGGCCGGGTCGTCGACGAACTTGCCGGAGATGGACAGCGTGACGAACTCCTCCGGGTCGTCCGGCATCACGTAGCAGGCGCCCTGGTGGTGCAGGTCGACGTAGGTGTCGACCTTGCCGAACTCGGCGGTCAGCCCGCGGTAGACGTCCCGCACGATCGAGGTCTCCGGCGAGAGGTACCAGCCGGTCTGCGCCGAGGTGCCGGGGAAGTCCTCCTTGCGCGGCACGTAGTTCAGATCGGGGTGGTAGTCGCGGTTGATGTCGAAGCCCGGCCGCTTCGAGTAGTCGTCACCCTGCAGCGAGCCGGTGTAGTAGTTCCACGCGGGCTGCACGCCCCGCAGCTGCGGGTGCCGCGCGGTGACCTCCTGCCAGGTCATGTCGTTGCCGCGGCGGTCGAGCTCGGCGCCGTCCGGGTTCATCTTCGGGATGGCCACGATGGTCAGCTCGCTGCGCCAGCGCTTGGCCTTGGCCGAGTCGCTGGTGCCGACGAAGTCCAGCAGGTCGAGGACGGCGTCCGTGCCGGTCTTCTCGTTGCCGTGGATCTCGCTGGTCACCAGCACGGCCTTCGGCCCGGTGCCGACGCGCGCCGAGTAGATCTCGCGCCCGCGGTTGCTCCGGCCGAGCTGCTCGACCTGCACCTTGCCCCCGCTGACGCGCTCGATCCGGTCGAGTTCCACGCCCAGCTCGCGGTGGTCGGTGAACTCGTTGATCGGCAGCTCACGCGGGGTTTCGCTGCAGGTCGCGGCCGCGGTGTAGAGGCCGTCGTCCGGCGCGGCGACCGCGGGCGCGGCCGTGCCGAGCAGGGCGATGCCGGACAGGGTGACCAGGGCGAAAGCTGAACGTCTGCGTACTCGCACGGCTCCTCCACTTCGCGGTGAGGAGTCGATGCTAGTTAGTTGCGGCAACGAACGACAATCCGCCGTTCGTCCGGTTCGCCCTCAGTTGGCGGTGAGGTCACGCAGCGTCTTCTCGAGCGCCTCGTCCGCCTTGCGCGCCATGTCGCGCACGGCCTCGCGGCGTTCGGCGTCGGCCTCGTAGTCGGCCCGCCGGTCACGCACCACGCGGGCCGGTGAACCCACCGCGATGGCGAAGTCCGGGATGTCGCCGCGCACCACCGCGTGCGCGCCGAGCACGCAGCCGCGGCCGACGCGGGTGCCCTTGAGCACCGAGACCTTGGTGCCGATCCAGGTGTCCGGCCCGATCCGCACCGGCGACTTGACGATGCCCTGGTCCTTGATCGGCCGGGTGATGTCGGTGGTCACGTGGTCGAAGTCGCAGATGTAGACCCAGTCGGCGACCAGCGTGGCCGCGCCGAGTTCGATGTCGAGGTACCCGTTGACCACGTTCTGCCTGCCGAACACGGCCTTGTCGCCGATGCGCAGCGAGCCCTCGTGGCAGCGGATCGCGTTGCCGTCGCCGATGTGCACCCAGCGGCCGATCTCCAGCCGCCCGTAACCGGGGCGGCAGTGGATCTCCACGTCCCTGCCGAGGAACACCATGCCCCGCAGGATGATGTGCGGGTTGAGCAGGCGGAACTTCAGCAGCCGCCAGTACCGCACCAGGTACCAGGGGGTGTAGGCGCGGTTGCGCAGCACCCAGCGCAGCGAGTCGGCGGTGAGGAACCGGGCCTGCCGCGGGTCGCGCCGCGCGCGCCGCCACGCCTTCGCCCTGGCCACCACCGGGGAACCCCACATGGATGTCATGGGCCTGACCGTAACCTGTAGCCGTCGGCGGGTGACAGGCTAGGGAGTTGCAGTGTTGAACCGGGGCACGAAACTGATCATCGACACCGATCCCGGCGTCGACGACGCGTTCGCGCTGGCGCTGGCCGCACGCAGCACCGAGGTCGAGCTGATCGGCGTGACCACCGTGTTCGGCAACGTGCCGCTGGCCTCGACCACGGAGAACGCCCGCCGCCTGCTCAACCTGTTCGGCCGCGCCGACGTGCCGGTCGCGGCCGGCGCCGAGCGGCCGCTGGTGCACGCGCAGAGCCGCGCCTCCTCGGTGCACGGCGCCGACGGGCTGTCCGGCCGGTCGTCCTCGCTGGCCGCCGCCGAGCGCGAACTGGAGACGGCCGACGCGGTGACCATGCTGGTCTCGCTGCTGGAGCGCGCCGACGAGCCGGTGACCATCGCGCCGATCGGGCCGCTCACCAACATCGCCCTGCTCCTGGCCGCGCACCCGCGCATCCGCGACCGGATCGAGCGGCTGGTGATCATGGGTGGCGCGATCGGCCGCGGCAACATCACCGCCGCCGCCGAGTTCAACGTGTGGGCCGATCCCGAGGCGGCCCGGCGGGTGCTGGTCGAGGAGCGGGTGCCGGTCACGCTGGTGCCGATGGACCTGACCCGCCGCTGCGCGGTGTCCGCCGACTGGCTGGCCGAACTGGCCGACGGCGATCCGACCGGTGAGGTGCTGGTCTCGCTGACCGGCGACTACCTGGCGCACTACCGGAAGGAACTGGGCTTCGACGGCATCGTGCTGCACGACGCGGTCGCGGTGGCGGAGGCGATCCGGCCGGGCATCCTGCAGACCGAGCGGTTCCCGGTGGACGTGGACTGCTCGTTCGGCCCGTACCGGGGCGCGACCCTGCTCGATCAGCGTCGTTGGACACATCGGGAAGCGAACGGCGAGCCGGAGGGCACGTCGATCGAGGTGGCCGTCGAGACCGATCTGGACGGCCTGCGCAAGTTCGTGCTCGACGGGATCAGGGGGTAGTGGTGGCGGAGGAAGCCGGGCAGCGGCCGATCCGGCGCGCCGTGGTGATCGCGCTGGTCGCAGTGGCCGTGGCGACCGGGGTTTTCGTGCTGGTCAACCGGCCGGGCGACGTCCCGCTGGCGGAGAGCACGGACCACACGGCGAACACCGCCCCGCCGGTGACCACCGAGCCACCGGCTCCGCCGCCGAGCACCCCGCAGCCGCAGCCGGGCGCGGCGCTGCCCGCGTCCCCCGGCAAGCAGCTCGACGACTGGGCCGCCAAGTACTCGGCGTGGCTGGAGATCCCGCAGCGCTCGATGCTCGCCTACGCCAAGGCGACCATCACGATGAGCCAGGAGCAGCCCGCCTGCCACGTGTCCTGGGTGACGCTGGCCGGCATCGGCAAGAACGCCTCCGACCACGGCCGCGCCGGTGGCCTGATCGGCGAGGACGGGCGCCCGGCGCAGCCGATCGGCACGGTGGAACTGCTCGACTTCAACGGCACGGTGGTCTCCGAACGGGACGCGAACGGGCCGATGCAGCTGACCCCGGCCGTCTGGGACAAGTGGGCGCGCAGCGCCGGCGGCGAAGGCACGCCCGACCCGCAGAACCTCGACGACGCCGCGCTGACCACCGCCCGCGCGCTGTGCGCCGACGGCACCCGCGACCTGTCCGACGGCCCGACCTGGTGGAACGCGGTCGCCTCGATCCAGGACGCGCCGCTGTTCCTGCACCGCGTGCTGGCCACCGCCAACGTCTACGGCACCGTCGCGAAAACCGACGCGCCGCCGAAGACCTCGGTGCTCAAGGCGGTCTACTTCGCCATCGAGAAAATCGGCCTGCCGTACGTGTGGGGTGGCAACGGCATCGAAGGCGGCCACGAGGGCTTCGACTGCTCGGGGCTGACCACCGCGGCCTACGGCAACGCGGGCATCACGCTCAAGCGCACCGCGCACTGGCAGTACGGCAGCGTGCCGCTGGTCCCGGCCGAGGAGGAGCCGCAGCTCGGCGACCTGGTGTTCTTCGGCAACCCGTCGACCAAGATCCACCACGTCGGCATCTACGTGGGCAACAAGCAGATGGTGGACGCGCCCACCTTCGGCCAGGCCGTGCAGGTGCACGCCTACCGCCGCCCCGGCGACGACTACGCCGGGGCGGGGCGCCCGGCCACGTGATGGTGTGGCGCACCACCGGTGGTGGTTCTTCGCGGGCCCCCTCAGCTCGGAGCCGCCTTGGCCCGGTCGGCATGCTGCCTGCCTGGCGAAAAGCAGTGGACGGGGTGCCGTCCGGGCTTGTAGCTTGCGGAAGCCCGTGACCCGGCCCGAGGAGGTGAGACCCATGAACGCGGTAGCGACGTGGGTGCTCCCCCTTCCCGTCACGGCCGGCGACTGACGCGGGTGTCGCCGGGAGCGCCCTGACCACCAGGCACTCCCGAAAGGCAACACACCTGTGTTCGACGTGATCATCGCCGGTTGCGGTCCGACCGGCGCCGTGCTGGCCGCCGAACTGCGGCTGCACGGCGTGCGCGTTCTCCTGCTCGAGAAGGAAACCGAGCCCGCGTCGTTCGTCCGCGTGGTCGGCCTGCACATGCGCAGCATCGAGCTGATGGCCATGCGCGGTCTGCTGGACCGCCTGCTCGAGCACGGCAGGCGGCGCCCGGCCGCCGCCTTCTTCGCCGCCATCGACAAACCCGCCCCGCGGGGGCTGGCTTCCCCGCACGCCTTCCTGCTGGGCATTCCGCAGCCGGTCCTCGTCGACCTGCTGTCGGCGCACGCGGTCCAGCTGGGCGCGCAGCTCCGGCGTGGTGACGCGGTGACCGGCTTCGAGCAGGACGACGAGGGGGTGACCGTCGAACTGGCCACCGGCGAACAGCTGCGTTCGCGGTACCTCGTCGGCTGTGACGGCGCACGCAGTGCGGTCCGCAAACTGCTCGGCGTCGGTTTCCCCGGTGAGCCTTCGCGCACCGACACGCTGATGGGCGAGCTGCGGGTGGGGGTGTCGCAGGAGGAGGTCGCCGCCAAGGTGGCCGAAATCCACGAGACCCACCAGCGGTTCGACTTCCGGCCCTTCGGCGGCGGGTTCCACCGGGTGGTGGTCCCCGCCGCGGAGGTCGGCGACCACACGGAGCCGCCCACGCTCGAAGACTTCAAGCGGCAGTTGCGGGCCGTGGTCGGAACCGACTTCGGCGTGCACTCCCCGCGCTGGCTGTCCCGCTTCGGGGACGCCACGCGGCTGGCCGACCGCTACCGGGTCGGGCGGGTGCTGTTGGCCGGGGACGCCGCCCACATCCACCCCCCGATCGGCGGGCAGGGCCTCAACCTGGGGTTGCAGGACGCGGTCAACCTCGGCTGGAAACTGGCCGGGCAGGTGCGCGGTTGGGCGCCGGAAACCCTGCTGGACACCTACCACGCGGAACGCCACCCGGTGGCCGAAGGCGTGCTGGACAACACCCGCGCCCAGCTGGAGCTGCTCTCCGCCGAACCGGGCGCGCGGGCCGTGCGCAGGCTGCTCACCGAGCTGATGGACTTCGACGAGGTCAACCGCCGCCTGTTCGAGGAGATCACCGCGATCGGCGTCCGCTACGACTTCGGCGACGGCCCCGATCTGCTCGGCCGCCGCCTGCCGGACCTCGACGTGCGAACGGGCCGCCTCTACGACCTGCTGCGCCGGGGTCGCGGCCTGCTGCTGGACCGCACCGGCCGCCTGACCGCCGGGGCCTGGGCCGACCGGGTGGACCACCTGGCGGATCCGACCGCGGCGCTGGACGCCCCGGGTGTCCTGCTCCGCCCGGACGGTCACGTCGCCTGGATCGGCGACGACCAGCGGGACCTGGACGCCGGATTGGCGCGGTGGTTCGGCCACTGAACCAGTCGTGACCTCGGTCACCTTGACGTGGGTGAGTGCTCACTAACTACGCTGGTTAGTAAGCACTCACCCACTCAATCGAGGACTTCCTATGACCAAGGTCGTCACCAAAAGACGCGTTCTCCTCACGGTCTGCCTGGTGCTCGTCGCCGCACTCGGCACGTTCGGCACCGCCGGTTATCTCGCCTTCGTCCGCGGACCGGCCAACACCCCAGCCGAGGTGTGCGGCAGCCCCGGCACGCGCCCGGTCGTGGTCAACGCCGGAGCCAGCATGACGCAGGGCACGCTCGGCGGTGACTGGGTCGGCGCGCTGCGCACCAGAGCGGAGTTCGCCGGCCTCGAGTTCGTCAACGCGGGCGTCAACGGCGACACCAGCGCCGACCTGCTCGCCCGCCTCGACACCGACGTCCTCGCGTGCGCTCCCACGGCGGTGACGATCCTGGTCGGCACCAACGACGTCCGCGGCGACGTGCCGCCAGCCGACTACCGCGCCAACCTCACCGCGATCGTGCAGCGCATCCAGACCGGCACCACCGCCCGCATCGCGCTGATGTCGTTGCCACCGCTCGGCGAGGACCCGGGCACCGAGATCAACCACAGGCTGGCCGGGTACAACGCCGTGATCAAGGAAACGGCCGAGCAGACGCGAGTGGACTACCTCCCGGTGCACGAACGCCTGACCGGCCTGCTCGCCGAGGGCACCGGCCAGCCCTACGACTTCGGCTTCCCGACGGCGCTCTGGGCCGCCACCCAGCACTACGTGTTCGGCCGGAGCTGGGACGAGGTCACCCGCGGTGCCGGTCGCGCCCTGCTCGTCGACCACGTCCACCTCGACGACCGCGGTGCCGCGCAGCTCACCGAACTCACCGCCGGCTGGCTGGGCCGATGACCTCGAACAGGCTGGAGAAGCCCTGGTCACCGTGCCCGTCGGCGATCCGGCGGTCCATCAGCGCCTTGACCTCGCGCATCCGCACGGTCTCCACGCCGACCGACTCCCGGTGGCTGATCAGGTCGTCCATCAGCGCCGCCTGGACGTTCAGCGAACCGAGGTCGGGGCCGTATTCACCGCTCCGGACCGCTTCGCCGAACGAGGTCAGCAGCGCCGGGTAACCGCCGAGCGAACCGGCGACGCGCTCGGCGAAGGCCACCACGTCACCGCCTTCCGCCCGCACCAGCTTGAGCACGTGCAGGAAGCCGATCAGCAGTTCGTAACCCATGGCGACCTGCGCCAGGAACTCCACGGCCGCCGCACCGGCGTCCTCCCCGTGGTAGGCGACGGTGCCCAGTTCGCGCAGCGCGGCCTCGTGGGCTTCGAACGCGCTCCGGGCGCCGCTGAACGGGAACATGACATCCGGCGTACCGACGTACGGCGGATCGCCCATGACCTTGCCGTCGAGGTAGACGGCACCGCGTTCCTCCGCCCAGCGCGCGTTCGCCCGCGCCTGGTCGGGAGAACCGCTGGTGACGTTGGCCAGCACCTTGCCGTCGGCCACTTCCTCGATCGAACCCAGCACCTGCTCGACGGCGGTGCTGTCGAGCAGGCAGAGCACCACGAGCGGACTGGCCGCGACCGCTTCCGCGGCCGTCGCGGCCACCGCCGCCCCGGCGTCGGCCAGCGGCTCCGCCTTGCTCTCGGTGCGGTTCCAGACCGTGGTCCGGTAACCGCGGTCGACGAAGGTCCTGGCGATCGCCGAACCCATGTCACCGAGTCCGAGCACGGTGACCTGCTTTGCTGCCGTCATGAGGTTCCTCCACATCGGTGCGGACAACGGCAGCCTGCAACCTCCAGCGAAGTCCAGGTCAACCCGTCAGGTGCCGCCGGCCGCGTCGATGACTTGGTCGAGGACTTCGCGGGAGCGGGCGAGGTCGGCCATGGTGCGGTCGATGCGGTCGCGTTCGGCGGTGAGGTCGGCGACCAGTTGCGCGTCGGCGGTTTCGGACGGGCCGCCGTCGGCGTCGCGCAGGCAGGGCAGCAGGCGCGCGATCTTCCGGCTGGGCAGACCGGCGGCGAACAGTTCCTGGATGCGGATGACCCGGTCGACCGCGGCGTCCGGGTAGTCGCGGTGCCCACCCCGCGTGCGTGCGGCGGCGAGCAGGCCCTGCTGCTCGTAGTACCGCAGCGAGCGCTCGCTCACGCCGGTGCGCCGGGCCAGTTCACCGATCCGCATACCGCCTCCGGGGTTGAACCTGACACTGGTGTCAACTTCTACCCTAGCGCGCATGGGCGAACCCGCGGGCACGCGCACCGAGCACCACCGCCAGCACCGGCACCAGCAGAACCGTTGCGGCCCAAGGAAAAACCCCGGCGCCGAACCGGTCCAGCAGCAGCCCGCCGAGCACCCCGCCACCGGCCATCGCCGCGTTCCACAGGGTGACCAGCACGGCCTGCGCGGTGTCCGCCGCGTCACCACCGGCCTGGCCGGCGGCGGTCTGCAGCAGGGTCGGCACCCCGCCCCACCCGAGCCCCCACACCGCGGCGGCGAGGTGGACCAGCAACGCGTTGGCGGAAAACACCCCGAGCCCCACGGCCGCCGCGCCGACCAGGACCGTGCCGGTGATGGTCAGCACCCGCAGCCGCCGGTCGATCAACGCGCCGACCACCCAGATGCTCACCATCGACGCGACCCCGAAGACCAGCAGCACCAGGTCGACCGAAGCGCCGAGCCCCGCCCGTTCCAGGAAGGTGGCGATGTAGGTGTAGAGGATCGTGTGCGCCAGCACGAAAACCAGGGTCACCACCAGCACCGGCGCCACCCCCGGCACGGCGAGCGTGCGCCGGAGCGGGATGCGGCCGCCGCGGGGCTGCCCGGGGAAGTCCGGGACGGCCACGGCGATCCAGCCCAGCAGCACCACGGCGAGCACGGACATCACCGCGAAGGTGGCCCGCCAGCCGAGTGCTCCGCCGAGGAAGGTCCCGGCGGGCACGCCGAGCGAAAGGGCGAGCGGGATGCCCGCCATCACCACCGCGATCGCCCGGCCCGGCGCACCCTCCGGCGCCAGGCGGCGGGCGTACCCGGCCAGCAGCGCCCAGACCACTCCGGCGGCCACCCCGGCGAGGAACCGGGCGGCCATGGTCAGCGCGTAGTCCGCGGACACCGCGGTGACCGTGTTGGCCACCGCGAAACCGGCGATCCCGGTCAGCAGCAAGCGTTTGCGCCGCCAGCCGGCGGTGGCCGCGGACAACGGGATCGCGGCGAGCGCGGTGCCCAGCGCGTAACTGGTCACCGTCTGCCCGGCGGCGGATTCGGTGACGCCGAGGTCGCCGCTCAACGCGGGCAGCACCCCGGCGGGCAGGGCTTCGGTGAGCACGGTGATGAAGGCGGCGGTGGTCAACGCCGGCAGGGCGGGGAGTCGCATGACGCCCATGCTCGAACCGTCACACCGGTGTGAAGGTCAACCACGAACCCAGTGAGGTGGCACACATGCGCATCGGCACGCTGTCCGAGCGGACCGGCACCCCCCGCCGGTTGCTGCGGTACTACGAGGAACAGGGCCTGATCGCCGCCGACCGCCTGCCGAACGGCTACCGCGACTACCACGAGTCCAATGTGGACCGGGTGGCGCAGATCCGCGGGCTGCTCGACGCCGGCCTGCCGACGCGGCTGATCAAGCAGATCCTGCCGTGCCTGAACCGCCCGCGGGCCATCCACTTCCCCGATGCCACCCCGGAAATGCTGGCCGCACTGGAAGCCGAACGGGACCGGCTCAGCAACCGCATCACCCAGCTCACCCACAACCGCGACGCCATCTCCGGTTACCTGGACGCCGTTCGCGCCTACCGGTGAACAGCGCGCAGTCGGGCACCTGACCGACGTTGACCACCTCACCAGCCGGCGCGCGCCAGGACGACTGGGCAGTGGACTACTGACTCAGTGGATCAATGGCCTAGTGGGCAAGTGGCTGACCCACTTAGCCAATCAACGGAGCCGACACACCCAAACGCCATCGATGCCTACCCGCGCATAGCGAGCACGCCGAGCAATGAGGCGGGCGCCTGACCGGTGGATTGCGGGATCAGTGGGTCAGTGGTCTAGTGGCTGAGCCAATTGACCAATCAGTGGAGTTGGCACAACCCGGAAACGCCGCCGATGCCTACCGATGAACAGCGAGCGCCGAGCAATCAGGCAGGCGACTGATCAACGTTGACCACCCCACCAGCCAGCGCACGCCGGGACGACTGGTCGATGGACTGCTGACTCAGTGGATCAATGGCCTAGTGGTCTAGTGGCTGAGCCACTTAGCCACTCAGCCAATCATTGGAGCTCGTACAACCCGGAAACGCCACCACCCCTACCCGCGAACAGCGAGTGCATCGAGCAGCCACCCGTGTGCCTGCCCCACGTTGACCGCCTCCCCCGTCACCTCACCGGCCAGGTCCCAGTACCGGCGCAACCGTGGACTCCGCTCCACCGCGAGGTCCGCGCGCAGCGACCGCCGGAATTCCGGGCTGTCCCTGGTCCGGCCGACCATCGCGTAGGCGTCGACGAACTGGTCCAGTGCGGCCCCCGGTTCCGGCGGGCACCCGGCCAGCACCAGCGGCCGGGCCAGTGCGCAGGCCAACCCGACACCGTCGTGCAGAGCGGCCTGGTCGGCGATGCGCGGCCGCCGCCGCAACCGCGACCGCAAGGCGGGGTCGTCGACCAGCGCGACCATCTCCGCGTAGGCGACCACCTGCGCCGGCGTCGGATCCGCCGGTGGCACCGGCACGCTGCTGGCGAGGAACATGTCCACCGTTTCCGCCGGAGCGGGACCGAGGAAGTCGTTGCGCCAGAAACCGGTCAGCACCTCGCGAGCCGATCGGCCGTCGCGGACCGCGGCGAGCAGGTCCAGCCGACCGCCGTCCTCTTCGACCGCCCGCAGCGACGCGCGGCGCCAAGCCAGTGCGGCCAGTTCGGCGTCCAGTTCGGCCCGCTCGGCGGCGACCACCTCGGCGACCGTGCGCTCACCGCCCAGCACCAGCCGGATCGACGGCAGGCCGAGCCCCAGCCCGCGCAACCGGCGGACGAGCGTGAGCCGGTCGACCGCGGTGGCGTCGAACCGGCGGTGCCCGCCCGCGCTGCGCAGCGGTTCGAGCAGGCCCTCGTCGCAGTAGAACCGGATGGTGCGGACCGGAACGCCGGTGCGCCGCGCCAGCTCCCCGATGCCCAGTGCTGTGATCGGCGTCACCATTCGTTGAACCTCCACCCCAGTGGAATTCCTACCGTACGCAACATGCACCTCGACCCGCTCGCCAACGCCCTGCACACCCACACCACCGCCTTCGCCGCGGCCGTCGACGGCGCCGACCCGGCCGCGCGCGTGCCGACCTGCCCGGAATGGCAGCTGCGGGACCTGGTCGGCCACATCGGTCAGGCCCACCGCTGGGCAGCCGGGCTGGTGCGGACCCGGGAACCCGCCCCCGTGCCGGACCCCCGCGAAGCCGATCCCCCCGCCGACTGGACCGGCTGGCTCACCGAGGGTGCCACCGAACTCGTCGATGCCGTGCGAACGTCCGGTCCCGGCACCACCGTCTCCACCCTCCTCGGCCCCGGTCCCGCCGTGTTCTGGCTGCGCCGCATGCTGCACGACCTCGTGGTGCACCACGCCGACGCCGTGCTCACCACCGGCCGGACCACCTTCGAGGTCGCGCCGGAGGTGGCCGCCGACGGCATCGACGAAGCACTGGGCCTGCTCACCGCCCCCGGCGCCGAAGCGGTCAAACCGGCCCTCGCCGAGTTGCGCGGCAACGGGGAGAGGTTGTTGCTGCGCACCGAAAGCACCGGATGGCTGCTCACCCGGACCACGAACGGCCCGAGCTACACGCGCACCCTCGCCGGCGCGGACGTCACCGTTTCCGGCCAGGAGCGCGACCTGCTGCTACTGCTCACCCGCCGCCGTTCCCCCGACCAGCTCACCGTCACCGGCGACCGCGCCCTGCTCGACCACTGGCTCCGCCACACCGCGCTCTGACGTTCCGCTCACCGCACGCAGCGTCCGGGTCTTCGCCAGGTCCAGCAGGTCCCGCCCGTGTCCCACGCCGGGAACCACTTCCATCCGCACGTTGGGGTTGAGCGGCGTCAGGCGCCGCTCGACCCGCGCGGAGTCGTGGAGCACGCTGCGCTCGCCGAGCACCACGTCCACCGGCACGGGGATCGAGCGCCACTGGTCGTCGGTCAGCGTGTCGAACATGAACGCCTTGTTGTGGAAGGCGAACTGGGCGAGCACCAGCGAACGGATGGTCTCGTCCATGAAGCCGCTGAAGGACGACGACGGGCCGAACCGCCGCCGGATCGCCCGCGGGGCGAGCATCGCGAACAGGCCCGCGAACGGCCAAAGGCGCTGCTTGAGCCCGAAGTCGGCCAGCCCGCCCGGATCGATCGCGGTCACCCCGGAGATCCCGGCCGGGCGGCGGGCCACCTGGTTCAACGCCAGCCAGCCGCCCCGGGACACCCCGGCGAGGTGCACCCGCTCTTGCCCCAGCGCGTCGAGCACCTCGCCCAGCCAGTCCGCAATGGACTGCGCGTCGGGCAGCGGCGCGGTCTGCACGCTCCGGCCCGCCTCCCCCAGTGAATCGACCGCGTAGAGCGGGTGCCGCTCGCCGAGTTCGGCGGCGTAGCGCTGCCACACCAGGGAAGTGGTGGCGAAACCGTGCAGCAGCACCAGCGGCACCCCGGTCGTGGCGCCGCTGCGCCGCACGTTCGTCGTCCCGAAGGAGGTCTCGATGGCCAGTTCCTGCACGGGTTCGGGCCAGTCGAGCAGCGAGTCGTAGACCTCGTGGTACCGCTGCTCGCTCCGCTCGTTGACGAATCCGCTGATCATCGCGCCCCCTTCAGTTTTTATCGTGCACTTGCACCATAAACCAGCGGCGAACCGCGCGGCAAGGCTCACCTACAGTGACGCTGTGCCGAAGCGGGTGGACCACGACCAACGGCGCCGGCAGATCACCGGTGCGCTCTGGGAGATCGCCAGGAGCGAGGGCCTCGCCGCGGTCACCCTCCGCCGGGTGGCCGCGGCGGCGGGCATTTCGATGAACCTGGTGCAGTACTACTTCCCCGCCAAGGACGAGATGCTCCGGGCGGGCCTGCTGCACCTGGTGGAGGCCGCCGCCGACCGGCTGCGGAAGGAGACCGGGGCCGCGTCCGGCCCGCGTGCGGTGCTGCGGGCCGCCCTGCTCGGCGTGCTGCCGGTCGACGACCGCAGCCGGTTGCTCAGCGCGGTGCACCACGCCTACCTCGCCTACTCCATCACCGATCCGGAGATGGCCGCCCTGCTCAACCAGATCCCCCGCGAGATGGCCGCGGCCTTCGCCCCCGCACTGGACCGGCCGGACGCGCTGACCGAAATGGACGGCCTGGTGGCGATGGTGACCGGCCTGGCCATGGGCATGCTGGTCGGCAGCTACACCGCCGAGGAGGCGGTGGCCCAGGTGGACTACCGGCTGGCTGCGTTGTTCGATTGACAGGCAGCCGGAAGGCTGCCTATCGTATTGGCAGCCGTTTGGCTGCCTGTTCGAGGTGGGAGCGATGGACGAAGTGTTCAAAGCGCTGGCCGATCCGAGCCGCCGCCGGTTGCTCGACAGCCTGAACGCCCGCGACGGGCAGACCCTGCGCGAGCTGTGCGCCGGGCTGGACATGGCCAGGCAGTCGGTGAGCAAGCACCTGGCCGTGCTGGAGGCGGCGAACCTGGTCAGCACCGTGCGGCAGGGCCGGGAGAAGTGGCACTACGTCAACGCCGAGCCGATCAACGCCATCGCCGAGCGCTGGATCAGCCGGTACCACCGCGAGCGGGTGCGTGCACTCGCCGACCTGAAAACCGCATTGGAGAGCGTTCCCGTGAGCAAGCCCGAATTCGTGCACACCAGCTACATCAGGACCACGCCCGAACAGCTGTGGCAGGCGCTGACCGATCCGGCCTTCACCATCCGCTACTGGGGCGCGGTGCTGGAGTCGGACTGGACCAAGGGCTCGACCGTGACCTGGGAGCAGAACGGCTGGAAGTGCGCCGATCCCGAACAGGTGGTGCTGGAGGCGGACCCGTACCGGCGGTTGTCCTACACCTGGCACACCTTCACCCCGGACTTCGCCGCGCTGCTGGGCGTGGAGGCCGAGTTCAACGAGCGGGCCGCCGCCGAACCGCGGTCGAAGGTGACCTTCGACCTCGAACCGGCGGGTGAGCTGGTGAAGCTGACCGTGCGGCACGACGGTTTCGAGCCGGGCAGCGTGGTGCTGGAGGCGGTCGGCCAGGGCTGGCCGCACATCCTGTCGAGCCTGAAGTCCCTGTTGGAGACCGGCGAACCGCTGCCGGACCCGGCCTAGCAGGCACGAGCGGTGGCAGGTGATCGCGGAGTGAACCCCAGCACCGAGATCCACCTCGCCGGTGACGGCCACGGCCGACCGCTGCCGGTGGCGCTGACCGGTAGCAACGTCAATGACCGCAGCGTCTCAGTGGCTCAGTGGTCTAGTGGTTACTGGCTTAGTGGCTTAGTGGCTTAGTGGCTCAGCCACTAGACCACCAAGCCACTGGGCTCTCGGTCGCTAGCCCCTTGGCCACTCAGCCTCCCGGCCGCTCGGCCTCCCCGTCACTTGGCCACTTGAACCCTGGACCTCTCGGCCACTAGCCCCTTGGCCACCCAACCTCCGGCCGCTCACCCTCTCCGCCACGTGGCCACCGGGCCACGCAGCCACTGGACCACGCAGCATTGGCCCGCTCGACCACTGGACCGCTCGGCCATGGGGCCGCTCGACCACTGGACCGCTCGGCCATGGGGCCGCTTGGCGGCTTGGCTGGTTGGCCGCTGAGCCCCCTGGGCTGTTGCCCGCTTGGTGGCTTGGCCGCTGAGGCCCCTGCGCTGTTGGCCGCTTGGTGGGCTGGCCACTGAGCCACTCGGGCTGGCTGGCCACTTGGCAGCATTGCCGCTTGGCAGCCTGGCCGCTTGGCAGCCTGGCCGCTTGGCAGCATTGCCGCTTGGCAACCTGGCCGCTTGGCCAACAAGCCACTTGGGCTGGTTAGCCGCCGGAGTCACCAATTCTCCCCGGCCATGGCGGAACCCGGCTCAGCAGGCGGGACCCGGGCCGTCCCAGCCGGGAGAACTGCGGACAAGGAACTCCAGTCGAGCGCTCTGACTTCGAGTCCCTAACCCGCGAACCCGTCGATGGCGGCGATCCACGCCTCGTCGAGGCGGGGGCTGTTGTTGTGGCCGGTGTCGTGGATCAGCACCAGTTCGGCGTCCGGCCACGCCGCGGTCAGTTGCCACGGGGTGCCCACCAGGTTCGACAGGTCGAGCACCCCCTGCACGAGCACCCCGGGGATGCCGGCCAGCTTCGGCGCGTCCCGCAACACCACGCCTTCGTCCAGCCAGCTGCCGTTGCGCCAGTAGTGCGTGACGATGCGGGCGAAAGCCAGCCGGAACCGCGCGTCGGCATAACGCGGACTCGGCCCCGGCGCGGTCGGAATGATCGCGTCTTCCCAATCGCACCAGGCGCGAGCCGCGCGTTCGCGGATTTCCGGATCCCGGTCGAACAACAGCCGGTGGTACCCGTCGGCGGGATCGCCGTCCGGGACGAGTTCGCGGAACCGGGCGTACGCCTGCGGGAACATCAGGCCGAGATCACGCGTCAGCAAATCGGTTTCCAGCCGGCGCCCGGTGTTCACCCCGGAAAGCACCAGTTCCGAAACCCGGTCCGGGTGGCGTTCGGCGTAGACCAGTGCGAGCACCGAACCCCAGGAGGCGCCCGTGATCAGCCAGCGGTCGACGCCGAGCGTGGTGCGCAGCAGTTCGATGTCGGCGACCAGGTGATCGGTGGTGTTCGCCGACAGGTCGACGTCCGGTTCACCGGCGTGCGGTGTGCTGCGGCCGCAGTTGCGCTGGTCGAACAGCACGATCCGGTACTTTTCGGGGTCGAACAGCCGCCGGGCCCCCGGCGTGCACCCCGAACCGGGCCCGCCGTGCAGCACGAGCGCGGGTTTTCCGCCGGGGTTGCCGCATTCCTCGTAGTAGAGCGAATGGCCATCGCCGACGTCGAGCATTCCGTGACGGTACGGCTCGATCACCGTTTCCTCCGGTATTCCGTGGGTGTGCAGGCGGTCAGAGCGCGGAAATCACGGTTGAGGTGCGCTTGGTCGGCGTATCCGGCCAGCGCGGCGATGTCGGCGAGCGAACGCGGCCCGTCCATCAGCAACGCGGCGTGACGCAGGCGCGCGATCCGGCCAACGGTTTTCAGGCCGAGCCCGATCTGTTCGCGGAAGCGGGAGTTCAGGTGCTGGCGGGTCCAGCCGATCTCGTCCGCGAGCCGGTCGACGCGCACCCGGCCGGCGGTGTGCTCCAGCCACCGCCACGCCCCGAGCACGGGCGCGTCGAGTTCGCGGCCCCGCCGCAGGCACGCGGTGAACCAGTCGTCGAGCAGGCGGAACCTCGCCGCCCAGCCGCGGGTTCCGGCGAGTTGCTCGACCAGCAGCCCGCCCCGCGCCCCGAGCAGGTCCACCAGTCCCACGCTGGTGTTCGCGATTTCCCGCAAGGGCAGGCCGAGCAGGGCGTGCGCACCGAGCGGGGTCAGGGCGACGGAGATGCCGCGCGAACGACCGGGCGCCTCCGCCACCACCATCGGCCCGTCGCGCAACCCGGACACCGAGTGGCACGGCAGCAGCACCCCGCTGTCCAGCCGCCGGACCGGTGCTTCGAAGTCGATGGCGAGCGTGACCACACCGAGCGGGGCCATCCGCCACCGCCGGTGCTCGTGCTGGTGGTAGTCCTGCGCGGTGTAGCTGAGCACGTGCGCGGCGAGCCCGGGGTGCGGGGTGGCGAAGACGTGGGTGCCGTCGAGCCGGTCGACCTCCTCGTGCGGCACCACCAGCGCCCAGCTCCCCATGCCCACACCCTACGGTCTTCCATTCGTCCAAGACGACGGAATTCGGCGGGCCCTACCGTTCGCGGACATGGGGAGAACAGGGGAATTCACCAGTGAAACCGGCCGGGCCGAGTACTTCGCCCGCTACCGGGAAGCGATGGCGCTGGGCCCACCGCCCGCGGCCGAACTCGACGTGCGGACCACGTTCGGCACCACCCGGGTCTACCGGCACGGCGACCACGGCCCGCCCATGGTGCTGGTGCCCGGACTGCTGGCGGGCGCCCCCAGCTGCGCCCCGTTCTGGACGCCGTTTTCCGCCGGGCACACCGTCTACACGCTCGACATCCTCGGCGAAGGCGGCCACAGCGTGCAGACCGCGCCGCTGGCCGGCCACGCCGATCGCGCCCACTGCCTGGACGAAGTGCTCGACGCGCTCGGCCTCGGCGACGTGCACCTGGTCGGCATGTCCTCCGGCGGCTGGCAGGCCACCAACTACGCCCTGCACCACCGGGATCGGCTCGCCACGCTGACCCTGCTCGAGCCCACCACGGTCTTCACGAACTTCTCCGCCGGCGCGATCCGCTACGGCTTGCTGCTCAAGCTGTTCCCGTTCGACTGGATGTGGCGGCGGTTCTTCCGCTGGGCGGCGGGCGCGGACATCTCCGGGGATCCCGCCATCCGGCTCGTGCGTACCCTCACCCGTGCCTACCGGCCCGCGGTGCCGTTCCAGTTCTGCCCGTCCGAAGCGGAGTTGCGCGGGCTGGCCGTGCCGACGCTGGTGGTCCTCGGGGCCCGCAGTGCGGTGCACGACGCGGCGCTCGCGGCGGACCGGGCCGGTGCCTGGCTGCCGAAGTCCGAAGTGGAGCTTTGGCCCGGCCTGCGCCACCACTTCTCCCCCGCCGATCTTCCGCGGGTGGCCGGGCGCGTCCTCGCCTTCACCGCGGTTCAGGCATAGATTTCGGCCAGCCAGGCTTCCCACGCCCGCGCCGCCCGCTTGGTGTCGACGTCACCGAAGTGGTGCGCCGCGACGGCCACCGGGTCCCCCCAGGCGTTGCGGCCGAAGAACCGGTAGATGGCGTCTTCGGTGCGGATGCCGAGGAAGTGCTCGGCACGGAGGTCGACCTCACCGTCGATGACCTCCGGAACGGTGAGGGAAACCCGTTCGCCGGTCACGCCCAGCGCACGCACGAGCCGGTCGAACGCCCCGGGGTCACCGGCGGTCGACGCCGGTGCGTCCACGCTGAGGTAGGTGGCGGGCTTTCCGGCGAAGTGCTTGAGGCAGGTCGCCAGGGTCGCCTGGTACACCTCGGTGTGGTGCCGGCAGCCGTCGTAGAGGTTCTGCCAGTTCTCCTCGGGGAACGTGCCGCTGTGCGCGTAACGCAGGTAGGCCCGCCCGCCCGGCCGCGGCTCGATCACGTGGTCCAGTTCGTTGAACCAGTCGCCCCGCTCCACGCGGTTGGCGAAGCGCCTGCCGGGCTCCCAGGCGGTGATCTTCGCGCCGGGGGCGATGTCGATGGCCCCACCGAGCCGGGGTTCGCAGTCGATCGGCCACAGCCAGCCCGCCGTGCCGGTGGTGATCGCCTCGAAGACCTGCTCGGGAGTGGCGTCGACCTCGCGCTCGCTGCGGACCTGGAACTCTCGGTTCATCGGCTTCTCCTGTCGTCCTCGCTGGTGGAGCCAGGTTCTAACCGACAACTTTTTTTGTCAAGACAACGTTGACTTTCGGCCCGGCACGCAAAAAGGCCTCCCTCGCGGACGCTGCGAGGGAGGCCTTGCTTCGGACGTATCAGGTCGTCGCCGGGAAGACTCCCAGCAGCCACCGCTGCCACGCGGCGGTGGTCGCATCGCGATCCGGCGCGGTGCCGTAGTAGTAGTGGATCGAGTTGACCCGGCCGCCGCCCCCTTGGAAGCGGTGCAGGCCGTCGGCCGCCCGGACGCCGAGCACGCCGCTGACCAGGTAGTCGACCTCACCGTCGAACGGCGGCAGCCCGGCCGGGATCAGCCGCACCCGGTCGCCGAGCGCCACGGCGGGAGCCACGCCGAGGGCTTCACCGAATCTCGACGAGATCTCGTCCGGCTCCAGGGAAGTGGTGGAGCCGGTGATCAACGTGGTCGCGGGCAGCCCGGGGAAGTACCGGAAGTACTGCGCGAGGTTGTGGAAGAACAGGTTCCAGCCGCGGTCGAAGCTGTCGTACTCGGCCGCCCAGTCGTCCCCGAAGAAACCGCTCTGCGTGAACCGGAGCACGGTGCTGCCACCGCCCCGGCCTTCGACCAGGAACTCCAGTGCACCGCCGGAATCGTCGGCACCGTAGACGATCCGCCTGCCTTCTTCCCTGGCGAGCACCTGCCCCGCCTGGGTGTTGCCGCCCCCGAAGTCGGCTTCGCCTTCGCCCCGGGACCCCATTTCGTGCGGGACGAACCAGATCGACATACCGGGCCCGCTGGAAATGGCCGCCCACACCTGTTCCGGCGTCGCGTCGAGGGGGATTTCCTTGCGCAGCCGCCGTTCTTCGCTCACTCCGGCTCGACCACCTGCATCAGCAGGATCAGGTTGCCGCAGGTGTCGTCGAAGATCGCGCTGATCCCGCCCATGGTTTCGGCCGGCTCGCCGCGGAACTCCACCCCGGCCGCCACGAGCTGCTCGTACTCCTTGCGGACGTCCTCGGAGAGCAGCATGGTCAGCGGCATGCCCTTGCCGTACAGCTCCGACTGGTAGGTGCGGGCGAACTCGTACCCGATCGGCTCCAGCAGGATCTCCACGCCGTCGGGCTCGTCCGGCGACACCACGGTCAGCCAGCGGTTCTCCCCGCCCACCGGGATGTCGTGCTTGACCCGGAACCCCAGTTTCTCCGTGTAGAACCGCTCGGCCCGGTTCTGGTCGTTGACCATGATGCTGACGACCTGTGCCTTCAACGCTGCCTCCCGACTGTTCGGAAACGGACAGCGCCCACCGTTGCACCGACAACTTGGCTTGTCAAGAAACCGCATCCTGTCGGTGGACGGCGTGTTGGCCACGGCCCCCGGGTGCCACCTCCCGGCGCCCGTCCCCGACTAAACGGGCACGAGGAGGTGGCCGGACCCGGTCCCCACCGGAGGGGTCAGCGGACGATGCGGGCGATCAGCCCGGTCAGCACCAGCCAGAAAACCGCGGCGAGACCGTAGTTCACCAGCACGCCCACCTGGTAGTTCTCCAGCTGGAACAAACCGGGGAAGAACAACGCCAGCGGCTCGGCGATGGCCCGCATGAACTCGACGAAAGCGTTGGCGCTGTTGGCACCCAGGAGGATCATCAGGATGTAGACGACCTCGATGAGCGCGATCACTGCCCCGACGCCGGTAATCACTCGCGCGGCCGTCGAGCGGCCGCTGGAAACTCGCAATCTGGACATGCTTGGGAGTTCCCCGGAACGGGTGAGGGAAACGTGAATTGCCGCCGTACGACCACGATTGCGCCATTCGAACACCGGGGTCCGGCCGAATGGCCGTATCTTGCCCCCATGACGGCACTGAGCGCGGCTACGGACCGATATCCCGCCAACACCGCACTGTACGCGGATCCCGCGCTGGGCGAACACGTCGACTACGCCAGGTGGTACCGGCACCGCGGCGGCACCCCGGTGCTGCTGGCCCCGCACGGCGGCAGGCTGGAACCGGGCACCGCGGAGCTGTGCCTCGCGGTGGCCCGTCAGTCCACATGCGACTACTGGGTGTTCGAAGCGCTGCGCGACAACCGGGCGCTGCACGTGACCTCCGCCCGCTGCGACGACCCGGTCGCGGTGGCGTTGTGCGCCGGCACCGACCGGGCGCTCAGCCTGCACGGCTGCACCACGGGACCGCGGGCGGAGGTGGTGGTCGGCGGCCTGGACACCGGGTTCGGCGGGATCGTGCACGCGGAGCTCCGGGCGCGCGGCATCGCGACCGTCGACGCGGCCGTCCACCCCGCGCTCGCCGGGCGCTCCCCGCACAACATCGTCAACCGCACCCGCACCGGCATGGGGGTGCAGCTGGAGCTGCCGATGGGCCTGCGTGACGCGCTGCGGGCCGACCCCGCGCTGTTCCAGTCCTTTGTGGACGGAGTGGGTACCGCGGTGCGCCGGGTCTGGCGGGACGGGCCGGTGACCGGGTAGCTTTCCCGGTGCACGTCCCTCGCTGGGGAAAGCCGGTCGGAAGCCGGCGCTGACCCGCAACCGTGGGCCCGCGTTCCGGCGCGGGCGAGCCGGACCGCCCGCCGGGGGACGGGCTCCGTCGAACCGTCGTGGACTGCGGCTCGGGGCCTGCGCTGGCCTCCCGGCACGCGTGGGTGACCGCGCCGGTCCGAAGGAGGGAACCCCTTGCGCCCCAAGTTCTTCCGAGCCAGACCGGTGGCCACCGCCGCGGTCGTGGCCGCGCTCACCACCGGACTGCTCACCCCGGTGGCCGCCGCGGGCGAGCAGCAGCACACCGTCGCCCACCACGGCGCGGGTTACCTGGCCCGCGCCATCACCGCGGGCGGCGGCAACCTCAACGCCGACGTCACCAGCACCGCGTACGCCGTGCTCGGCCTGCACGCCGCCGGGGTCGGCCGCCAGGCCGCGCGGGACGGCGTCGCCTACCTCAGCACCCAGCTCGGCGCACCGCTCCAGGGTCCCGACGGCAAGGACGACCCGGGCCGGGTCGGTTACGTCATCCTCGCGGCCGTCGCGGGCAAGCAGGACCCGCGTCGCTTCGGCGGGGAGAACCTGGTCGACCGACTGCTCGCCACCCAGCGCGCCGACGGCCTGTTCGGCTCGGCCGACCCGGCCTACGACGGCGCGTTCCGGCAGGGCGTCGCGCTCACCGCGTTGAAGGCGGCGAAGGTACCCGCCACGCACCCGAAGGTCACCGCGGCCACCGCGTGGCTGACCGGCCAGCAGTGCGCCAACGGGCTCTGGCAGGCCTACCGCGCGGACACCTCGGTGCCGTGCGCCCCGGCGGACCCGGCCACCTTCAGCGGCCCGGACACCAACAGCACCGGCATGGCGGTGCAGGGCCTGGCCGCCCACGGCAAGCTGCCCACCGCCAAGAAGGTGCTGTCCGCGTTGAACGCGGCGAGGTCCGCCGACGGCGGTTTCGCCTACATCGCCGCGCCGGGGCAGGCGTCGGACCCGAACTCGACGGCGCTGGCGATCCAGGCGATCGTGGCCGCCGGCGGCAAGCCCGGCAACGCCCACGCCGCACTGGCGAGCTTCCAGCTGGGCTGCGCCGACCCGGCCGCCGACCGCGGTGCCTTCTTCTACCCCGGCAGCCGGGCGGTCAACCTGCTGGCCACCGTGCAGGCCGTGCCCGCCGCCGCGGGGAAGGCGTTCCCGCTGCCGCCGTCGACGCCGTCCACCGCGGTGCCCGAGGTGCCGTGTGAGGTCGCGATGCAGGCCGCCGGTACGCCGGGGCCGTGTGCCGGGACCAGCGGCGTCACGGTGACCGTCGACTTCGCCGCCTTCGGTGGCACCCAGGAGACGCGCTGCGCACCGGGTGCGCAGGCGAACGGCGTGACCGCGCTGCAGAACGCCGGGTTCACGCCCGCCGGGACCTCGCGCTGGGGCATGGCGTTCATCTGCCGCATCAACGCGCTGCCGACACCGGCGCAGGACCCGTGCGTGAACACCCCACCGGCTAACGCCCACTGGTCCTACTACCACGCGAACACCGGGGCGACCGCGTGGACGTACAGCAACCAGGGCCCGTCCACCTACGCGCCGCCGCTGGGCAGCATCGAGGCGTGGGCGTTCGGCAACACGGCCAAGCCGACGCTGACGCCGGACCAGGTCCGCGGCGCTTGACACCGATCACTCGGCCACGGGTACTCTGAGTCGAGTATTCGGCAGCGAGCTGGGGAGCATCGGGCGATGGCACCGCGGGGCAGGGCGAATCCGCTGGCACTGGCGGTGCTGACGCTGCTCAACGAACGCCCGATGCACCCCTACGAGATCTCCGGCACGCTGCGCGAGCGGCACAAGGAAGACAGCATCAAGCTGAACTACGGCTCGCTGTACTCCGTGGTCGAAGCGCTGCACAAGCGCGGGCTGATCGCCTCACTGAAGACCGTGCGCGAGGGCAGGCGGCCCGAGCGCACGGTCTACCGGATCACCCCGGCCGGGGTGGCCGAGATGCACGACTGGCTCAGCGATCTGCTGGCCAATCCGGTCAAGGAGTTCGCCCAGTTCGAGGCGGCGTTGTCGCTGATGCCCGTGTTGCCACCGGAGGAGGTGGTGCCGCTGCTCGAAGCCCGGCTCCGCGCCCAGCTGCACCGCAAGCGGGTCCAGGAGGCGGCCGCGGCGTCGGCACGCGAGAGCCTGCCCCGGCTGTTCATGATCGAAGACGAGTTCCGGCAGACCCTGCTGGACACCGAGATCGCCTTCGTGCGCAACCTGCTGCGGGAGTTGAAGTCCGGCGAGTTCGACGGCCTGCGCATCTGGACGCGCATGCACGAGCTGCGTGCGTCGGGAGTCACCTCGGAGCAGTTCGAAGCCCAACTGACCGCCGAATTCGCGGAGGAGACCGACTGGCTCAGCAAACCAGACGAGAACTGAGGTGATGGCCCCGGCCGGGGTGCGGCAACACCGCGGCCGGGAGCCATCCGACACACCCGAGCCCCGTCCGCGGACAGTCACCCGGAGCGCGCCTGCGAACGCCAGGGTAGTGCACCGCGGCCGGTGGCTCCTCATCGAAGGAGCACCACCATGTCCACCCACGCCATCGAGGCGGCCGGCTTGGTCAAGACCTACGGCAAGGGCGCCAAAGCCGTCCGCGCGCTCTCCGGCCTCGGTTTCACCGTGCCCGCCGGCATCGTGTTCGGGCTGCTCGGCCCCAACGGTGCGGGCAAGTCCACCACCGTCAAGATCCTCACCACGCTGGCCGCGCCCGACCACGGCCAGGCCACCGTGGCGGGCATCGACGTGCGCCGCCACCCCGGCCGGGTCCGCCGGGTGATCGGCAGCGTCTCGCAGAAACCGGCGTTCGACCCGGTCAGCACCGGCCGCGAGAACCTGGTGCTGCAGGGTCACCTGCACGGCCTGTCCGCGGCGGACGCCCGCGCACGGGCGAAGGAGCTGGTCGGCCGGTTCGGCCTGGCCGACGCCGCCGACCGGCAGGCGGGCAAGTGGTCCGGCGGCATGCAGCGCAAGCTCGACGTGGCGCTCGGCCTGGTCGCCCGGCCCAGCGTGTTGTTCCTGGACGAGCCGACCACCGGCCTCGATCCGGAGGCCAGGGCCGAGATGTGGGCCGAGATCGCCCGGCTCTCCGGCGAGGACGGCCTGACCGTGCTGCTGACCACGCACTACCTCGAAGAAGCCGACAAGCTGGCGGCGCAGCTGGTGATCGTGGACCGCGGTCAGGTGGTCGCCACCGGCAGCCCCGAGCAGCTGAAGAACGAGCTGAACGGCGACAGCGTGCACGCCGAACTGTCCACTGTGGAGGACCTGGCCGCGGCGCGGCGGGCGCTGGAGCCGGTGGCCGGTGAGATCAGCGTGGAGGGGCTGACCGTGCGCGCCCGCGTCGCCACCGGATCGACCGCCTTGCCCGGGGTGCTCGCGGCGCTCGGCCGGGCGGGCGTCGAACCGGTGTCGATCGGCACCGCGCGCCCGTCGCTGGACGAGGTGTACCTGCGGCACGCCGGTCGCGACTTCCGCACCGCCGACACCGTGGCCGGAGGTGTCCGGTGACCACCTTCGCCTCGCACACCGGCAGGCTCACCGCCCACGCCCTGCGCCGCCTGTCCCGGCAACCGGCCTACCTGCTGTTCAACCTGATCCAGCCGATGGTGTGGCTGCTGCTGTTCGGCGAGTTGTTCCGCCGGGTGGCCGAGCTGCCCGGCTTCGCCACCGGCGACTACCTGAGCTACCTGACCCCCGGCGTGATCGTGATGACCGCGATGATGTCGGCGGGCTGGGCGGGCGCCTCGTTCATCGAGGACATGGAACGCGGCGTGATGGACCGCAATCTGACCTCGCCGGTGAGCCGGGGCGCGCTGATCGCGGGTTCGCTGGCGCACCAGTCGGTGGTCACCGTGGTGCAGTCGCTGATCGTGTTCGGCGTCGGCCTGCTCGCCGGTGCCCGCTACGACGGCGGGTTCACCGGCGTGCTGGTGGTGCTGGCCTGCGCGGTGCTGCTGTCGATCAGCTTCGGCGCGTTGTCCGACGCGCTGGCCTTGCTGGTGCGCCAGCAGGAGGCGCTGATCGGCGTCTCGCAGTTCCTGGCGCTGCCGCTGGCGTTCCTGTCCTCGGTGATGATGGCGCCGTCGCTGCTGCCGGACTGGGTCGGCGCGGTCGCCGAGTACAACCCGGTGGACTGGGCCGCCGTCGCCGGGCGCGAGGCCCTCGCCGCGGATCCGGACTGGGCGGTGGTCCTCGGCCACGGCGGGCTGCTGCTGGCGCTGGCCGCGGTGCTGGGCTGGCTGGCCACCCGGGCGTTCCGGGTCTACCAGCGCTCGAACTAGCGGTTGCCGCGGCGGCGGACGAGCACCAGCACCACGACGGCGGCGGCCACCAGCACCACGGCACCGGTGAGCCACGGCCACACCGGGGTGCTGCTGCTCTCCTCCGCGGCCTGCGGCTGCGGATCGGCGGACTGGGTGGCGACCTCGGTCGCCGGGGTGTTCGGCACGGTGGGCGCGGACGTGGGGGCCGCGCCCGCCGGCGTCGCCTCCTTGGTCAGGGTGAACCGCGTGGTGCCGGTGACCGCGTGCCCGTCGGCGCTGGTGACCTCGTAGTTCACCGCGTACTCCCCCGCCGGGCCCGCCGGGGTCACCGGCACGGTCAGCACCGGGCCCTTCGCCGCCAGCTGGCCGACCTGCCACTCCGAGGCGTTCGGCCCGGTCACGGTGACCTTGCTGGTCTCGACCTTCACCAGTTCGCTGAACCGCAGCGTGATCTGCGCCGGCGCGGCTTCGAGCGTGGCGCCCTGCGCGGGATCGCTGGACTCCAGCTTGGCGTGCGCACCCGCCGGTCCGGCGGTGGCCAGCAGGGCGAAGGCGGTCAGGAACAGCGACACGGCGGTGCGCTTCATCGCGGGGTTCTCCTCGAGGTCGTCGACAGCCGAAGAATATGCCTCAGCCCTGGGTATGACAGCCCGGACTCCGAGGTAGACGGCACGGCGGCCGGTTTAGGTTCAGCCCGTGCCGAAAATTCACCTGCTGCTCGCCGATCTGGCCGCGGCCGCGCTGGTCACCGCGGCCTACTTCGGCTTCCAGGACGGCGGCCGCCCGTTCTGGGTGGTGGCGCTGGTGGTGGCGGCCATCGGCCCGCCGCTGGCGGTGCGGCGGGTGTGGCCGCTGCCGGTGCTGGCCGTGGTCGCCGCCGGCTCGTTCGCCGCGGTCCTGCTGGACCTGACCAAGGAGCCGCTGCTGCCGGTTTCGTTCGTGCTCTACGCGGTCGGCCTGCTGGTTCCGGCGGTCCGCGCGATTCCCGCGCTGGTGACCACGCTGATCGCCACGGCGGCGGTGCTGCTCGCCGGGTCACCGGACTCGCTGTTCGGCGCCCCGGTCGAAGCCGCCCTGATGCTGTGGGTGTTCATGGCCGCGGCCTGGGGCGCCGGTCGGGCGGTGCGCGTGCTGCGGGCCGGGGAGGCGCGGCGGCACGCCCGGCGTGCGGCGGAGGCGCTGAGCGGCGAACGCCTGCGCATCGCCCGTGAACTGCACGACGTGGTGGCGCACAGCATGAGCCTGATCGCGGTCAAGGCGTCGGTGGCCAACCACGTCGCCGAGCAGGACCCCGGCGAAGTCCGTGACGCCCTGCGGGTCATCGAGCAGACCAGCCGCGGCACGCTCACCGAACTGCGCCGCCTGCTCGGTGTGCTGCGCAGTCCCGAGGGCGCGGAACTCGCGCCGTCACCGGGCCTCGGCGAACTCGGCAAGCTCGCCGAGCACGCCCGTGAAGCCGGGATCGACGTCGTCCTGCGCGTCGACGACGTGGACCTGCCGGAGAGCCTGGGCCTGTCGGTGCACCGCATCGTCCAGGAATCCCTGACCAACGTGGTCAAGCACGCCGGGGCGAAGCACTGCGAGGTGGTGGTCGCCGCCGACGAGCACCACCTGCGGATCGAGGTGACCGACGACGGCCGCGGCCCCGGTTCCGGCACCGGCGGGCACGGTCTCCTCGGCATGCGCGAGCGGGCGATGATGTACGGCGGTGCCTTCGAAGCGGGCGCGGCACCGTCCGGCGGGTTCCGCGTCAGCGCCCGCCTGCCCCGCGAACCGGACGAGGGGGAACGGTGATCCGTGTGCTGGTGGCCGACGACCAGGCCCTGCTGCGCGGCAGTTTCCGCGTGCTGGTGAACAGCGCGCCGGACTGCGAGGTGGTCGCCGAGGCGGGCAACGGTGCCGAGGCGGTCGAGGCGGTCCGGCGTTGCCGACCGGACGTCGTGCTGATGGACGTGCGCATGCCGGAGGTCGACGGCATCGAGGCCACGCGCCGCATCTGCCAGGAGACCACCGGCGTGCGCGTGCTCATGCTCACCACCTTCGACCTGGACGAATACGTGTTCGCCGCGTTGCGCGCGGGCGCCAGCGGTTTCCTGCTCAAGGACACCCCGCCGGCCGACCTGCTCTCCGCCATCGCCGTGGTCGCCGCCGGTGACAGCCTGCTCGCCCCCGCCATCACCCGGCGGCTGATCGAGGAGTTCGCCCGGCAGGGTGCCCCCGCCCGGCAACCGGCCCGCGAACTCGGCCTGCTCACCGCCCGCGAACGCGAGGTGCTGGCGCTGATCGCCCGCGGCCTGTCGAACACCGAGCTCGGCGAGCAGCTGCGGGTCAGCCAGGCCACCGTGAAAACGCACGTCGGTCACCTGCTGAGCAAGCTGCACGCCCGCGACCGCGCGCAACTGGTGATCGCCGCGTACGAGTCCGGCCTGGTCACGCCGCGGCGATGACCTCGGCGCGGCACAGGAAGGCGAACGGCGCCCGCCCGATCCGGGTGAGCACCACGCTCGCCTCCCCGGTACCGGCCAGCTTCATCCGGCGCCGCAACGCGTCCGGGTCGACGTCGAGCCCGCGCACCAGGACCTCCAGGCGCCCGATCCCGTGCCGCCGCAGCATCGCCCGCAGGCTCTTCTCCTGGTACGGCCCGTGCTCGACCACCCGGAACGCCCGCACCCCCGGCGGCGGCGTGTCCCCGGTCAGGTAGGCGATCCGCCCGTCCAGCTGCCAGAGCCCGTGCCGCGCGCCGTAGTGCCGGACCAGCCCGGCCCGCACCACCGCCCCGTCCGGATCGACGATCCACTGCCCCACCGGGGCCACCGGGACGTCGTCCGGCTCGGCGTCGGTGATCGTCCATTGTGTACCGTCCGACCGCAGCACGGTGGCCCTCCTCGACACCGTCGCCGGCTCACCCGCCCACAGGCAGGCTTCGCGGACCTGACCGTCGAGCGAGACCAGTTCGATCTCGCGGGCCCACGGCACCGCCTCCGGCGGCAGGCCCGGTGCGCACTTCACCACCAGGTCACGGCCGGTGTACGCGGCCGCCAGTTCGTCCAGCGGCGGCGCGAAGTCCGCCGGTTTCCAGGTGCGGCGGCCCGACGAATCCCGGCGAGCCGGATCCGCGACCACGACGGCGTTCCCGTCACGTGGCCGCAGCGCATCCGCCCGCAGCAGTTCGGCCTCGACCCCGGCCTCGGCGCAGTTGTGCCGCGCCATGGCCAGCCGCACCTCGTCGAGGTCCGAGCCGGTGCACCCGCTCGCCGTCTTCGCCAGTTCGACCAGGTCGGCGCCGATCGAGCAGGTGACGTCGTGGACCTCGCGGCCGGTCAGCCGCTCCGCCCGGTGCCGGGCCACCACCGAGGCGCTCGCCTGCTGCAACGCGTCCCCGGTGAACAGCCAGTTCGCCGCGTCGTCCACCTTGGCCACGGCCTTCCGCCGCAGCAGCACCGTTTCCAGCACCGCGGCGTAGTGCTCACCGATCTCGCGCTTGGCCGTGGCCACGTCGGCGATCCGGGTGCGGTCGGTCAGCGGCAGCTCCGCGCACCTGGCGAGCGCCGCCTCCCCCGCGCCGGAACGCAGGAAGGCGACGTCGCCGAGGGTGAACGAGTAGGCCAACTACAGCCCGGTCGCGGCGGGCGGCTTGGTGCCGGTGATCATCACGTTGTAGAACAGCTGCCGCGGCAGCACCTTCGCCAGCACCTTCTTGTCCACGGCGGACAGCCGCAGCCACAGGTGGTAGGCGAACAGCCGCCACCGCACGGTCAGCTTCTCCTGCGGCACCGCGGCTTCGAAGGTGCGGATCGGCCAGCCCGCCAGCGCCGCGGCGAACTCCTCGGTCACCGCGCGCACGTCCACCGCGCCCGCGCCCAGCGCCATGCCCTCCAGCTCGGACGGGTCGAAGGTGTGCAGGTCGACCACCGCTTCCAGGGCCGCCGCCCGCGAGGACTCGTCCAGTTCCTCCTGCGGCCGCCGCCAGCCCGACAACGCGGGCAGCTTCGTCACGTTGGTGGTCAGCCACCAGGTCAGCTGGCCGAGCCGGCGGGCGTAGAAGTTGCCGATCTTGGTCGGTTCACCGGCGAAGACGAACCGCCCACCCGGCTTGAGCACCCGCAGCACCTCGCGGAAGGCCGCGGGCACGTCCGGGATGTGGTGCAGCACCGCGTGCCCGACCACCAGGTCGAAGCTGTTGTCCGGGTACGGGATGCGCTCGGCGTCGGCCACCCGGCCGTCCACGTCCAGGCCCAGGTTCTCGGCGTTGCGCAGCGCCACCTGCACCATGCCGGGCGACAGGTCGGTGACCGAGCCCTTCTTGATCACCCCGCCCTGCATCAGGTTCAGCAGGAAGAAGCCGGTTCCGCTGCCCAGCTCCATCGCGGTCGGGTACGGGCTGTCCTCCTCACCGGCCACCGCGCGGAACACGTCGGTGGCGTAGGTGATGCAGCGCTCGTCGTAGGAGATGGACCACTTCTCGTCGTAGGTCCCGGCTTCCCAGTCGTGGTAGAGCACGTTGGCCAGCTTCGGGTCGCCGAAGGCGGCCTTGACCTCTTCCTCGGTCGCGTGCGGGTGCGGCGCCGGGTCGTTCACCTCGGTCATCGGCTACTTCCCCTCGAAGGTGGCCTTGCCGGGGCCGTTCTCGATGAACGACCGCATGCCCGCCGCCTGGTCCTCGGTCGCCCACAACCCGGCGAACAGCTGCGTCTCCAGCTTGAGCCCGTTGGCCAGGTCGAGGTCGAGCCCGCCGTCGATGGCGGCCTTGGCCGCGCGCAGCGCCACCGCCGGGCCGTTCACGAACTGCGCGGCCCACTTGTGCGCCGCCGCGTACACGTCGTCGGGGGCGACGACCTCGTCCACGATGCCGAGCGCCAGCGCCTCCTCGGCCTTGACGAACCGGCCGGTGTAAACCAGGTCCTTGGCCTTGCTCGGGCCGATCAGCCGGGCCAGCCGCTGCGTGCCACCGGCCCCGGGGATCACCCCGAGCTGGATCTCCGGCTGGCCCACCTTGACGTTGTCCCCGGCCACCCGGCGGTCCGCGGTCAGCGCCAGCTCGAGCCCGCCACCGAGGGCGTACCCGGTGATCGCGGCGACGGTCGGCTTCGGAATGGCGGCGAGCAGGCTGAGCGAGTTCGACAGCGCTGTGCCGAAGGTCACCATCTCGGGGTAGGAGCGGGCGGCCATCTCCTTGATGTCCGCACCACCGGCGAAGGTCTTCTCCCCGCCGTAGAGGATCACCGAGCGGATGTCGGCGCGCTCGGTCACCTCTTTCGCGGCTTCCGCCAGCTCGGCCTGCACCTGGTTGTTCAGCGCGTTGACCGGCGGGCGGTCCAGCCGGATCGTGCCCACCCCGGCGTCGACCTCGACAGCTACGAACTCTCCCACGCCCATCCTCCTCGGCAAGCTTGACTGGTTCCCGCAGGCTACCGGGCAGTACGCGAACTCAGCGGCGACGGGCGAAGTAGCGCTCGCCCCAGCGCTCGAGCGCCAGGTCCTGCGCGAAGGTGGCGGACAGGTTCTCACTGGTCAGCACGTCGTCCACCAGTCCGGAAGCGACCGCGCGGCCGTCACGCAGCAGCAGCGCGTGCGTGAAGCCCGGCGGGATCTCCTCGACGTGGTGCGTGACCAGCACCATCGCCGGCGCGTCCGGGTCCATCGCCAGCTCGGACAGCCGCGCCACCAGGTCCTCGCGGCCACCGAGGTCCAGCCCGGCCGCGGGCTCGTCGAGCAGCAGCAGCTCGGGATCGGTCATCAGCGAGCGGGAGATCAGCACGCGCTTGCGCTCCCCTTCGGACAGCGTGCCGAAGGTGCGGTCGGCGAGGTGCTTGATGCCCATCGCGCCCAGCAGTTCCTCGGCGCGCTCGGTGTCGAGCGTGTCGTACACCTCACGCCAGCGGCCGAGCACCGCGTACCCGGCGCTGACCACCACGTCCCGCACGGTCTCCTCATTCGGCACCCGCGAGGCGAGCGCGGCCGAGGTGAACCCGATCCGCGGCCGCAGCTCGAACACCGAGACCTTGCCGATGCGTTCCCCGAGCAGGTCCACGCTGCCGGTGGTCGGGTGCAGTTCGGCGGCGGCCAGGCGGAGCAAGGTGGTCTTGCCGGCCCCGTTCGCGCCGAGCACCACCCAGCGTTCGTCGAGTTCCACCGCCCAGTCGAGGTCGGCGAGCAGGTCGTTCTGGCCGCGCCGCACCCCCACGCCGCTCATCCGCACCACGAGGTCGTCAAGTTCGTTCGGCTGCGTCAGCTCGGTCACGGCGTCATTGTCACCGACGCGACCGGGCCCGCGCTCAACGGCCTACCCCCAGTGCGTCCACCGCGTGGAACACCTCACGCGGTGTGCACGATCTGTGGCATTCTCGTGGGGTGATCAGGCCGACAACCGCATGGCGCCGCACCGGGTGGCGCAACATGTGGTCCGACCTGACCGTCGACCTCCTGCTCGTCGCCTCCTGCGGGTGTACCACCGCGCGGCACGGCAGTTGAGTTCTCCTCCTTCCTGTTC
This sequence comes from Amycolatopsis sp. NPDC045836, assembly GCF_056431745.1. NCBI lineage: Bacteria > Bacillati > Actinomycetota > Actinomycetes > Pseudonocardiales > Pseudonocardiaceae > Amycolatopsis > Amycolatopsis sp. NPDC045836. Next base: position 183,792 of record NZ_JBWKKF010000008.1, on the reverse strand, counting down.
GGTGTGACCCTTCTCGGTCCGCTCCGTGCCGCGCGCAGTGCACCCCTTTCCCGTTCACGCACGCGCCCCGGAGGCACCCGTCATGACCCAGTCGCTCGCCCGCGCCGACATCGAGATCCACCCCCGCATCACCGATCCGCTGCTCCCCGACCTGCTGCACCCGGAACGGCAGCTGTGGACCCCGCGTGAGCTGGCCGACCTGACCAGGACGGTGACCAACGAGCTGACCGGCAGCCTGCGCTCGATCCTCCGGTTCGACGAGGAGCAGCGGTGGTGGGCCCGCCTCGCGCTCACCGACGGTGTGGAGCTGTGGCTGCTGTCGTGGCTGCCGGGCCAGCACACCACCCCGCACGACCACGGCGGTGCCGCCGGCTCGTTCACCGTGCTGCAGGGCGAACTGGCCGAGGAGTACCGCTACCCGGGCGGTCCGATCCGCCGCCGCTCCCACTTCACCGGCGACGGCATCGGTTTCGGCGCCGGCCGGGCCCACCAGGTCACCGGCGCCGGCGCCACCCCGGCGGCCAGCGTGCACGCCTACTCGCCCCCGCTCGTGCCCACGCGCTCGTACACCAGCCTGGCTGACGTGCCCGCGCAGATCCCGCCGCTCCCTGCCAGTCTGACCCGGTGAACATCAACGACGTGCTCGCCGCCGCCCGCTCCACCCTGACCAGGGTGGAGCCGGAGGCGGCCAGCCGCCTGCAAGCCGACGGTGCCCTGGTGGTCGACATCCGCCCGCACGCCAACCGCGCCGAAGAGGGCGAAATCCCCGACTCGCTCCCGGTCGAACGCATCCACCTGGAATGGCGGCTCGATCCCACCGGGGACCACCGCCTGCCCGAGGTGCACCCGGACCGCCCGGTCGTCGTGGTCTGCAACGAGGGCTATGCCTCCAGCCTCGCCGCCGCCGACCTCAAACGGCTGGGCCTGCCCCACGCCACCGACCTGATCGGGGGTTACCGGGCGTGGAAGGCCGCCGGCTTGCCCACCATTCCGGGCGGTCGCCCCGCCGTTCCGTAACCCGGCACATCGCTTTCAGAGCCGCCGGTGCCTGAGCCTGCTTCTGGCCTGCCCAATCGAGTGAACGGCGATGACGCGGAGGATGGCGGGCACGTGCCCATGGCGACTGGGGCGTTTTGCGCCAGGGCCGGACCGCCGGCTGCCCTGGTAGTCCAGGTCGCCGAGGACGGGGGTGCGGGCCAGCGGGGGTGGCGGCGTGGCGCAGGGTGCTTCAATCCCAGCCCGGAACCGGGCGCCCGAAAGCCTTCGAATGGGGGCCGGGTGGTGCCACCCGGCCCCCGGGATCAAAGCTGCTTCAGATCAATGGCGGCAGCCATGGCGTGGTAACCGGCGTCGTTCGGGTGCAGGCGGTCGCCGCTGTCATAGGCGGGCAGCATTCCGTCCGGGTCGGCCGGGTCCGCCAGCGCCCGGTCGAAGTCGACCACCGCGTCGTATTCGCCCGAGGTGCGGATCCAGTGGTTCACCTCGTCCCGCACGGCTTCCCGCTCGGCGCTGAAGTAGAACGAACCCTTGAACGGCGTCAGCGTGCCGCCGATCACCCGGACACCACCGGCCTTCGCCTGCCGGATCAGGTCGCGGTGCCCCGCGATCAGGTCCGCCGCGCTCACCGACGGCGTCGCCCCGATGCAGTCGTCCGGCGGGAAGGCGCTCATGCCGATGTCGTTGATGCCCTCCAGCACGATCACCGAGCGCACCCCCGGCTGGTCCAGCACATCCCGCTCGAACCGGGCGGTGGCCTTCTCCCCCAGGCAGTTCGAGTCGGTCAGCACCCGGTTGCCGCTGATCCCGCTGTTGACCACCGGGCGCTTGCCGCCCAGCCGCTCGGCCAGTTCGTCCGGGTACCGGTTGTCCGCGTCCACTGTGGACAGCGCACCGTCGGTGATCGAATCGCCGAAGGTGACCACCGCTCCCTTGCCCGGCGCGAGCACCTCCACCCCGGAGAGCAGGTACCAGGTGGTGGACGTCTCGGTGAACGCCGCGGCGCCGGTGTCCGAGCGGTGGTCACCGGCCGCCCGGTAGCTGGTCGCGTTCGCGTTCAGGTGGGCGGTCACCGGGCCGGTCGGCTCGCGGAAGTACAGCGTGACCGTCAACCGCTCCAGCGGCCCCACCAGCAGCGGCAGCGGATCGCTGCGCAGCTCCCCGCCCGCCGGGATCTCCGCCGCCCGCCGGCCGCGGAACGTCAGGTTCCGCACCGAGCCCGGCTTGACCGCGGCGCCCTCGGCCGACCGCGCCACCGTCGCGCCGGTCAGCCGCATCGGCTGAGCGCCGTATTCGTTCGACAACCGCACCCGCGCGGCCACCCCGCCCGAGGACACCCGGACCACCTGACGCACCGACTGGTCGGCGAAGCCCTCCTCCGACCAGTTCGGCCCCAGGCCGAACGACGGCTTCTGCGCCGCCGTCGCCCAGGTTCCGGCCCACAGCCCCGCCTCCGGCGCGGCGGCCGCGGCGGGTGCCGTGGCGAGCCCCGCCGCGGTCACCAGACCCAGCAGCAAGCCGAGCACTCTTCGTTTCATCGGACCTGACCTCCCAGTTCTCCAGGTGTGGCGAACGCTAGCGAAGGGGTCCGACAAAAACGAGGCTCAGGCGTGGATGACGCGGCCCAGTTCGGCCGGGGTGGCCAGCAGCCGGTGGCGCGGCAGCACCCGGACGGTGTAACCGAGCGAGCCCGCATAGGGCAACCGGAGCTTCGCCGTGAACGCGCCGATGCCGGCCGGTTCCATCGCCACGGTCACCGCTTCGGCCAGGTCGTCGGTGTCGCCCACCTTGCCGATCACCGCCTGGACGTCCACTTCGGACGGATCGAGGCCCGCCAGGTCGATCCGCGCGCCGACCCGCACCTCGGTGCCGACCATCAGCGCGTCCGGCGCCTCCACCTGCAGATCGGTGTCCAGGATGACCAGCCGCGGCCAGGCGACCTCCACCTTCGTCCGGTACTCGGCCAGCGACCGCGCCCCGCGGTAGTCCGCGGAAACGGCGCCGTGCACCATCTCCGCGGCCGGGCGGTACCCGGTCTCGACGTACTCCCGCACCATGCGCGACGCCTGCAGGCGCGGCCCGAGCGTCTGCAGCGTGTGCCACACCCGCGAGAGCCAGCCCTCCGGCGTGCCCCCGGGACCGCGGTCGTAGAACAACGGCACGATCTGCAACTCCAGCAGGTCGTACAGGGCGGCGGCCTCGAGGTCATCGCGGCGCAGCGGGTCGGCCACCCCGTCGGCGGTCGGGATCGCCCAGCCGTTGCTGCCGTCGTAGCACTCGTCCCACCAGCCGTCTCTGATCGACAGGTTCAGCCCACCGTTCAGCGCCGACTTCATCCCGGAAGTCCCACAGGCCTCCAGTGGCCTCGTCGGATTGTTCAACCAGACGTCACAACCCCGGTAGAGGTACCGCGCCATCGCCATGTCGTAGTCGGGCAGGAAGACGATCCGGTGCCGCACGCGCGCGTCGTCGACGAACCGCACGATCTGCTGGATCAGCGCCTTGCCGCCCTCGTCGGCCGGATGCGACTTCCCGGCGACCACCACCTGCACCGGCCGTTCCTCGTCGAGCAGCAGCGCCCGCAGCCGGTCCGGGTTGCGCAGCATCAGGGTCAGCCGCTTGTAGGTCGGCACGCGCCTGGCGAAGCCGACGGTCAGCACATCCGGGTCGAAGACGTGGTCGGTCCAGCCGAGTTCGAGCGCGGAGGCCCCCCGCTGCAGCCAGGCGGCCCGCACCCGGCGGCGCACCTCCATCACCAGTTTCTGCCGCAGGTCCCGGCGCAGCGCCCAGAGCTGCTCGTCGCTGACCCGGTCGCGGATGCCGGACCAGTTGTCGGAATCGCCGTCGTACCCCCACTCCTCGTGGCTGCCGCCGAGCAGCGCGCTCAGCTCGCGCGCCACCCAGGTCGGCCCGTGCACCCCGTTGGTCACCGACGAGATCGGCACCTCGCGCTCGTCGAACCCGGGCCACAACCGCGCGAACATCCGGCGCGAGACCCGGCCGTGCAGCTCGGACACCCCGTTCGACCGCTGCGCCAGGCGCAGGCCCATGTGCGCCATGTTGAACATGCCGGGGTTCTCCTCGGCACCGAGGGCGAGCACGCGGCGCAGGTCCACGTCCGGCACCAGGCGGCCGTCGCCGAAGTAGCGCTGCACCAGGTCGACCGGGAAGCGGTCGATGCCGGCGGACACCGGGGTGTGCGTGGTGAACACCGTCCCGGCCCGCACCGCGGACAGCGCCTGGTCGAACTCCAGCCGCCCGTCGCGCATCACCTCACCGGCGCGTTCGAGGCCGAGGAAACCGGCGTGCCCTTCGTTGGTGTGGAAGACCTCCGGCTGCGGGTGCCCGGTCAGCGCGCAGTACTGGCGCACCGCGCGCATGCCGCCGATGCCGGCCAGGATCTGCTGGCGGATGCGGTGGTCGGCGTCACCGCCGTAGAGGCGGTCGGTGACCCCGCGCAGGTCGTCGTCGTTGACCTCGGTGTCGGTGTCCAGCAGCAGCAGCGGGATGCGGCCCACGCGCGCCTTCCACACCTGCGCCAGCAGCTCCCGGCCGCCGGGCATGGCGACGGCGACGTGCATCGGCGTGCCGTTCTCGGTGGTGACCAGCTCCAGCGGCAGGCCGATCGGATCGATCACCGGGTAGTGCTCCACCTGCCAGCCGTCGAGCGAGAGCGCCTGCCGGAAGTACCCGGCGCGGTAGAGCAGGCCGACGCCGAGCATCGGCACACCGAGGTCGGACGCGGCCTTGAGGTGGTCGGCGGCGAGCACGCCGAGGCCGCCGGAGTAGTTCGGCAGCGCCTCGGTGACGCCGAACTCCATCGAGAAGTAGGCCACCGCGGCGGGCAACCGGCCCTCGCCGTCCTGGGCCCGCCGCTGGTACCACCGCGGCTCGGTCAGGTAGTGCTCGAGGTTCTCGGTCGCGGCGCGGGCGGCGGCGAGGAAGTCGTCGTCGAGCGCCAGTTCCTCCAGCCGGGCCGGTGGCAGCGCGGTGAGCAGCCGCAGCGGGTCCCTGATCTCGTTGAACAGCTTGGCGTCGATCGAGGCGAACAGGTCCCGCGTCGGCGGGTGCCAGGTCCAGCGCAGGTTGGTGGCCAGCTCGCGGAGCCCGGCCAGTGGCTCCGGCAGACTCGGGCGGACGGTGAACCGGCGTACTGCTCTCATGCCGTGACCCTAGCGTTCCGGGCCCTGTTCGCCCGTTCGCCCACTACAGCCGGTCACCTGCCCCACAATGGACCCATGCGCACGCCCGCGACCCTGCTCGCGCTCGCCCTCGCCGTGGTGTCGCTGGCTGCCTGCGGCACGCCGGTGCGGGGCACCGCCGTCCGCAGCCCGGCGGTGATCGCCGAGGACCTCGCCCGCAGCACGAAGAGCGTGGTCGAACCGGACTTCGTCAACGGCTCCGACGGCGGCGACGTGGACCGGCTCGCCGCGACCGCGATCACCGACATCCAGGCGTACTGGACGCGGACCTTCCCGGAGGTGTTCGGCGGCCAGTGGGTCGACCTGCAGGGCGGTTTCTACTCCGTGGACACCGCCGACGCGTCGGCCGAACCACCGCCGTGCACCGAGTCGGCGGCCACGATCAGCGGCAACGCCTACTACTGCGGCAACGGCGACGTGATCGTCTGGGACCGCGCCGCCCTGCTGCCGGTGCTGACCGAGCGGTTCGGCGGGGGCGGGGTGCTGCTGGTGCTGGCCCACGAGATGGGGCACGCGGTGCAGCAGCGCACCGGGCTCGGCCGCGGTGGTGACCGGGACAGCGCCGCGCTGTACCCCGGCATCGTGATCGAGGCGATGGCCGACTGCTACGCCGGTTCGTTCGTCCGATGGGTGGTCGACGGCAACGCCGAACACCTCCAGGTCGGCCGGGACGAACTCGATTCGCTGATGCGGGCGCTGATCACCTTCCGCGACCCGCTCGGCACCTCCCACCGCGAGGAGTCGGCCCACGGCGACGCCTTCGACCGCGTGTCGGCCTTCCAGGACGGCTTCGAGTCGGGCCCGAAGCTGTGCGCCGACATCACCGCCGCGAACCGGGCGTTCACCCAGCGCGCCTTCATCAGCGCCGAGGACGAGGCGCGTGGCGGGAACCTGCCGCTGCCGGACTTGCTGCCCGCCATCTCCGAAGACCTCGGCACGTACTTCACCGGCGCGCTCTCGGAGTCGGGCCACGAGTGGACCCCGCCGAAGGTCGAGCCGGTGGCCAAGGACCCCAGCTGCGCCGGCGGGGCGCAGGGCGCCGTGGCGTTCTGCCCGGACGAGAACGTGGTGCAGGTGCGCGAGGAGGGCACGGTCGGCGACATCCACACCGGCATCGGCGACTTCGGCACCGGAACCGTGCTGGCCAGCCGCTACGCCCTCGGCGCACTGGGAGCCGCGGGCAGGCCGACCACCGGCGAACCGGCGCAGCGGAGCACGCTGTGCCTGGCCGGCGCCTACACCGGTTCCCTGCTCAACCCGCAGGGCGACAAGTTCACCGTGTCGCCCGGTGACCTCGACGAAGCCGTGCAGGTCCTGCTCGGTTACGACTACCCGGCCCGCGACCTCGACGGTGGCTCGATCAAGTCCGGTTTCGACCGCGTGTCCGCTTTCCGCGGCGGTGTGGTCGGCGGGGCCGAGGCGTGCGATCTGGGGTGATCCCCGCACGGCGGCCGTACCCGCTTAGTAGGGTGCGCTGTGCCGGACTTGGTTTCAGCCCTGGTGAGGGGCCGGAGAACGAAACGAGCGACGATGGTTAAGAACTGGGGGCGGGGGGCCCTGCTCGCGCTGACCGCCGTGCTCACGCTGAGCGCGTGCAACGGCAAGGGCGACAACGCCGGTACCGACGAGAACAAGACCACCGAGGGGAACGTCGCCGGCCTGCCGGTCACGCACTTCGAGAGCGGGCTGAAGGACGACGCGCCGAAGCCGAACCTCAACGTCAAGAACGCCACCGACAGCGTCGAGGACCAGATCGCCATCGCGTCGATCGCCGACGTCAGCGAGTACTGGGCCCAGGAGATGCCCGTCCACTTCGGGCAGGAGTTCGAGCCGGTCAAGCAGTTGCAGTCCTACGACCCGACCACCGATCGCGAAGAGGTCTGCGGGGCGTCGCTCAAGGAAGCCGCGATGAACGCGTTCTTCTGCCCGCCGGAGGACCTGGTCGCCTGGGACCGCAAGCAGCTGCTCCCGCTGCTGCGCGAGGAGTTCGGCCCGATGGCCATCGTGACCGTGCTCGGCCACGAGTTCGGGCACGCGGTGCAGTACCGCCTCGGGGAGAAGGCGGGCATGACCAAGAACACCTCGACGCTGGTCAAGGAACAGCAGGCCGACTGCTTCACCGGCGGCTACTTCCGCTGGATGGCCGAGGAGAAGAGCAAGTACTTCCGGGTGTCCACCTCGGAGGGCATCAACCAGGTGCTCGCGTCGCTGTACATGATCCGCGACCAGGCCGGTCAGTCCGCCAAGGACAGGTCCGCGCACGGCACCGGCTTCGACCGCACCTACGCCTTCCAGCTCGGGTTCGAGAAGGGCGCCAAGGAGTGCGCCGGGATCAACCAGCAGAACGTGGACCAGCGCATCACCGAACGCCCCTTCGACAAGCAGGACAAGGGCAAGGGGGACACCAAGATCGACATGACCGCGATCGGGCACCTGCAGAAGAGCCTGGACGCGGCGTTCGGCAAGGCGGGCGCGCAACCGCCCAAGATCGTCGACGAGGGCGGGACCTGCCCCGGCGGCCCGGCCACCCCGCCGGCGTCGTACTGCCCGGACACCAACACGGTGAACATCGACCTGCAGGCGCTGAACGCGCTGGGCCGCACCGGTGACCGCAAAGCCGAGTTCGAGGGCGAGGACCCGGGCGGGCTCGGCGACTTCGCGGCGTTCGCGGAGGTCGCGTCGCGGTACACGCAGGGCATCCAGAAGGGTGTCGGCGCGTCGCTGGACAACGCGAACGCCGGGCTGCGGACCTCGTGCCTGGTCGGCGCGTGGGCGGCCGAGTCGAACAAGCCGGGGGCGACGTTGCGGCTGTCCTCCGGAGACCTCGACGAGGCGATCGCGGAGCTGTTGCAGCCGAAGAGCGTGATCGCTGCCGACGTCAACGGCAAGCAGGTGGAGAACGGGTTCGAGCGGGTCGAGTCGCTGCGGCGCGGCTACCTCGAAGGCTCGGGCGCCTGCTCGCAGCAGTACGGTTAAGGCACGGAAAGGGGGCTTCGCCGAGTGGCGAAGCCCCCTTTTTTGTGCTCAGAACAGTGCGGAGGCGAGGTTGCGGCGGGCCTTGAGCACCCGCTCGTCGCTGGCGTCGAACAGTTCGAACAAGCCCACGAGGTGCTCGCGCACGCGGTTGCGGTCCTCGCCCGCGGTCCGCCGGACCACGTCGATGAGCCGGTTGAACGCCTCGTCCACCTGCATCTGGGCCAGTTCGAAGTCCGCCGCGGCGAGCTGGGCGTCGAGGTCATTCGGGTCCGCGTCCGCACGGGCGACCGACGACGGGTCGACCTGCGCCGACCGCTCGGCGAAGCTCACCTGCACCAGCGCCGCCTTGGCCTGCTCGTTGGCCGGCTCGGCGTCGAGGATGCGCTGGTAGGCGGTCTTGGCGGCGGCGTAGTCACCGCGTTCGAAGGCGTCCTCGGCCTCGGTGAAGCGGGGGTCCTCCGGCTCCTCGGCGGGCGCGCCGGCCGCGTTCGGGATGCCGGGCAGCTTGTCCTTGAGGGCGTCGAGCAGCGACTTGAGCCATTCCCGGATCTGCGGTTCCGGCAGGGCGCCGGAGAAGGCGTCGACCGGCTGCCCACCGGCGATCGCCACGATCGTCGGAATGGACTGCACGCCGAACAGCTGCGCGATGCGGGGGTTGGCGTCCACGTCGACCTTGGCCAGCACCCAGGCCCCGCCGGATTCGGCGGCCAGGCGCTCGAGCACCGGGCTGAGCTGCTTGCAGGGGCCGCACCACTCCGCCCACAGGTCGACCACCACGAGCTGCTTCAGCGACCGTTCCACGACGTCGGACTGGAAGGTCGCCTCACTGACCTCGATCACCGCGTCCGCGGCGGCGGGCGGGCCGTCGCCACCGGCGGGTGGGGGCGAACTCTGCGCCGGGCGCTGCTGTCGCGCCGCGTCGGCGCGGGCCTTGAGCGCGGAGAGGTCCACCGCGCCGGACAGCGCGGCGGAAAGGGCTGCTGACTTGGCTGCGGATCCGCGTGGGTGTGTCACGGTTCCATCCTGGCACGGCCCGGCCCCTGCTTCACCGCAGGTGCTGCTCCAGCCGGTCCACCTTGCCGGTCAGTTCCCCGGTGTGGCCGGGCCGGATGTCCGCCTTGAGCACCAGCGACACCCGCGGCGCCTCGGCCTGCACCACCTCGGTCGCCCGCTTCACCACCGCCATGACCTCGTCCCACTCCCCTTCCACCAGCGTGAACATGGCGTTGGTTTCGTTGGGCAGCCCGGAGTCGCGCACCACCTGGACCGCCTTCGCCACCGCCTCGGCCACCCCGGCCGATTCACCGAGCGGGGACACGCTGAATGCGACGATCATGGGAAGTACCTCCGAAGGGAGCGGAAACCGGCTGGATAGGCACCACCCTGCCCCACCGACGCGGTACCCGCTGGTAACTTCGGCAGCCATGAACAGCCCGCTGCCCTTCGATCCCATCGCCCGCGCCGCCGAGCTGTGGGAAGAGCGCATCGGCGACTCCGGCACCATGGCCGCGGTGACCGGGATCATGCGGGTCCAGCAGATCATCCAGTCCGCCGTGGACGGTGCGCTGAAGCCGCACGGCCTGACCTTCGCCCGGTACGAAGCGCTGGTCCTGCTGACCTTCGCGAAGCGGTCCAGCCTGCCGATGCGGGTGATGGGCGAACGCCTGCAACTGCACCCGACGAGTGTGACGAACATCGTGGACCGCCTGGAGAAGGACGGTCTGGTCAAGCGAGTACCGCACCCGACCGATCGCCGCACCACGCTGGTCGAGATCACCGACGAGGGCCGTGTGCGCCGGGAGCAGGCCACCGAGGCGGTCACCGCGATCGACTTCGGCCTGAACGGGCTCACCGACCGGCAGACCCAGCAGCTGATCGAGCTGCTGACGAAGGTCCGCAAGGCGACCGGCGACTTCACCGAATGACCGAACGGGGGCCGCCGGTGGCGACCCCCGTTCGAGTGTTGTCCCGCTCAGGCGGCGACGGGCTCGGCCTTCTCGGCGAACAGGCCGGTGCCACCGTGCGCGACCAGCTCGGGGCCGTCCAGCTTGCCGGTGCGCAGCGCCCACTTCTCGAAGGCCCAGGTGGCCAGCGGCGGAATGCTCGCCACCAGCGCCAGCACCAGGGTGCTCGCCTTCCAGCCCAGCGGCTTGGTCACGACGAGGGAGGAGAGCACGTAGACCACGAAGACCACGCCGTGCACCATGCCCAGCACCGGCACGCCACCGTCGCCGGACTCGACGACGTACTTGAAGAACATCCCGATCAGCAAACCGGCCCAGGACAGCGCCTCGGCCACGGCGGCCACGCGGAAAAGTACAGCGGCCTTGCTGGACACGACTTCCTCCTATAAGTCGAAAAAACGTCCGTACAACGGGTGCGGACAGATGCGTTCCTGCCCACGTCAACCGCGTTGTCGGACGATGTGATCCCAGTGTGAGCCGTGATCGCGATCACCGGAACACCGGGGGTGCGTGATCACGCTCACCGCAGCGGTGAGCGACAACCTTGTCACGCTCCGATGAGGGCCGGGTATTGACAGTGCACCGCGCCCTGGTGTGCAATTTCGGCACTATGACAACGTTGTCGTCTCCCGGCCGGGGCAGCGCCCGCCGCGCCACGATGAGCGATGTGGCCCGGCTCGCGGGCGTGAGCATCAAAACCGTGTCACGTGTGGTGAACGACGAACCAGCGGTTCACCCCGACACCGCCGAGCGGGTCATGTCCGCCATCGAGCAGCTCGGCTTCCGGCGCAACCTCGGTGCGCGCAACCTCCGCCGCGGCTCGACCACCGGCACGATCGGGCTGATCGTGGAGGACGTCGGGAACCCTTTCTACTCCGAGCTCAACCGGGCCGTGGAGCGGGTGGCCGGCGCCCACGAACGGCAGGTGCTCACGGGTTCGTCCGAAGAGAACCGCGAGCAGGAGCGCGAGCTGGCGCTCGAATTCTGCTCCCGCCGGGTGGACGGCCTGCTCATCGTGCCCGCCGGCATGCAGCACGGTTACCTGGTTCCGGAGATGCGCGCGGGTACGCCGGTGGTGTTCATCGACCGCCCGGCCGGCGACATCGTGGCCGACACGGTGCTGGTGGACAACATCGGCGGCACCGTCGAGGCGGTCACCCACCTGGCGGCGCACGGGCACCGCCGCATCGCCTTCCTCGCCGACACCGCGGGCATCTACACCGCCAGCGAGCGCCTGCGTGGTTTCCGGGAGGGCTGTGCCCGAGCCGGCATCCGCTACGACGAGCGCCTGGTGATCATGCGCAAGCCGACCGAGGAGAGCGTCGGCGAGGCGATCCGCACCCTGCTCGCCGGTCCCGAACCGGCGACCGCGGTGGTCGCCGGCAACAACCGCGTCACCGTGCACCTGCTGCGTGCCCTGGCGCACAGCCCCCACCGGCCGGCCCTGGTCGGTTTCGACGACTTCGAACTCGCCGACCTGCTCAACCCTCCGGTCAGCGTGATCGCGCACGACGTCAGCGCGCTCGGCGAGGCCGCGGCCAACCTGCTGTTCGCCCGGATCCAGGGCGATCAGTCCACCCCAAGAAAGGTAGTCCTGCCAGTGCGTCTTGTAGCCCGCGGTTCCGGCGAGGTGGCACCTCGATGAGCGCTCCCTACGCTCCGCTCCGGCTCCCCGCGAACCAGCCGCCGCAGTTCTACCGCGGTGGTGAAGCCATCGCGAGGTTGCGCGGGCTCTCCGCCTCCGCCAGCGACTTCGGCCCGGAGGACTGGGTCGGCTCCACCACCACGCTGTACGGCCAGGACACCAACGGCCTGACCAAGCTCGCCGACGGCCGCTGGCTGCGGGACGTGGTCCGCGCCGACCCCACCGGCTGGCTCGGCGCGAAGCACGTCGAGGCGTTCTCCGACTCGACCGGCCTGCTGGTGAAGCTGCTCGACGCCGGTCAGCGCCTCCCGGTGCACTTCCACCCGACCGACGCGTTCGCGCAGAAGCACTTCGACTCCCACTTCGGCAAGACCGAGGCGTGGATCGTGGTCGGCACCTACGGCGACGACCCGCGGGTCTACCCCGGTTTCCGCGAGACGCTGAGCAAGCAGACCATCGACGAATGGGTGCGGGAGCAGGACACCCCGTCCATGCTCGGCGCGCTGAACAGCGTGCCGGTCACCCCCGGCGACACGGTGTACATCCCGGCCGGGCTGCCGCACGCCATCGGCGAAGGTGTGTTCGTGGTCGAGCTGCAGCAGCCGACCGACTTCTCCCTGACCATCGAATGGCGCGATTTCCTCGACAATCCGGAAAAGGGCCACCTCGGCCTCGGTTTCGACACCGCGCTGGAGGCCCTGGACACCACCGGCTGGGACCCGGACCGCCTGGAGACCATCATCCGCCGCACCGCGGACGCCGAAGAGTCCACTGTGGACCTCCTCGCCGACGGTTCCGGCGAGTTCTTCCGCGCCGAGCAGCTCCGCCCCAGCCAGCCGCTGGCGCTGGACCCGTCGTTCTCGGTGCTGGTCGTGATGGACGGCACCGGCACGCTCCGCACCGAACACGGGGACGAGCTGGAGCTGAGCAAGGGCGAAACCCTGGTGGTGCCGTTCGGCGCCGGTGCCACTGAGTTGTCGGGGGATGTGACCCTCATCCGCTGCCGCCCCCCGGCCCCGGAACGGAGGCCCGGTCCATGAGTGAACTGCTGCTCGACGCCCAGGAGCTGACCAAGCGCTACGGCTCGGTCGAAGCCCTGCGCGGTGCCTCGTTCCAGGCGTACGCCGGTGAGGTCACCGCGTTGATCGGGGACAACGGCGCGGGCAAGTCCACCCTGGTCAAGTGCCTGTCCGGGGCGGAGCAGCCCACCGCGGGCAAGATCGTGCTGGACGGCGCGGAGGTCACCCTGGACTCGCCGACCACCGCCCGGCGGCTCGGCATCGAAACCGTGTACCAGGACCTCGCGGTGGCCCCGGAACTCGACCCGGCGGCCAACCTGTTCCTGGGCCGGGAGATCCATCGGAAGGGCTTCCTCGGGAAGCTCGGCATGCTCGACAAGGCCGAGATGCGCCGTCAGGCGGTCGAGCACTTCCAGCGCCTCGGGGTGAGCCTGCAGAGCACCGAGGTCCCGATCGCCGCCCTGTCCGGCGGGCAGCGTCAGAGCGTGGCGGTGGTCCGGTCGGTGGTGTGGGCCAGCAAGGTCGTGTTCATGGACGAACCCACCGCGGCACTGGGCGTGGTCCAGCGCGAACGCGTGCTCGACGTGATCAAGAAGGTGCGCGACCAGGGCATCGCCGTGGTGCTGATCAGCCACAACATGCCCGAGGTGCTGTCGGTGGCCGACCGGGTCGAGGTGCTGCGGCTGGGCAAGCGGGTGGCCCGGTTCCAGGCCGCGGACACCAAGCTCGAGGACCTGGTGGCCGCGATGACCGGCGCTCTGACACAGGAGGAGGTGGCGTGAGCATGACGACCGGTCCCGCCAAGGTCCAGTCCGAAGTAGACGGAACCGGCGGCTTCGCCAAGCGCCCGCTCGGTGCCCGGCTGGTGGCCGCGAACACCTTCTGGATCGCCTTGGTCCTGCTCGCCCTGTGCGTGGTGTTCACCATCGCCGCACCGGGCGAGTTCGCCACGGTGTTCACCTTCCAGACGCTGCTCATCGAAATCGCGGTGCTGCTGGTGCTTTCGGTGGGCATGACCTTCGTGATCATCACCTCGGGCATCGACCTGTCCGTCGGCTCGGTGCTGATCTTCGCCGGCATGGTGTCCGCGAAGACGATGGAGGCGCTCAGCCCGGGCGGCACCGCGACCAACGCCGGCTGGGACGTGATTTCGGTCGGCCTGGTCGCCGGGGTCGTGGCGGGCACGGTGTGGGGCCTGATCAACGGGCTGCTGATCGCCGTGGCCAAGATCCCGCCGCTGATCGTCACGCTCGGCACGATGGGCGCCGCCCTGGGCGCGGCGTACCTGCTGAACAACGGCTCGGACGTGCGCAGCGTGCCGACGGTGCTCAACAACACCCTCGGCTACGGCACCTGGTTCGGCATCCCGAACCTGGTCCTGGTGGCGGCGGTGATTACGCTGATCGGAGCGTGGCTGCTGCACACCACCAGGTTCGGCCGCTACACCTACGCGGTCGGCTCCAACGCCGAGGCCGCACGGCGTTCCGGCATCGGCGTCACCGCGCACCTGCTCAAGGTGTACACGCTGACCGGGTTCCTGGCGGGCATGGCGGGTTTCATGTCGCTGGCCTACTACGCGTCGACGACGATCTCCGCGCACACCACCGACAACCTCAACGCCATCGCCGCCACGGTGATGGGCGGTACCAGCCTCTTCGGCGGCATCGGCTCGGTGCTCGGCACGGTGATCGGGGTGTTCATCCCGGCCGTGCTGAAGAAGGGCTTCAACATCACCCAGGTCCCCGACTTCTGGCAGATGATCGCGGTCGGCGCGGTGCTGATCGCCGCGGTCTGGTTCGACCAGCGACGCCGGCGGCTGCGCAACAGCCGCTGATCCCGTTCCCGGCAACCGCACAAAGGGGTGCACCCATGAAGTTCAACCGGAAGACCTTCGCCGCCGTCGGTTCGGCGCTCGCCATCGCCGCACTGGTGTCCGCCTGCGGCGGCTCGGGGCAGGTCGGCCAGAGCAACAACGCCGGCAACCAGCCCACGCAGAACAACAAGAAGCTCACCCTGATCCCCGGCGTGCAGGCCGAGCCGTTCTACATCTCGATGCAGTGCGGCGCCGAAGCCGAGGCGAAGAAGCTCGGCTACGAACTGAACACCTCCGCCCCGCAGAGGTTCGACGCCGCCATGCAGACCGAAAAGGTCAACGCGCTCGGCTCCGCCCCACCGGCCGGCCTGCTGATCGCCCCGACCGACGACACCGCAATGCTCGCCCCGATCCAGCAGGTGAAGAACCGCGGCACCAAGATCGTCGAAGTGGACACGGCGCTGAAGGACACCGGCGTGGCCGTCTCCTCGATCTCCTCGAACAACGCCGAGGGCGGCAAGCTCGCCGCCCAGACCCTGGCCAAGCTGATCGGCGACAAGCCGGGCTCGGTGCTGGTGCTGGACACCATCGCCGGCACCTCTACCACCAACGCCCGCGCCAAGGGCTTCGAGGAGGAGCTGAAGAACTTCCCGAACCTGAAGTCCGCCGGTGTGCAGTTCACCCAGAACGAGCCGGACCAGGCCGCCTCGAAGGTGACCGCCGCCCTCGCCTCCACCCCGGACCTGGTCGGCATCTTCGCCACCAACCTGAACACCGGTGAAGGCGCGGCCACCGGCCTGCGCAACGCCGGCAAGATCGGCCAGGTCAACCTGGTCGGCTTCGACGCCAGCCCGTCCGAGGTCGAGGGGCTGCGCAAGGGCGAGTACCAGGGCCTGATCGCCCAGGACCCGGCGTCGATCGGCCAGCAGGGCGTGCAGCAGGCCGTGGCCGCCCTGGAGGGCAAGCCGGTGCAGCGCAACATCACCGCCGACCTGCACTCCATCACCAAGGACAACATGGACGCCAACCAGCAGTACTTCTACAAGCAGCAGTGCTGACCGGCCCGGCGGCGGGGACTGTCCAGACGAGGCAACCGTGGCCAGTCCTCACCGCCGGTTCAGCCGAGTTCGGCGAGCCGTTCCGCCAGCCAGGCGCGGGCCGCCCGCCAGAGTCCGGCCCCCAGCGAGATCCGCGCCACCCCCAGTCCCACCAGTTCCGCCCGCTGCGGCCCGCCCGGCCACAGCGTGGCGTTCACGGCCGCCGGTCCCACCGCCGCGACGAACGCCTGCAACACCTCAGCCGACCGCACGTGGATCGGGTACACGCAGTCCGCACCGGCGCCGAGATACGCCCGCGCCCGTTCCACGGCTTCATCGAGCACGGCCTTCTCGTCCTCCACCCCCAGGAACACGTCCACCCGGGCGTTGATCACCAATCCGGCACCGGCTGCCTCACGGACCGCACCGAGCATCTCGACCTGCTCGCCGAGCGGACGAACCCCTTGACCAGGTTCGGTGTCCTCCAGATTGCAGCCCACCACACCGATCTCCAGCAACCGCCCGGTCAGTTCCTCGGGCTCGAGCCCGTAACCCGACTCCGCGTCAACGGTGACCGGAACGTCGACCACACGCGTGATCCGTGCCGCGGCCGCGAACATCTCCGCCGCCGGAGCCCCTTGGCCATCCGCGTAGCCGAGCGACTCCGCGACCGCCGCCGAACTGGTGGCCACCACCGGATGTCCCGCCGCCACCACCAACCGCGCGCTGTCGGCGTCCCAGACGTTCGGCAGGACCAGCGGACGTCCCGGGACGTGCAGCTCCCGGAGCTTCGCCGCCGTCACCGGGGCAGCGGCTTGTGGCTCGTGACACCCAGCCGGTTCCAGACGTTGATCACGGCCACCGCCCAGCACACCGCCCGGTACTGGTCCTCGGTCAGGACCTTGGTCGCCTGCTCGTACACCTCGTCGGGCACGTCCTGCCGCTCGGACAACTTCGTGATCGCGTCGGTCAGCGCGAGCGCCGCCCGCTCCTGCTCGGTGTAGAGCTCGGTCTCCCACCACGCACCGAGCAGGAAGATCCGGCGTTCGTCCTCACCCAGTTCACGAGCCGCCCGGCTGTGCGAGTCCAGGCAGTAGGCACAGCCGTTCAACTGCGACCCACGGATCTTGACCAGCTCGATCAGCTTCTGGTCGAGTCCCGCGTTCGCCGCCGCCTTCTCCACTTCCGTGTGCAGGGCCAGCAGGGAGTTGAAGAGGGTGGTATCCGCAGACAGTTGGATTCGCTTCGTCACGTCTGGCACGCTACCGGCAACTGGTTCACCACTATAGTCCACTTTCGTGGCAGCTCAGTGGTCCAGTTCCCGCGATGTCCACCTCGACTGGCAGCCGGGCTCCGGCCAGCGCGGCCTGGCCGAAGCGATCCGGCGGGCGATCCGGTCCGGCAGGCTCGAGACCGGAACCGCCCTGCCTTCGACCCGCGCGCTGGCCGAAGACCTCGGTCTCGCCCGGGGCACCGTCACCAAGGCCTACGCCCAGCTCGCGGTCGAGGGTTACCTCCGGACCAGCCAGGGAGCGCCGACCAGGGTGGCCGCCATCGCCGCTCCACCGGCCTCGCCGGCCCGGCCGGGACCGGGCAACGGGGCACCAGCTGACGCCCGCTGGAGCCTGTTGCCCGGCCGGCCTGATCTGGCCGCCTTCCCTCGCGCGGAATGGCTGGCGGCCACCCGGAAGGTGCTGCAGCACGCACCTCCCGACGTGTTCGGCTACACCGACGACCTCGGCGCGCCCGCGTTGCGCACCGCTCTCGCCAGGTACCTCGCCCGCAGCCGTGGCGTGGTCGCCGAACCGGACCGGATCCTCGTGTGCGGGGGCTTCGCACAGGCCATCTCGTTGCTCGCCACGGCCCTGCACCACCGGGACGTGCACGAGATGGCCTTCGAGGACCCGTCCCTGCCCCGCTTCCGCGACCTGGCCAGGGCCGCGGGGCAGCGCATCACCGGGGTACCGGTGGACGAATCCGGCCTCCGGGTGCCCGAACTGGACAGTCCGGTGGCCGTGGTGACGCCCGCCCACCAGTTCCCGCTCGGGGTCACCCTCGCTCCCGAGCGCCGGGCCGAACTCGCCCGGTGGGTGACGAGTTCGGGGGCGTTCGCGGTCGAGGACGACTACGACGGCGAATTCCGGTTCGATCGGGAACCGGTCGGCGCCCTGCAGTCGCTCGCTCCCGAGCGTGTCATCTACGCGGGCACGGCGAGCAAGACCCTGGCGCCCGCGCTGCGCCTGGGCTGGCTCGTGCTCCCCCGTGCCCTCGTGGAACCGGTGCGTGCCGCGATGGCCGAGCGCGGTGCACGGCCACCGGCACTCGGCCAGCACGTCCTCGCCGAGATGCTCGAATCCGGCAAGTACGACCAGCACGTGCGCCGCCGCCGAGCGGCCTACCGCAATCGCCGGGACCGGCTGCTGTCCCTGCTGCCGCGGCCGCTGCGACCGTCGGGGATTTCCGCGGGACTGCACCTGCTGATCCCGCTGCCCGCTGCTGGGCCAAGTGAAGCGGAAGTGCTCGCTCACGCGCGCCGGCATTCGCTCGCGCTCGAAACACTCCGCAGCACCTGGATCTCCCCCGGTCCTCATCGGCAAGGCATCGTCGTCGGCTATGCCGCGCCTGCCGAGCATGCCTTCACCCCTGCCGTCGACGCCCTGATGGCCACCCTGCGGGACGCCGGCGTCAGTTCTCCAGAAGGTTGACCCTCCTTTCCGCGTGCCCGGCGCGCCACACGGTCACAGGGCCCTCGCCTTCCGCCAGCCGGCGATCTTCTGCTCGGTGGCCGCCACCATGCCGTCGAAGATCGCGTCACCCACCAGCAGTCGCAGCGGCGGGTCCTCAGTGCCGACCACCTTCAGCACCGCCGCCGCGACCTCGGCCGGATCGCCTTCCACGAAGTCGCCGTGATCGGCCGCCAACTCCTCGCGCACGGCGTCATACGCGGGATTGGCGACGGCGATCCTCATGCTGGAGCCACCCCAGTCGGTGGCGTAGCCGCCCGGTTCCACCAGCGTCACCCTGATGCCGAACCGGCCGACCTCGTGGGCCAGCGCCTCACTCATTCCCTCCAAGGCGAACTTGCTCGCCGCGTACAGCCCCGCGGTGCCGAAGGTGGCCACTCCACCGACACTCGAGATCTGCACGATGTGCCCCGAGCCCTGGGCACGTAGTTGCGGGAGCACGGCCTGGGTCACCCAGAGGGCACCGAAGAAGTTGGTGTCCAGCTGCGCGCGAGCCTCTTCCTCGGTGACCTCCTCGACCGCGCCGAGCAGACCGTAACCCGCGTTGTTGACCACGACGTCGAGCCTGCCGAACGCCGCGATCGCCTTGCCCACCGTGTCGAAGACCG
Organism: Amycolatopsis sp. NPDC045836; assembly: GCF_056431745.1. NCBI lineage: Bacteria > Bacillati > Actinomycetota > Actinomycetes > Pseudonocardiales > Pseudonocardiaceae > Amycolatopsis > Amycolatopsis sp. NPDC045836. The sequence goes on along the minus strand of NZ_JBWKKF010000008.1, from coordinate 164,788 downwards.
CCGTCCGGTCATCGACGTCGAGGGGCAGCACGACGAGCCGTCCCTGATGTTCCGCGACCAGGTCGTCCAGTGCAGATGGCCGCCTTGCCGTGCCGACGACCTTGTCCCCGGCCGCGAGCGCGGCCAGCACGAACTCACGGCCGAAGCCCCGGCCGACGCCCGTGACGAACCAGACGCGCGATGAATCCGCTCGAGTCATTGATTTCCTCCCAATCGCGAGACGAGACGTCTCGTTGCCCGCTCAGCATGACCCAACGATTCGACGATGTCAAGACGAGACGTATCGACTCGTCTCGTGCTATGGTGATGTCATGAGTGAGGCCCGGGGCCCGGATCCCACGCGCCGCAGTGAACGTTCGCGGAAGGCGATCCTGTCCGCCGCGATGGAACTGGTGACCGAGAGCGGATACGCGAAGACCTCGATCGAAGGGATCGCCGCGCGAGCCGGCGTCGGCAAGCAGACGATCTACCGCTGGTGGCCGTCCAAGGCCGCGGTGATCTTCGACGCGGTCCTCGACCTGACCGAGGGAGAGCAGGGCTTCAGCCTGCTCGACACCGGTGACCTGAGAGAAGACCTGAAGCAGGCATTGCGGGCGACCGCGGAGGAACTGGCCAATCCGAAGTTCGATGTTTCGTTCCGGGCACTGGCGATCGAGATCCAGTACGACGCGAGCCTGGCGACGCACTGGCGGGAGAAGATGCTCGGTCCCGCGCTGGACGCCACCAAGGACCGGCTGCGCAGCGCGCAGCGCAGCGGTGAGATCGAAGCCGACCTCGATCTCGACGTGGTGGTCGAACTGCTCTACGGACCGCTCTACCACCGCTGGCTCCTGCAGACCGCGCCGGTTTCCGCCGAACACGCGGACGCCGTGGTCGACCTGGCCATGCGAGCGTTGAGCCGATAACTGCGCTGTCGGCGAACTCGCCCGCGCACGACGAAGGTGCTGCTTACTGTCGGCGGCATGAAGATGATCGAGGTCGTTCCGAACCTGCGCCTGCTCCGGTTCGCGGTCGGCCAGGCCTACCTGTGGCGAGAAGACGACGAGCTGACGCTGGTGGACACCGGCTGGGCCGGTGACGGGACGAAGATCGCGGAGGCGATCAGGGAACTCGGGCTCGACCGGGAGAACCTGACGCGTATCGTGCTCACCCATTTCCACGAGGACCACGCCGGAGCGGCTGCGGAACTTCGCGCGTGGGCTGATGCGCCGGTGCTCGCGCACCGGCTGGACGCACCGGTGATCCGTGGTGAGGCGCCGCCACCGGAGCCTCGGCTCACCGAGTGGGAACGGCCGTTGTACGAGCGGGTGACGAGCGGAAAGCTCGTCGGTCCCCCGTCGCCGGTGGACCACGAGCTCGAACATGGTGACGAGATCGATTTCGGTGGTGGCGCCCGGGTGCTCGCCATTCCGGGGCACACGGAGGGCAGCATCGCCGTGCACCTGCCGCGGCACGGTGTGCTCTTCACCGGGGACACCATCGCCGAGCACGAGGGGCAGATCATTCCCGGCGTGTTCAACCTGGACGTGGAACGAGTGCACCAGTCGTTCCGTGAGCTGGCGGCATTGGAGACGGAGGTGGCGTGCTTTGGCCACGGCGATCCACTGACCACGGACGCCGGCCGGACCCTGCGGAGGTCGGCCGAAGCACTCGGCTGACCGAAAGCGAAGGCGATCGAACGATACCCGCCGAGAGGCGGGCGAAGCGTGGACGGCATGTCCACAAAGGAGTCATTGGAGCTTGCCGAGGAAGGGCGGTGGTTGACTCGAAGGTGTCAGGTGCGGAGGTCGTCGATCAGGCGCTCGGCCGCGGCGTAGGGGTCCAGTTCGCGACCGGCGACAGCGTCGGCCAGCTCGGCGAGCCGGTCACCACCGCGTAGGTCGACCAGTTCGGCGCGGAGGCGTTGCAGTGCGATCGCCTCGATCTCGCCGGCGGCGCGAGCTGCTCGGCGGCGATCGAGTTCGCCTTCGGCCACCAGCCAGTCGTGGTGCTCGCCGAGTGCTTTGAGCACGTCGTCGGCACCTTCGTCGCGGGAGGCCACGGTGCGCACGATGGGCTGGCGCCAGCTGGGGCCACGCATCTCGCGGCGGCCCATCGCAATCATCTGCTTGAGTTCACGCACGGTGGCGTCGGCGCCTTCGCGGTCGGCCTTGTTCACCACGAAGACGTCCGCGATCTCCAGCACACCGGCCTTGGCCGCTTGGATGCCGTCACCCATGCCGGGGGCCAGCAGGACGACGGTGGTGTCGGCGAGCCGGACGACATCCACTTCGGACTGCCCAACGCCGACGGTCTCGATCAGCACGATGTCGAACCCGGCGGCGTCGAGCACGCGGACCGCCTGCGGGGTGGCCCAGGCGAGGCCGCCGAGGTGACCACGGGTGGCCATGGAGCGGATGAACACGCCGGGATCGGTGGCATGTTCGCCCATCCGCACCCGGTCGCCGAGCAACGCACCGCCCGAGAACGGAGAGGAGGGATCGATCGCCAGCACGCCGACGCGCTTGCCCGCGGCGCGCAACGCCGTGATGAGCATCGAGGTGGAAGTCGACTTGCCGACGCCCGGTGGTCCGGTGAGGCCGACGAGCCGGGCCCGGCCGGTGTGCGAGGTCAGCGCGGCAGCGACCTCGCGTAGCTGCGGATGGGCGTCCTCCACGAGCGAGATCAGTCTCGCGATGGCGCGGGGGACCCCATCCGCGGCACGGGCGACCAGTTCGCCGACGTCGACCTGGACGGGCAACTCAGGCCTTGGGCACCGAGAGCAGCAGCGCGTCACCCTGGCCGCCGCCACCGCACAGGGCGGCGGCGCCGAGGCCACCGCCGCGACGGCGCAGCTCGTGCACCAGGTGGACGACCAGACGGGCACCGGAGGCGCCGATCGGGTGGCCGAGCGCGATGGCGCCACCGTCCACGTTGACCTTGTCGTGGTCGAGGCCGAGCTTCTTGGCCGAGACCAGGCCCACGGCAGCGAAGGCCTCGTTGATTTCGACCAGGTCGAGGGCGCTGACGTCGAGCTTGGCCTTGGCCAGTGCGGCCTTGATCGCGTTCGACGGCTGCTCGTGCAGGCTCGCGTCCGGACCGGCGACAACGCCGTGCGCGCCGATCTCGGCGAGCGGGGTGATGCCCAGTTCCTCGGCCTTGGCGCGGCTGGCGACCACCACGGCGGCGGCGCCGTCGGAGATCTGGGAGGCGGAGCCGGCGGTGATGGTGCCGTCGGCGGCGAACGCCGGGCGCAGTTTGGCCAGCGCGTCGGTGGTCGTGTCGGCGCGCACACCCTCGTCGGTGTCGAAGACGATCGGGTCCTTCTTGCGCTGCGGGATCTCGATCGGCGCGATTTCGTCGGCGAAGCGGCCGGCTTCGATGGCGGCGGCGGCCCGCTGGTGCGAACGGGCGGAGAACTCGTCCTGCTCCTCGCGGGTGAGGCCGTAGCGCTCGTTGTACTTCTCCGTCGAGGAGCCCATGGCGACCTGGTCGAAGGCGCAGAACAGGCCGTCGTGCGCCATGTGGTCGAGCAGGGTGGTGTCGCCGTACTTGAAGCCGGAGCGTGACTTCGGCAGCAGGTGCGGCGCCTGGGTCATCGACTCCTGGCCACCGGCCACCACCAGGTCGAACTCGCCGGCGCGGATCAGCTGGTCCGCCAGGGCGATGGCGTCGAGGCCGGAGAGGCACACCTTGTTGATCGTCAGCGCGGGGACGTCCATCGGGATGCCGGCGGCCACGGCGGCCTGCCGGGCCGGGATCTGGCCCGCGCCGGCGGTGAGCACCTGACCCATGATCGTGTACTGCACCGATTCGGGTGAAACTCCGGCGCGCTCGAGCGCCGCCTTGATGGCGATTCCGCCGAGTTGCGCACCCGAGTAGTCCTTCAGCGAACCGAGCAGCCTGCCGATGGGCGTCCTGGCCGCACTCAGGATGACCGAGCTGGACTGGGTTCCGGACATGTGCAGCCTCCAACGGCGAACGACGGCGGTCTGCTCGACCATACCGGGCGGTGTGGCTTCTTGAATGAGTCAGTGTGAGCTGACGCACGACGCCTTTTCGCGGAACAGCACCTATTGTCGCTTCCCATGAATGAAGCGCTGAAGCCGTTCGTCACGACGATCGACCACGTCGGCGTCGCGGTCGCTGACCTCGACGCGGCGATCGCCTTCTACGCCGACACCTTCGGTCTCGAGGCGACGCACGTCGAGACCAACCACGACCAGGGCGTTCACGAGGCGATGCTGCACGCGCCGGGCGACCACGACGGACCGGCCGTGCAGCTGCTCGCGCCGTTGTACCCCGATTCGACCATCGCCAAGTTCCTCGACAACCGCGGGCCGGGGCTCCAGCAGCTCGCCTGCCGGGTGTCCAATGTGGAAGAGGCGATGGCCGCGCTGAAGGCGAAAGGGCTGCGGGTCATCTACGACACCCCGCGGCCGGGTACCGCGGGGTCCCGGGTGAACTTCGTGCACCCCAAGGACGCCGGTGGCGTGCTGATCGAACTCGTCGAGCCCGCCGCGGCCAAGGCCGAGGACTGACCGGCGGCTACGTGGCCGGGGCAGCCTTGAAGGTCAGCGCCCTGGCGATGAAGTTGAGTTCGCGCTCCATCTGCTCCGGCTGATCGTCTTCGGCGTGCCGGGCGACCGAATGCCGGTAGCTCACGGCCAGGGCGAGCAGCCCGGCCGCGCTCTCCACGTCGGTCATCGCGAGGCCGCCGACGCCCGCGGCCAGGATCACCGCCTCGACCTGGCGGACGAGCACCTTGAATCGATCCTGAAGCGCGTCGCGCACGGCGTGGTGCGTGTCGGCCTCACGCCACAGCAGGTGGGAGAGCACCTGCGAGGCGCCGAGCCGCTGGTCCAGCTCGGAGACCAGGCGGCGCAGGCTCTCGGCCAGGTCACCCGGGACCACCACGCGGGAGGGTTCCACGTGCTCGTCGGGCAGGCGCTCGACCAGTGCGCTCAGCAGGTCCGCCTTGCGCTTGAAGTAGTAGTGCACCAGGCCCTTCGGCACGCCGGCCCGTTCGGCGATGCGGGAGGTCGGGGTGGCGTCGAACCCGTGCTCCGCGAAAAGCTCCTCGGCGGCGGTGAGGATGCGTTCCTTGGCCGATGCGTCCTCGCCGGTCTTGCCCCGTGCCACCGACCCCACCCCTTCTGCGTGTGCCGGGCCCCACGGTATCCCGCCGGGGCCCGGGCCACGCGAATCGTCAGTGCTGCCCGGCTGTCCGGTCGTGGGCGGCGTTGGCCACCGGCAGCGCGGTCGCGCCGGCGATCATGGTGAGCCCGCCGATGATCCACGAGGACCACGCGGCGCCCATCATGTCCGAGTACCCGATCACCCACGGCGAAATGAACAGCAGCGCACCCAGCACGATCTGGATGCCCTCGCCGTAGACCAAACCCGGCATGGCCAGCGAGACCAGGCCGTCGACGGCGACGAGGGCGCCCAGCACGATGAGCGTCCACATGGCCGCGTTCTCGGTCTCCATCCACAGCGGTGTCAGCACCGCCACCACCCCGAGCAGGACCTCCGCCCAGTCGTGCGGACGGGTCCACGGGCTCGTCGACATCTCGCGCACCGAGATCACCTCCGTTTGCCACTCGGACCGTGTGTCTCGCGGTCCGCCTCCGATTTTCCTCCTTGGTTGGCCAGCCGGTCAAACATGACTAGGTAACGAACCCGGGTAGCGCCAATACGCTCGTCGGGGGATTTCGGCGTGGTCGAAATCTCTTCCAGTTGAGCCCGGCGTTACTCGCCAGTAGTTTCTAGCGAACCGCGCCGACCCACGGAGGTCCGATGAGCGAGATCCAGCAGATCGCCCAAGCTGTGCTGTCCGGGGAGCCGCGCGAGGTGGCTTCGCTCGCCGTGCCCGAGAGCTACCGCGGGATCACCGTGCACGCCGACGAGGTCGGCATGTTCGAGGGCCTCGAGAGCCGCGACAAGGACCCGCGCAAGTCCCTGCACCTGGACGAGGTGCCCACACCGGAGCTCGGGCCGGGTGAGGCGCTGGTGGCGGTGATGGCCAGCGCGATCAACTACAACACCGTCTGGACCTCGATCTTCGAGCCGCTGCCGACGTTCAAGTTCCTGGAGCGCTACGGCAGGCTCTCGCCGCTGGCCAAGCGCCACGACCTGCCGTACCACGTGGTCGGCTCCGATCTGTCCGGCGTGGTGCTGCGCACCGGGGCGGGGGTGCACACCTGGAAGCCGGGCGACGAGGTGGTCGCGCACTGCCTGAACGTCGAGCTGGAGAGCCCGGACGGGCACAACGACACGATGCTCGACTCGGAGCAGCGCATCTGGGGCTTCGAGACGAACTTCGGCGGTCTCGCCGAGATCGCACTGGTCAAGGCCAACCAGCTGATGCCCAAGCCCGCGCACCTGACCTGGGAGGAAGCCGCCTCACCGGGGCTGGTCAACTCGACCGCCTACCGGCAGCTGGTCTCACGCAACGGTGCCGACATGAAGCAGGGTGACGTGGTGCTGATCTGGGGCGCCTCCGGTGGCCTCGGCTCCTACGCCACCCAGTTCGCGTTGAACGGCGGCGCCATCCCGGTGTGCGTGGTGTCCAGCCCGGAGAAGGCGGAGATCTGCCGCAAGATGGGCGCCGAGCTGGTCATCGACCGCAACGCCGAGGGTTACAAGTTCTGGAAGAACGAGCACGAGCAGGACCCTAGGGAGTGGCAGCGGTTCGGGGCGAAGATCCGCGAGCTGACCGGTGGTGAGGACCCGGACATCGTCTTCGAGCACCCGGGCCGCGAGACCTTCGGCGCCTCGGTCTACGCCGCGCGCAAGGGCGGCACGATCGTCACCTGCGCGTCCACCTCCGGCTACCTGCACCAGTACGACAACAGATACCTGTGGATGAACCTCAAGCGGATCATCGGCTCCCACTTCGCGAACTACCGCGAGTCGTGGGAGGCGAACCGGTTGATCGCGAAGGGGCTGATCCACCCGACCCTGTCCAAGGCGTACCCGCTCGCCGAGACCGGTCAGGCCGCGCTCGACGTGCACCGCAACGCTCATCAGGGCAAAGTGGGCGTGCTGTGCCTGGCTCCGGAAGAGGGGCTGGGCGTCCGTGACCACGAACTGCGCGCGAAGCACATAGCTGCGATAAACACCTTCAGAGGTGTGTGACGCCGCGGGCTAGGGTGGACCAATGAGTCTTGGCGACGACAGGGAACTCGTCCCACTGGGAGCCGGCTTCGACCTGGAGAAGCGGGGTTACCACCGCGCCCAGGTCGATGACCACCTCGAACGGCTCGACGGTGAGCTGAAGATGCTCACCTCAGACCGCGACGCGGCGATTTCGCAGGCCGGCGACCTGGCCCGCCAGCTGGAGATCGCCCGCAGCGAGATCGCCGAGCTGCGGGGTCAGGTCGACCGGCTGTCGCTGCCGCCCACCACCCTCGAAGGGCTTTCCGAGCGCCTGCAGCGCATGCTGCGGCTGGCGCAGGAAGAGGCTTCGGACACTCAAGCCCGTGCCGAAGCCGAGGCCGCGCACATCCGTGCCAAGGGTGAGTCGGACGCGGCGGCGCTGCGGGCCGAGCACGAGGTGCGGCTGAAGCAGCTCGACGAGCGCCGCGAGGAGATGGAGGCCGAGCACCGCAGCGTCCTGGAGAAGGCGCGGGCCGAAGCGGACAAGCTCCTGCAGGCGGCCAAGGACGAGCGCGACCGCCTCGACGCCGAAGCCGAGCAGCGCCGCACGCAGGTCGAGGAAGACTTCGAGATCGCCATGGCGGCGCGCCGGACCGAGGCCATGCGGGTGCTCGCCGAGCAGGAGGCGACCAGCAAGGCCGAGGCCGAGCGCCGGCTGCGCGAGGCGACCGAGGAAGCCGCGCGGATCCGCGCGAAGGTGGCCGAGGAGGAAGCCGCGGCGAAGGCGGACATCGAACGCCGTCAACGCGAGTCCATCCAGGACGCGAACAAGCGCAAACAGGACTCGACGAACGAGGCGAACGCGCGGCTGTCCGAAGCCGCGGATGAGGCCCGGCGCCGGGTGCGGGAGGCCACCGAGGAGGCCAACCGCCGGATCAACCACGGCCTCGAGCGCGTGGAGGCCCTGCGCAAGCTCCGCGAGGGCATCGCCAACCAGGTGCAGGCGGCACGCAAGGTGCTTTCGGAGGCCGAGGCCGTGCTGCACCAGGAAACCCCCGGCGGCGCCACGGTGACCCCGCCGAGGAAGCCCGAACCGGAGCAGCCGAAGCCCTCGGGCGGCTCCGCCGAAGCAACCGTGAAACTGCCGAAGCCCGCTCCCCAGCCCGCCCCGCGCAAACCGGCTCCGGGGCAGCGTCCGGCGCAGGCCCGGCAGCAACCCTGACCCACCAGCACACGCCGATCGCAGGAGGAAGACGAATGAGCGCCTACCAGACCGTGGTTGTCGGCACGGACGGTTCCGACTCTTCGTTCGCCGCGGTGGACCGGGCGGCCGCGGTCGCCGGGGACGCCGGGGCGACCCTGGTGATCGCCTGCGCCTACTACCCCGCCGCCAAGCAGGACGTGGAGAAGGCGCAGGACGTGCTGGGCGACGAGGCGTACCAGGTGGTGGGCTCCGCGCCCGCGGAGGACACCCTGATCTCCGCGCGTGACCGGGCGGCCAAGGCGGGTGCGACGAAGGTCGAGACCGTCGCGGTGGTCGGTGAGCCGGTGGAATCGCTGCGCAAGATCGTCGCGCAGCACTCGGCCGACCTGCTCGTGGTCGGCAACCGGGGGCTGAACACGCTGGCCGGGCGGCTCCTCGGCTCGGTGCCGTCGGAAGTGGCCCGCAAGTCGGGTGTGGACGTGCTCATCGTGCACACGACCTGAGGTGCCGACGGACGGGGGTGATCCCGGCGAGCTGCAACAGCGCTTGGAGAAGGTGCTGCTCGGCGGCAGGCGCCGCTACACGCGGCTGCAGGTGGTCGAGAAGGCCGGCGTGCCCGAGGACCGGGCCCGGCGGCTCTGGCGGGCGCTGGGTTTCGCCACCGTCGAGGACCACGAGGTGGTGTTCACCGAAGCCGACGTCGAGGCCATGCGCACGGCGGACAACCTGATCCGGGCCGGTCTGGTCGACGCCCGCGTGGAGACCGCGGTGACCAGGGCGCTGGGCCAGCACCTGTCGCGGCTGGCCGAGTGGCAGGTCCACATGTTGTGGGAGCTGATCAACGAGAGCCCGGAGCTGGGGCGGAACGAACGGCAGATCGCGCGGCTGGTGGACCGGCTGCTGCCCGAACTCGAGCGCGTGCAGAACTTCGTCTGGCGCCGCCACCTGGCCGCCTACGCCGGGCGGGCGCTGGCCACCCCGGACGAGGACCTGGAGGCCCGCAGCCAGGTCGTCGGCTTTGTGGACATGGTCGGCTTCACCCGGTTGACCAGGCGGATCGACGAAACCCAGCTCGACCGCATCCTGGACGCCTTCGAGACGATCGCCGCCGAGGTGATCGCCGAGCACCACGGCCGGATCGTGAAGATGATCGGCGACGAGGTGCTGTTCGTGGCCGACACCGCGGCCGACGCCGCCGAGATCGCGCTCACGCTCAGCGAACGCGTCGAAGCCGACCCCACGTTGCCCTCGGTGCGCGCCGGGATGGCAGCCGGGCGCATCCTGAGCCGTTTCGGTGACGTTTACGGATCGGTGGTCAACCTGGCTGCCCGGCTCACCTCGGTGGCCAAGCCCGGCACCATCGTGGTGGACCGCGAACTGGCCGCCGACCTGTCCGGGAGACCGGCCTACGAATTGCGTTCACGGCGTGCGGTTTCCGTTCGCGGGTACAGCAGGCTGAAACCGTGCTCGTTACGCCGGGCGCGTGAACGGCCGGGCAACCGCTTCGAGAGCAGCCAGCAACTGGCCGCGGAGATGCTTGGCCTGCGACAAGCCCGCGCCGAAGGCCCGGACAACGAGATCGAACCGGATTTTCCCGGCTACCGCCCGTAGCCGGAACGGGTGCGCTAAGCATCGCCCGTTTTCCTTATTTCGCCTACGTCTGAGCACGCGTAGAGTGACTCCGCGCACTCAAACGGACACTCTCAGCTCTCATCCTGTTGAGTTAGCCCATTTCCTGAGGAGGTGACCCCTGTGCGCGCCGACCCCGGCCGAGACCGGAAGCGGACGCGATCCCCGCTCCAGGAGATCTTCTGGACGCGGACGAGCCTGCTCCTGCTGGTCCTGGTCGTGGTCTCGATCAGCTGCCTGTTCCTGTCCAGCGGCATGGCGCCGGGGAACGGCAAGAACTTCGTCAATTCGGTCGGCACCGGCACGATGATCTCCGCGGTGGTCGGCTTCGGGCAGACGCTGATCACGGCGGCGGCTTCGCAGCGGGCACTGGTGGCACCGGTGATCGACGAGAGCAGGCGGGCGCTGGAGAAGCTCGCCGCCGAGTACCGGTCGCTGAACAAGGAGTTCTTCCCCACCGACGTGTTCGAGGCGACCCCCGAGCCGGACCCGAAGTTCAACGAGCTGATGATGCGTGACCTCGCGGGCAGCAGGCAGTACTTCTTCCGCGGGTTCTCCGGACGGTTCGCCGCCGCGCGCCTGCTGCTCTCCCACGCCGAGTGGGAGATGCGGGCGGTGCTGGCCGACCCCAGCGACGCCACCACGATCAGCGGCCGGGCCCGCTACCTGCTGCGCCAGGAAGGCCCCGAAGCGGACTACGACGCGATCCAGCGGCGGCTGCAGGACGAGATGGGCATGGGGCTGGTCGGGTTGTTCCTGGCCAGGAGCCGGTGCACCCGGATCGACCTCACCGTGGTCACCGATCCCCCGCTCGACCGGCTGGAGATCTTCGACGACTGCGTGTGGGTCACGCTCTACAGCGATGTGGGCCCGGAGAGCGCGCTGTACCCGCGGACGCTGCGCTTCCTCGAGGGTTCGTTCGTCTACAACATGGAACGTGCCGAGTTCCTCCGGCTCGGCGGTGGCCGGAACGGCAGGCACTTCCAGATCACCCCGGAGACCACCCGGGCCGAGTTCATCTCGCTGTTCGGCAAGGTCTCCGGGCGTCCGCTGACCGAAGAGCAGTTCAGCGAGCTGGAGGACCGGTTCCGGGCCTTCTCGCGGGAATTCTCCACCGCCGCTGGGCTGAGGAGCTGATAGATGGTGTTGACCCGTACCTGTCCACTGACCGAGTTGGCCGCCGACGTGGCCGCTCAACGGGCGGGCTCCGGCGGAGACTGGCAGTCGCTCGCGGAACCGTTCCGACGCTGGGCCGCGCGGCCCGGCTTGCGGGCGGAACTGCGCACGCACATCCGGTCCATGCCACCGGAGCCCGCCGCGGCGATGATCCGGCGGTCCAGGGAGACCACCACGCACTTCGCCTGGTGCCTGCGCGACGAGCGCGACGAGCCGTTCTCGTTCTGGCTGCACGAGTACAAACCGCAGCGGGACTGGCGGCACGGGTACGCCGACTCCGTGCACAACCACCGGTACCACTTCTGGACCACGATCCTGCGGGGCAGCTACCTGCACGAGCGGTACTCCGCGACCCTGGACGCGACCAGCGGGCTGATCACCTCCGCCGAACTGATCCACGGCGACGACTACCCGGCGGGCACCACCGGCGTGCTGCTGGCCGACGAGTTCCACCGGATCCCGAAAGCCGCTGACAACACCATGACCTTCTTGGTGAAGTCACGACCAGTGAACGAATGGAGCGTTTCCTATGACCCGTTGACCCGAACGAGTCATCGGCACGTTCCGGTGGAGACCCGTTTGGGGGAGCTTCTGGAACGAATCTGAAGTCACCGGCTGCGCGCTAGCGATTACCATCACTCCACCCGGCTGCCTTTCCCAGCCGCTTCGGAGGGGATCAATAATGCGCGCCCAGCAAACAACCGTTGTCCACGCGACCTTCACCACCGTGCCCGCCGCGGCGCTCACCGCCGTCGAGCAGGCCGTCCGCCGGCTCTGCCTGCGTTATGCCGACCGGCTGCCGTTCCACGGCTGGCACCACGTCAGTTTCGTCCGCTCGAAAGCCGTCGGGTTCGCCCAGCACAACGGCGCCGACGTGAGCATCGTCGAAACCGCCGCGCTGGTGCACGACGTCAACTACCTGGTCCGCCGCAACTCCGCCGCCGCCGAGGGCAGCGGGCTGCGCCTGCAGCTGCTCGCCGACGCCGGTGTGCCGCTGGGTGCCGCGCAGCGGATCGACGCGATCATCGACGAGGCCGAGATGGCCAACCGCGGCCCGGACATCTCGCTCGAGGCGCAGGCGCTCAGCGACGCCGACACGCTGTTCAAGGCGTTGCCGGTGACACCGGTCGTGCTGGCGCACAAGTACCTGCGCGAGAACGGGCTGAGCCTGCGCGAGCTGGCGCACAAGATCGTCGGCGAGCAGCGGGACGTGCACGACGAGGGTTACTACTTCTACAACGCCGAAGCCGCCGCCGAGTACTCGCGCTGGGCGCTGGCGAACCTGGAGTTGTGGCAGTGCATCAAGGAGGCCGTCGACGACCCGGCGGTCGAGGAGCTGCTCGACGCGGTCGACGAAGTGGACGAGGTCGCTTCCTGAGCCACGACCCGTCTACCGCCCGTCAGGGGACACATCGGGGGTGGATGCGTGAATTCATTCACACCCGATGATGATCCCACTAGTGCACCAGCCCGCCATTCGGACGTTTCTGCGCCCCGCACGGCTGAATTCGGTCCACGGATAACCCGGCACCACTATTGTGGCCGTGCAAGGGGCCGTCGAATGGAATCGGATAGGAGTCATGGTGCCGGACAAAGGGTTGGCGAACCGGACGGGGACCCGGGTCGCCAGAAGGGAACCGCAGCCCCAGGGCTTCAGCGCGCTGGGCAAGGACCTGCGGACCAGGGTGTCCAGTGACACCTACGAGGCGACTGAAAGAATAGCCAGGAAACGTGGTGTGAGTATGGCGCATATCGTGCGCCAGGCGGTGGAGAATTATCTGGAGAAGGCTCGCTGACACACTGGTGCGTTCGATGTCACAGTCGCCATCGAACGCATCAATGCTTGAAAGTTGAATCAGCGATCGGCGGGCAGTACGGCGTACTGCCGGACGTGCAGATCGGTGTAGGTCACCGGGCCCCGGGGACCGGGCACCTTGTCCAGGTTGATCCCGGTCTCGGGGACACCACGCAGCTTGAAGCCGTCCAGCAGCCTGGTGGGGGCGTTCCAGAAGACGCCGGTGCCGGTGTAGCCGTCGAAGAACGCCTCGGCGGTGGCCGCGTTCTCGGTGGCGATGCCGGCGGCGAGTCCGGAGGTCTGCTCGTTGGCGATGCGGGTGGCCTCCTCGACCCCGGTCACGGTCGACACGGTGACGGTGGCCTCGCGGTCGGAATCGAGCGCCCATTCGTACCCGATGGCGTGCTCGTGCGGCGGCAGCGAAGCCGTCACCCCGCGACCGGCCAGCGCCTCGCTGACCACCGGCCACGCCTGGTCGTGCACGCGTGCGTCGATGAGCAGCAGGTTGAGCCGGTTGCACACGCCGAGGCGATCCAGGCTGCCGGAGACGAGCTCACGCACCTTCTCCAGGTCGGCGTCCGCGTCGACGAAGAGCACCCCGCCGCCGTCGGCGTGCGCGAGTGTGCGCACGCCGTGCTGGGCGGCTTCGGTGGCGAGCGCACGGGTGCTGTCGCCGCTCCCCCGCAGGATCACCAGCGGGATCAAGCCGGGCTGGGCGACCAGCGCGGCGGCGGCGTGGCGCTCGGCCCGCGGCACCAGTTGCACCGCGTCCTGGTCGATGCCCGCCTCGGCCAGTGCCGGGGCGATCACCGTTTCGAGCAGGCGCTGAGCGGAGCCGAGCGCGGCGGACCCGGTGCGCAGCACCCCGGCGTTGCGCGACTTCACCAGCTGCGAGGCCACGTCCACGGTCACGTTCGGCCGGGCCTCGTAGTTCGCGCCGATCACGCCGACCGGGCGGCGGCGTTCCACCAACCGCAGGCCACCCTCCAGAGTGGACAGCGGAATGGCGCGCTCGGGGTGCGGGGCGGCGGCCAGCAGGCGCAGCTGCTCGGCCATGCCGGTGAGCCGCTCCTCGGTGATCGTCAGCCGGTCGAGCAGGCCGGCGCTCATGCCATCTTCCCCGGCCTTGGCCACGTCGGCTTCGTTCGCTTCGAGCACGGCGGCGCGGTTCGAGAGCAGGCGCTCGGCCATGCCGTTGAGGGCGGCGTCGATCGCCTCGTCCGGCGCGGCGGCCAGTGACGGCGCGGCCCGCTTCGCCGCACGCGCGCACTCTTCGACTGCCTTGGCCACCTCGTCGCTCACGACAAATCCCTCCGGACATCCGAACCGAGGCGTCCAGTCTGCCGCACGCGTGAACTCAGGTGAGCACGGGTTCGAGCAGCCAGCTGCCGCCGAGGAACAGGCTGCCGAACGCGAGCACACCGAGCACGAGCAGCCACAACGCCACCGGCACGCCGGTGAGCCGGGCGAGCTGATCGACGTCGGAATCGCGGGCGGCCCCGCGGCGGCGCTTGGCCTGCAGTTCGAAGACCGGGCGGACGCCGCCGAGCAGCAGGAACCAGGTGATGGCGTACACGCAGACCGCCTGCACGCCGGGCGGGGCGAGCAACGCGACGGCGCCGAGGCCGATCGCCGCGGCGACCACCGAGAAGGCGCCGTACACGTTGCGGATCATCACGAGCACGCCGAGCAGCAGGACCGCGGCGATGCCGAGCAGGATCGAGATGCGGTCGGCGGCGATCAGCGCGGCGAAGGCGAGGCCGAGCAGCGCGGGCGCCGGGTAGCCGGCGAGCGCGGTCAGCACCATGCCGGGGCCGGTCGGCTTGCCGCGGGAGACGGTGACGCCGGAGGTGTCCGAATGCAGCCGGATGCCCTGCAGGCGGCGGCCGACCAGGACCGCCGCGAAGGCGTGGCCCGCCTCGTGCACGATCGTCACCAGGTTGCGCGCGAGGCGCCACGGCGTGCCGGAGACCACCAGGAGCAGGGCGGCCACGCCGGTGATCAGCGCCACCAGCTCCGGCGGATCGGGCTGCGCGTCGAACAGACCCCAGAACCCATCGGTGTCGGCCACATTCACGCCGCACACCTCAGCACACGGGGGGTTGGATCGGTGTGACCCCCCTTTCCCAGGGTTTGGACCGGGGTGGTCGCCGCGAAGAGGCCGGGATGCGCGTGGACTGCCCACGGTGGGCGCGGTCGTGGGCGTGGCTACCCGGCTGCATCACCCCCTCCGGCCGGGCAGGGCATCCAACGACCCGGGTCCGACGGTCCGCTGCTCGCCGCGGCGCGGAGGTGGAAGGCGACCCAGCTGCGGTAAGGGCGCCAGCCCTCGGCGATGCGCGCCAGTGCGTCGACGTCGTTCGGGTCGGTGGAGTAGGTCTTGGCCATCGCCTGGTGCAACCGGCGCTCGTGGCGGGGGAAGACGTCTGGGTGGCCGACGCCCCTCATCAGCACCAGTTCGGCGGAGAACGGGCCGATGCCCGGCAGCCTCCGCAGCTTGGCCAGCGCCTGCTCGGCGGGCAGGGCACGCAGGCGCGTGGCGTCCAGGTGGCCCTGCTCGGCCGCGGAGGTGAGGCTGCGCAACTGCCTCACCTTCGTCTCCGGCAGGCCCAGTGGGTGCACCAACTGCCGCAGGGCCGCCGGCGCGGGGAACGAGTTGAGCGAGTGGCCGTCCACGGTGAGGCGGTGGCCGTGGCGTTCGGCGATCCGGCGCCTGATGCCCGCCGCCTGGACCACCCGCAGGCGCTGGCCGATGATCGCCCAGCAGGCGGCCTCGTACGGCGAGTGGAACAGCACCGGCCGCAGGCCCGGGTCGGCTGCCACCAAACCGGCGGCCACGCGGTCCCGCCGGACGGCGGTGGCGAAGGCGCCCGCGTCGAAGTCGAGGGAGAGGATCCGTTCGGCCTGGCGGCAAGCCTCGGCTGGCGAAGCGCCCTCCGCCGCCAGCTCGACCACCCCGTCGGCGTGCTGCCGCGCCACCACCCCCGCGGGCCGCCAGCAGCCGTCCACCGGGAAGGCCAGCCGCAGCGCGCCCGGCTCCGCGGCCGCCTCCGGGCGCCCGGCCGGGGTGAACTCCGCCAGGAACCGCCCCGCCGCCCGCAGGTCGAACGGGCCGCGCGGGGTGAGCGCCACGGTCGCACCCGGCCGCCATCGGGTGATCGCCGCCATGGACACCTCCTCGAGTTCGTCGCGCACGGACGCTAGCGCGCACCCCCGACAGTTCCGGGGCGAAAACCGATTGCGCCCGCTGTTACCGTCGGGGCCATGGGAGCTTTGAGCATCTGCTGCGCGGCGATCGCCCGGCCCTGGGGCCGGCTCGCCTGACGCGGCGGCCCACCTCCTCCAGTCACCGGCGCTGACCAACCGCGCCTGAACCCGTCTGCGCGACCCTTTCCGGTCGCCGCGTCTCGACGTCCACGCGTGCCTTCCGCACGCTTCCTCCGTCCTGACGTGGAGCGACCATGCCCGCCAACGGGTCCCGCCGGCCTGCCCGGAAACACCCCTCCCCCAACCCCTCCGGTGTGCACTTCCTCGCCACCCCCCGGATCGCCGACGAACTGGTCCGCTCGGTGGCCATCACGCCGTCCGACCTGGTGGTCGACTTCGGCGCCGGTCTCGGTGCGATCACCGCGCCGCTGGCCAGGACCGGCGCCGAAGTCCTCGCCGTGGAACGCGATCCGGAGTTCGCCGAGCGGCTGCGGCACCGGCTCGCCGACTCCGGCAACGTCCGGGTCGTCCCCGCGGACGCCCGCACGTTCTCCTTGCCCCGCAGGAAGTTCGCCGTGGTGGCGAGCATTCCGTACGCGGTGTCCACCGCGCTGATGCGACGGTTGCTCAGCCCGACCGCCTCGGCACTGGACCGGGCCGCGCTGATCGTCGAATGGGGGTTCGCGAAACGGCTCAGCGCCGCCGCCCCGCGTGAGCTCGAAACCGCCTGGTGGGCCGCGAGGTTCGAGCTGCGGCTGGTGCGGCGCATCCCGGCCAGGCACTTCAGCCCGGCCCCGAAGGTGGACTCGGCCCACCTGACCGTCCGGCGGCGCGGCCGGCCGGACCGGCTCGCCGACCGAGCACTGTGGATACTCCTGCAGGCGGCCCACCGCACCCCGCACGCCCCGGCGCGGACCGCCGTCGGCTTCCTCGGGCGGAAACCCCACCGGCTGCTCAGTGCCGGTGGCGTCGATCCCGAACGGCCGGCGGGCACCGTGCCGCCGCCCGCCTGGGCCGCGCTGGCCCGGCAGCTCGCCGCGGACCGCGCGCTGCACTGGCCGCCGCTGCCGAAGGCTTTGCGCGGCGACGGGCGTTGACATACTGTCGGTATCCCAACTGCCCGGGAGACCGCCATGCCGACCAGCCAGTCCCGCCTGCTCGACCTGCTCGAAGCCCCGCCCGGCCGGAGCACCGGCGGGTACCTGGACCTGCTCGGCGACCGCACGCAGGCGGGACCGCCGACCGGGCTGGCCCAGTCGCTGATGAGCGTGGGCCTGGTGTCCGCGGTCTACGAGCGGTACTGGCGGCCGGGGCTCGGCCGGATCGCGAAGGGCCTGTCCGGGCCGAGCATGGCCGGTGAGGTGGACCTCGCCACCGGCCTGCTGCGGCTGCGGCCCGGGCAGGTGGTGCTCGACGTGGCGTGCGGAACCGGCCGCTTCACCCGGGCGTTCGGGGAAGCGGTCGGCCGGAGCGGGCTCGCCGCCGGACTCGACGGCTCGCGCACCATGCTGGCGCGGGCGGTCGAGTCCGGTGGGCCGGAATCGGTCACCTACCTGCGGGCGGACGCCGTGCGGCTGCCACTGCGGCCGTCCACTGCGGATGCCGTGTGCTGCTTCGCGGCGCTGCACATGTTCGCCGATCCCGACGCCGCGCTGGACTCCTTCGCCTCGGTGCTCAAACCGGGCGGGCGGCTGGCCCTGCTCACCAGTGCCCGCCACCGCGGGCAGCCGCTCCGCGGCCTGGACACGCTGGTCGGCATCGCCAGCGGCCAGCGCATGTTCGACCGCGGGGAGATCGGCGGCAAGCTGCGCGAGCGCGGGTTCACCGAGATCAGCGAGCGCTGTTCCGGCGTCACCCAGATCGTCGGCGCCACGCGGATTAACATGCCGGAATGACGGCTCCCCACCACGCCAGCCTCAGCCAGCCCGACGAGTCCTACCTCCGCGCGATCGTCGCCGGCACCGCGGACGCGGTCGAAGCCGCCGAACCGCTCGGTTCGCCGCACCGGGGTGCGCCCGAGGACGTCCGCGCCGAGGTCGGCAGCGTGATCGACACCCGCGCGGCGGACCTCGTCGCGTTGAGCCAGGACCTGCACGCCCATCCGGAGGAGGGCTTCGCGGAGACGCGTTCGGTGCGGGCGCTCGCCGAACTGCTGCAGAACCACGGCCACCAGGCGACCGTCGGCGTCGGCGGGCTGGAGACGGCGCTGAGCGCGACCGTCGGCAACGGCGGCCCGCACATCGCGCTGCTCGCCGAGTACGACGCGCTGCCGGGCATCGGCCACGGCTGCGGGCACAACATCATCTGCGCCACCGCGGCGGGCGGTTTCCTGGGAGCCGCGGCGGTCGCCGAACGCCTCGGCGGCCGGGTGTCGCTGTTCGGCACGCCGGCCGAAGAAGGCGGTGGCGGCAAGGAAACCATGGCCAGGGCCGGGGTGTTCGACGACGTGGACGCGGTGCTCATGCTGCACCCGTTCAGCCACGACATCGCGATGCACCCGTTCCTCGGCAGGCGTCAGCTGGAGATGGTCTTCCACGGCGTCGCCGCGCACGCTTCGGCCCAGCCGTTCATGGGCCGCAACGCGCTCGACGCCGCCGTGGCCGCCTACCAGGGCGTGGCGGCGCTGCGCCAGCACCTGCCCGGCACCGACCGCGTGCACGGGGTGTTCACCGACGGCGGCGCGCGGCCGAACGTGGTGCCGGACCGCGCGGCACTGCTGTTCTACCTGCGCTCCGGGCAACCGGAAACGCTGCGGGACCTGGCGGAGCGGATCACCGGGATCGCACGCGGGGCGGCGGAGATGACCGGTTGCGGGGTGGAGCTGCGCTGGGACGAGCAGCCGCCGTACCTGCCGATCCGGTTCAACAGCGCGCTGGCCGGGCGCTGGGCGGTCAACCAGGAGGGCTGCGGCCGCAAGCCGTTGCCGACCGGGATCGTGCCGGAGTTCCTGACCGGCTCCACGGACCTGGGCAACCTGAGCTACCGGATGCCGGCGATCCACCCGATGCTGGCCGTCTCGGAGCCGACGGTCGCCTTGCACACCAAGGAGTTCGCCGCGGCAGCCGGTTCGCCCGCCGGGGATCGCGCGGTGGTCGACGGCGCGGTCGGCCTGGCGCTGACCGCGGCCGACTACCTGGCCGACGCACAGCTGCGCGCGGCGGTGGCCGAGGAGTTCGAAGCGGCCGGTGGGGCCCTGGACGTGCCGTCGTTCTTCGGTTGACCACAGGGTTTTCTCAGCTGATTCTTCTCAGGCAAGACGGCGGGTAATCCACAGGTTGCGCACAAGGTGGAGCGCGAACCTGGGGACATGGACGAGAACCGGCAGCACCCGTTGTTCACCCCCCAGCAGCCAGCCGCGACGCCGTTCTACCCGGCGCCCCAGCAACGCCAGCGCCAGCCGAAACGCCTCGCCGTGCTGGTGAGCGCCGCCGCCGTCGCCGCCGCACTGGTCGGCGGCGCCGGTGGGGCCGCGCTCGTCGGCCTCGCCGACAGCCCGGCGGCCACCAGCACCGGTTCGGCTGGCACGGTCACCGGCCAGACCGTGGCCAACTCCGGCTCGGACGTCAGTTCCGTGGCCCAGCAGGTGCTGCCGAGCGTGGTGCAGATCAACGTGACCACCCGCGAGGGCGAAGCGCTCGGCTCGGGCGTCATCCTCTCGTCCGACGGCAAGATCCTGACCAACGCGCACGTGGTCGACGGCGCCGGCGGGGACGTCACGGTCACGCTGTCCGACGGCACGAAGTACCAGGCCAGCGTGCTCGGCGCGGACAGCAGGGCCGATGTCGCGGTGCTGCAGGCGAAGAACGCCGGCGGGCTGACCGCGGCGAAGCTCGGGGATTCGAGCCAGGTGCGGGTCGGGGCCGAGGTGGTGGCCATCGGCTCGCCCGCCGGGCTCCAGAACACGGTGACCTCGGGCATCGTCAGCGCGGTCGGGCGGGACCTGTCCGAACTGGGGCAACCCGAACAGCAGTCGCCGTTCGGGCGGACCAGCTCGCAGCAGCAGCCGAGCTACACCGCCATCCAGACCGACGCGTCGATCAACCACGGCAACTCGGGTGGGCCGCTGGTCAACGCGAACGGTGAGGTGATCGGGATCAACACGTCGATCTACTCGCCGTCGTCGGGCGGCAGCATCGGCATCGGCTTCGCCATCCCGATCAACGACGCGGTGAAGATCGCCGGCAACCTCGAGCAGGGGTAAGAGGGGGAAGGGAGGGGTGGACCGCATTCGGGGGCGGTCCACCCTTTCTCCTCACTCCTGGCGTTTCACCTCGGGGTGCACGGCGACGACGAGGTGGTGCGCACGGCCGCCCTCGGCGGAATCGTCGTGGTACTTCGCGACCAGCGAGGTCACCGCCTCGGTGAGTTCCTCGGCGAACGCGGCCCGGTCCGCCGCGGAGGCGAACCGGACGTCGCCGTCGATGGTGAAGGTGGCCAGCTTCTTGCCCGCCCGCTGCGCACCGGTGAGCAGCTCACCGACGTCACGCACCAGGCGGGACGCGACGGCGAGCAGCCACCGCGCCGACAACCGGTCCGGCGACTGGCTCGGATCGGGTTCGACCGCACCCAGCACGCTCGGCGAGATGACGTACGAGGTCGCCGTGGCCCGCAGCACGCGTTCGGTGACGTTGCCCTTGCGCCGCTCCTCCACCAGCGAGACCAGCCCGTGCTGCTCCAGCGAGCGCAGGTGGTAGTTGATCTTCTGCCGGGCCAGGCCGAGCTTCTTGGCCAGGGTGGTGGCCGATCCGGGCTCGGCCAGTTCGGCGAGCAGGCGGGCACGCATCGGGTCCAGCGACGCGCCGGCGGCTTCCGGGTCGTCGATCACCGCGATCTCGTTCATCCGCCAACCGTCCCACCGACAAGTTTTTTTGTCAATGGGCCAGCGCGTAGTCGAGTTCCAGCGTGTGGCTGCCGTCCTCGTGCTTGGCCACCATCGCGGTGCCGCTGATGCCCGCCAGTTCGCCGACGCCGGAGCCGGGCAGGATCTTGAGGTCGAAGCTGTCGGCGAACGCGGCGTGCTGCAGCACGAAGCCGCCCTTGCGCCCCTCGACCGACACGCTGAGCCGCTCGAACGCCACGTACGCCTGTGCGGTCTCGCTGATGGCGCTGAGCATGGTGACCGTGCTGGTGCCCTCGACGGCACCGGTGAACGTCTTGGCCAACCGCACCTGGCCCAGTTCCGCGCCGTCGGCCTCGTCGAGCGCCGACGGCTCCCAGTCGTCCACGGTGAAGGCGGCGGTGATCTTCGGCATGGTGCTCCTCTCGTTGTGCTCGCCGACCAGCTTCGCACCGATACCCGACAGCTCGTGGCAGGTTTTCCGACACTGGTCGAGCCACCGGGAACCGCAGGTCGCGCCGCCGAAACGGCCCCGGAAGAGTTAGGGTGCCCGGGTGAACGATCGTCTTGTCTGGATCGACTGCGAGATGACCGGCCTCGACCTGACCAAGGACGCCTTGATCGAGATCGCGGTCCTGGTCACCGACGCGGAGCTGAACGTGCTCGGCGAAGGGCTCGACCTGGTCATCCACGCCGATGAGGAAGCACTCGCCAACATGCCCGACGTGGTCCGCGAGATGCACGCCCGGTCCGGGCTCACCGAAGAGGTCCGCCGGTCCACGGTCACCCTCGCCGAAGCCGAGCGCCGGGTGCTCGACTACGTCCGCGAGCACGTGCCCGAACCCAACACCGCACCGCTCGCCGGGAACTCCATCGCCACCGACCGCGGCTTCATCGGCCGCGACATGCCCGCGCTCGACTCCCACCTGCACTACCGCATGGTCGACGTGTCCTCGGTCAAGGAACTCGTCCGGCGCTGGTACCCGCGGATCTACTACGCCAAGCCGGAGAAGGGGCTCGCCCACCGCGCCCTCGCCGACATCCGGGAGTCCATCGGCGAACTCGACTACTACCGGCGCGTCGCGTTCGTGCCGCAACCCGGGCCCACCACCGAACAGGCCCGCGCGGCCGCCGCCGAAGTGCTCAGGCAGCCCCGCGGATAACCCGGTTTCCCGGCACGCTACGATGGTCGAGCCGAGGTGATCGTCAGACACCTCGCACGGTGGGTGTAGCTCAGTTGGTAGAGCACCTGGTTGTGGTCCAGGAAGTCGCGGGTTCAAGTCCCGTCACTCACCCCAGTGGCCCCAGCGTGGTCAGGGAGTTCCTCCCTTTCCGCGCTGGGGTTTCGTCGTTTTTCCGGGGGTCGGACCCCCGGGCCCCCGGCAGGGGGGCGGAGCTCCCTGCACCCCCATCTTGGCTGGGCGCGTTGGTGCGTGTGTGGTGGGTCACGGTTTTCGCGGCGAAGGCCCGCGCACCGGGGGGTGCACGGGCCTTCGCGGGGAGTGGGGGGTCAGTTCTTCTGGCCGCCGGATTTCCAGTCGTCCCAGGACATCTGCCAGACGGACCAGCCGTCGGTGGCGGCCAGGGTCTGCGGGCCGCCGTTCTGGACGGTGATGATGTCACCCTTCTTCGAGGTGTCCATCAGCCACTTCGCGTTCTCGGTCGACAGGTTCAGGCAGCCGTGGCTCACGTTCCGCTTGCCCTGCGAGCCCACCGACCACGGCGCCGAGTGGTAGAAGATGCCGCTGTTCGACATGCGCGCCGCGTACTGGACGTAGGTGCGGTACCCGGCGGCGCTGTCGGTCGGCACACCGTAGGTGCTCGAGTCCATGGTGTAACCGTTGTGCTCGCTCATCACCGTGTAGTTGCCGTTCGGCGTGCTCGAGGACTTCTTGCCCATCGAGATCGGCATGACCTTGGCTTCCTGGTCGTTGATCGACACCTTCATCTGGAAGGTCGCGCCGTCGGCCACCGCCACCAGCTTGTCGCCGATGGTGAAGTTCGCCGCCCGGTCCTCCTTGCCGTAGGTGCCGTTGCCGAGGTGCTTGCCGTACACCGCCGCCTTGACCGAGACCTTGGTGCCCGATGGCCAGTAGTCCTTCGGCCGCCAGATCACCGAGGTGTCGCTGAACCAGTGGAACGCGCCTTCGACGGCCGGCTCCGACTTGATCTCCAGCGCCTTCTCCGCGGCGGCCTTGTCGGCCACCTTCATGCCGAAGGTGAAGATCAGCGGCATGCCGACGCCGACCGTCTCCCCCTCCTGCGCGTTGATCGACACGGTGGTCTGCCTGGCCGGTTTCGCGGTGGTGAAGGCGGAGGTCGAGGTGGCGGGCTGGCCGTTGGTGCCGGTGCCGGACGCGGTCAGCGTGTAGCTCTTGCCGTAACCCAGCGGCTCGCTGGACACCCAGCCGGCGCCGTCCGGGGCGAGCTGGCCCGCCACGGCCTTGCCTTCGGCGTTGACCAGCTTGACGTCGTTGATCTTCCCGTCGGTGGCGTTGACCCGCACCGGCTCACCGGGGGCCACGTCCGCCGCGCCCTGCGCCGGGGTCAGCGCCAGCGCGACCGGCTTCGGCGGAGCCGCCGAGGTCTCTTTCGGGGCATCTTGGCCCCCGGAGCCGGGTTCCGCACCCGGCGACGACGTGCAACCCGAGATGATCAGCCCGGCCGCGACCGCCAGCAGCGACAACCGCACCCCGGAACGCCCCGTAATCGGGCGACGCCCCACTCCGCCCCGACCGCTCATGGAAGACCGTCCATTTCGATTAGAAGAATGCCCCAAGTGTCCGACCACAGTGTGCCCGAACGGGTTGCGACGTGTGTACGGGACTGGTCAAGTGGGTCGAACTCGCTTCGGGGGACCCCCGCGGAGGGGCCTCGGAGGGCGTGCTAAAGTTCTTCTCGTTGGTGCGGGACAGCAAGAAACCCGCCCGGCGCCATTAGCTCAATTGGCAGAGCAGCTGGCTCTTAACCAGCGGGTTCGGGGTTCGAGTCCCTGATGGCGCACTCCCAAGCTCCAGGTCGGCATTGCCGGCCTGGAGCCTTGTGCTTTCCGGGGTGGTGGCCCGGCTGTCCTTTGTGGTCAGCTCGGCTGGAAGAAGGCCAGCATCCGCTGCGCGGCGTCCGGGGCCATCAGCAACTCCTGCACACTCGCCGACAGGTGGGCCGCGGCGCTGGTGCGCGCGAACATCTCCGCTTCGTACTCCTCGACGGCGGTGCCGAAGTCCGGGTGGGTGGCCAGGGCGAGGCCCAGCACGGCGCCGTCCAGCAGGGCCATGTTGGCGCCTTCGCCGACCGGGGGCATCAGGTGCGCGGCATCGCCGAGCAGGGTGGCGGTCGGGGTCGACGGCCAGGTCAGGCCCGCCGGGAGGGAGAACACCGAGCGCGCGACGACCGTGTCGTCGCAGGCGGCGAGCAGGGCGGTGAACCGCGGGTCCCAGTCGCGCAGCAGGTTGATCAGGTGCGCTCGGGCGGCGGCCGGGTCGTCGAACGGGATGCCGCTGGTGGCGAACCAGTCCTCGCCGGTGCGGTAGAAGCTGACGCCGATGCGCACCCGGCCGTCGCCGTTGCGTTGGGCGGCCAGGGAAACACCGTCGCCGAGGACCCAGTAGCTGCCCCGGCCGACCATCGCCGCGAGGTCCGGGTGGGTGCGGTCGATGTCCGGGATGCCGACTTCGACGAGGTGCTGGCCGATGTGCACCGGGCGGGCGTCGGTGAGCAGGGGGCGGACCCGGGAGTGCGCCCCGTCCGCGCCGACCAGCAGGTCGTACGGGGCGCTGCGGCCGTCGGCGAAGCGCACCCGGCCGTCGGCGGCGGATTCGAACGCGTGCCCCCAGCGCACCGTGCCTTCCGGCAGCGAGTCCAGCAGCAGGGCACGCAGATCGGCGCGGTCGACCTCGGGGCGCAGCAGCGGGGCGTCGTCGGGGGTGTCCTCCTGGAGCAGCAGGGTGCCGTCCGGCTGGAGCAGCCGCATGTCCTGGCCTTCCCCGCGGGCGATCGCGTGGAACCCCTCGATCAGCCCGGCCTCGTGCAGCGCCCGCTGGCCGGAGTGGATGTCGAGCATGCCGCCCTGGCCACGGGCGTCGCGCGAGCTTTCGCGTTCGTACACAACGGCGTCGATGCCGTGCACGTGCAACACCCTGGCGAGGGTCAGGCCGCCGAGGCCGGCTCCGATGATGGCGATGGTCATGCTCGCGCTCCTTCGATACACCGTATTCGTCGATACACTGTATCGCGGCGGGCGATGTATCGTCACCCGCATGCTGGTGTGGGAGCGGCCGGAGCCGCCGGAGCGACCCGTGCCGTCCCCGTTGAGCCGGGAGCGGATCGTGCGCGCGGCGATCCGGCTGGCCGACGCGCACGGCCTGGGAGCGGTGTCGCTGCGCAAGGTCGCCACCGCGCTGGACGTCGGCCCGATGCGGCTCTACGGCTACATCACCGGCAAGGACGAGCTGCTCGACCTGATGGTCGACGCCGTCCACGCCGAGATCCGGCCGACCGGCGACGGCTGGCGGGAGGTGCTGCGGTCACTGGCCGAAACCACCCGGCGCGCCGTGCACGAGCACGAGTGGCTCGCCGACCTCCTGGGCGGCAGGCCCCAGCTCGGGCCGAACGCACTGGCCGAGGGCGAAACCGTGGTGGCCGCGCTGGACGGCGTCGACCTGGACGCCGTCATGCCGGTGGTCGCCGCGGTCAACGCCTACGTGATCGGCGCGGTGCGCCGGGAGATCGCCGAACGCCGTGCCGAACGGGCCACCGGGATGGACGAGGAGAGCTGGCAGGCCGCCCACGGCCCCTACCTGGAGCGGACCTTCGCCAGCGGCCGGTTCCCCGCACTGGCCACGGTGGTGCGCGACGCCGCCCACCTGACCGCCGACCAGACCTTCCGGCTCGGCCTCGACTGCCTGCTCGACGGCATCGGGGCCCGCATCACCGGCGCCGGCTGACGTCCGTCCACTGTGGAGGTATCGATGATCCCGCTGCACACCGCGGCCGAAGCGGCGGGGGCCGCGGTCGCCGTGCTGCCGATCGGCAGCCACGAGCAGCACGGCCCGCACCTGCCGCTGGCCACCGACACGGTGATCGCCTGCACCATCGCCGAGGCGGTGGCCGGGGCGCACCCGGTGCTGCGGCTGCCGCCGGTCACCATCTCCTGTTCCCACGAGCACGCCGCCTGGCCGGGCACGGTGAGCATCTCGGCGACCACGCTGTTCCACGTCGTCACCGACGTCGCGGCTTCGCTGCGGGCGAGCGGGGTGGAGAAGCTGGTGCTGGTCAACGGGCACGGCGGCAACTACGTGCTGGGCAACGTCGTGCAGCAGTCCACCGGCATGGCGTTGTTCCCCAGCGCGGAGTGCTGGGACGACGTGCGTGCCGCGGCCGGGCTGGAAACCACTTCGTACAGCGACATGCACGCGGGTGAGCTGGAAACCTCGATCCTGCTGCACGCCCAGCCGGACCTGGTGCGCCCCGGCTACCAGGCCGCCGACGAACTCGCCGAGGACCGGCGGGACCTGCTCACCCTCGGGCTTTCGGCGTACACCGGGAGCGGGGTGGTCGGCAGGCCGTCACTGGCCACGGCCGCCAAGGGCCGCAACGTGCTCGACCGGCTCGTCGAGGCGTTCGGGGACTGCCTGGCGGCGCTCGACCGCTGAACGCACCAGCACCCCGGCGCCGGGCAGGCTCGCCACCGCGCTCAGCAGGCCGTACACCACGGCCACGGTCAACCCCTGCGCCGCACCGAGGCCCGCCGCGCCGAAGGTGAGCGCGGTGACCCCTTCGCGCGGCCCCCAGCCGCCGACGTTGACCGGCAGGCCCATCGCCAGCAGCGCCAGCAGGAAGATCGGCAGGAGCTCGGTGATCGGCGCCCCGGTGCCCGCGACCCGGGCCGCCAGCAGGAACAACGCCAGGTGCCCGGCCAGCGCGGCCGCCGACAGGCCCAGCACACCCGGCCAGGTCCGCCGCGACAGCAGGCCGGTGCGCAGGTCGGTGACCGCGGCGGCGGTGCCGCGGCGCCACTTCGACCCGCTGCCCGCCCAGCGCCGGGTCACCACCGGGGCGACGGCGAACAGGCACAGCGCCACCGGCACCAGTGCGATGCCGATGCTGGTGACGGTTTCGCGGGCCGGCGCGGGAACCAGCGACGGCTGCACCGTCAGCACGGCCACCCCGGCGGCGATGAGCACCACCTGACCGCCGGTGCGCTCCAGCACCACGGCCCGCACCCCGCGGCCGAGATCACCTTCGTCCCGCCCGTGGCGGACGGCGCGGTGCACGTCACCGAGCACTCCCCCGGGCAGCACCACGTTGAGGAACAACGCGCGGTAGTACGCCGCGATCGCGGCACCCAGCCCGAGGCCCAGTCCCAGCCCGCGGGCGACCAGCACCCAGCGGCCCGCGCACAGCGCGGTGGTGAGCAGGCCGAGCGCGAGCGCCCCGGCGACCGCCGGTGCGGTCACCGCGCGCACCCCGTCGAGCAGGGCGCCGGTACCGAGTTGCCAGCACAGGAAACCGAGGACGGCGGTACCCGCGAGCAGGCGGGCCCACCGCCAGCACCCGCGCCGCTCCGGGGTGGGCGCTGCGGTGGTCATCTCGAGTTCCCTCCTGCCGCGGCCGGGTGGCCCCGGCAACCAGCACCACGTGCGGTGCCGGTGGCGGGTTCAATCGAGTTCGGCCTGCCGCAGCAACTCCAGCAGTTCGGCGTGCAGCGCGGGGCCGACCGCGATGGTCGCGGCCGAGTCGACGGTGTGCTCGCTGCCGTCGCCGTCGAGCACCAACCCGCCCGCTTCGCGGACCAGGAGCGCTCCGGCGGCGGTGTCCCACGGCAGGTTCGACAGGATCACCGTGCCCGCCAGCTTGCCGTGGGCGACCCAGGCCAGGTCGATCGCCGCGCTGCCGAGCATCCGGATCCGGTGCGCCCGCGCGCCGAGCCGGGCGAGCAGGCCGAGCCGCACCCGGTTCTTCGCCTCGGCGCCCTCGCCCGTGGCGAAGTCGCCGACCGACAGCACCGCGCCGGACATCCGGTCCACGTCGGCGATCCGGATCGGCTCGTCACCGGCGAACGCACCACCGCCGTCGACCGCGGTGTAGCGGGTGCCGAGGAACGGCAGGTCGATCGCGGCCAGCACGGCCCGGTTCCGGTCGACCAGGCCGAGCGCCACCCCGCACAACGGGATGCCGTGGGCCAGGTTCGAGGTGCCGTCCACCGGGTCCAGCACCCACCACCGGCCGCCGGGGCCGGAATGGCCGTGTTCCTCGCCGAGGAAGCCGATCTCCGGGGTCTCGGCGGCCAGGAACTCGCGGACCGCGTCCTCCACCGCGAGGTCGACGTCGGTGACCAGATCCCGGTCGCCCTTGAGCGTCACGGTGTCCGGGATGCGGGAACCGAAGATCCGCCCGGCCACCGCCAGCGCGCCGGCCGCCACCGCCTGGAGGTCGGTGTACTCACCCATCAGCTGCTGGCCCGGCCGGCCAGTCCGGTCACCACGGAATCGAGGTGCGGCAGGTCGTGGCCGAGCCGATCCCGTTTCGCGGTGAGATAACGGATATTGTGATCGGTGGCCTGGATGAGCAGTGGTACGCGGGCGGAAATTCCGATTCCGTGCTTTTCCAGCGCCTTGATCTTGTCGGCGTTGTTCGACAACAGTTCGACCGAGCGCACACCGAGGTATTGCAGCACCCGGGCGGCCGGGCCGAAATCGCGGACGTCCACCGGGAGACCCAGCGAGGTGGCCGAATCAACGGTGTCCAAACCCTGTTCGTCCTGCAGCACGTGGGTGCGCACCTTGGCCACCAGGCCGATTCCCCGGCCCTCGTGTCCGCGCAGGTAGACCAGCACGCCACGGCCCCGCTGCACGATCATGTCCAGTGCCGCGCCGAGCTGTTCCCCGCATTCGCAGCGCTGCGCCGAGAATATGTCGCCGGTGACGCATTCCGAATGCACGCGGACCAGCACGCCCTCTTGTTGCCACGGGTCACCGAGCACCAACGCGATGTGTTCGTGGCCGCCGTCCCGGAATGCGACGGTGCGGAATTTTCCCCGGCTGGTCACCAGATCCGCTTCGGCGACGTCCTCGAACTCGACAGCGTGCTCCCGCATCAACAACTCCTCATCAACGCTCAGCCCCGGCCACACACGCTAACCAAGATCGGGGGGAACGTCCACGTGTTCGATCAACCCGGCGGCAAAGCCAGCAGGTCCCGGTGGCGCACCGCCACCCGCAGCTCACCGGCCGCGCACGCGGCCAGCCGCGCCCGCAGGTAGCGCTCGGCGGCGGGCCCGAGCGCGGGTTCCTGCTCGACGGCCGCGCCGACCCAGCCGGTGAGCCATGCCGGCAGCAGCGCCGAATGGGCCGCGTCCAGCTGCCAGTCGCTGGCGGCGACCCGGACGGTGGCGCCGTGCGCGCCGAACGCTTCGGCGGCCACCGGCACGCTGTCCGGGCCGAGCAGTTGCCTGCCGCGGTCGACCCGCCGCTGGTGCGCGTTGAACGCGGCGGTGAGGTCGGCGTCCAGCGGCTCGGCCGGGGTCAGCTCGACCTCGCCCACCACCGACAGCGTCAGCAGGGCGGGCACGCCCGCGCAGGCCGTGGCCAGTGCGAAGACCTCTTCCGCGGTCAGCAGGTCGAGCAACGCCGAGGCGGTGACCAGCGAGGTCCCGGCGAAGTCGGTGGCGTCGAGGTTCGTCACGTCACCCCGGGCCGTGCGCACCTCGACGCCGCCGGGCAGGCGCTTGGCGGCCTCGGCCAGCAGCGCGGTGTCGCGGTCGTGCAGGGTCCACCGCTGCGGCCCCGGGAGCTCGGCGGACAGCCAGCGGGCCATCGAACCGGTGCCGCAGCCGAGGTCGCGGATGTGCAGCGGCGGGCTCAGGCGCTCGCGCAGCGGTTCCAGCAGTTCCCCGGCGCGTGCTGCCGCATCGGCTGGTTCGCGCAGGTCGAGCCATTCGGTGGAGAACCCCGTCATGCGTGCTCCAGGATGTGGGCGAGTTTTCTCGCGGTGTGGTCCCAGCCGGAGAGCGTGGCGCGGCGGGCGTAAGCCGATTCGCGCAGGCGTTCCCGCAACGGGCCGTCGGTCAGCCAGGCGCGCAGGGCCTTGGCCAGTGCGTCCGGTTCGGGTGGGACGAGCAGGCCGGGCACGACTCCTTCCGGAGCCGTGCCGAGGGTTTCCGGCACGGCGTCGACGTCGCTCGCGAGCACCGGGATGCCGCGGGCCAGCGCCTCGGTGATCACCATGCCGAAGGTCTCCGCCCGCGACGGCAGCACGACGAGGTCCGCCCGTTCGAACTCGGCGGCCAGCTCCGCGCCGGTGCGGGGGCCGGGCAGTTCGATCCGCTCGCCGAGACCGCGTTCGGTGACCAGTTCCGCCACCTCGGCGGCGTAGCCGGGGTCACGGGTGGTCGTGCCGACGCACCGGCAGTGCCAGTCGAGGCCGGTCAGCTGCGCAAGCGCTTGCACCAGCAGGTCCTGGCCCTTGCGACGGGTCACCGCGGCCGGGCAGAGCAGCTGCCGCACCCCGTCGGTCCCGGCGGCGACCGGGGCGGTGTCGGTGCCCGGCGGCACGTCGTGCACCCGGCCGAGACCGTGGTGGGCGGCCAGCTGCCCGGCCGCCCATTCGCTGGTGGCGATCACCGCCCGCACCGCGTGCAGCGTCGCGCGTTCGAGGTGGTCCAGACCGGGGTGCTCGACCCGCAGCGGCAGGTGCACCAGCACGGCCAGGCGCAGCCGTTCCGCGTGCGGGGTGATGATCTCCGGGACCCCGCAGGCGACCAGTCCGTCGAGCAGCACCAGCGCGCCCGCCGGCAGGCCGGTGAGCAGGCCCGCCAGCCGGTCGCACGCCTGGTCACCCGGTTCGGGCCAGCTGCCGTCGACCGCCGATTCGTGCACCTGCCAGCCGAGTTCACGCAGGCCGTCGCAGATCCGGCGGTCGTAGGTGTTGCCGCCGCTGGGCACCAGCGGGTCGTCCACGTCCCCCGGCAGGACGACGTGCACCGCCGTCACAGCGACCGCTCGTAGCTGGCCCAGGCGACGTGTGATTCGTGCAGGGTCACGGTGATGCCGGTGAGCCCGCTCGCGCCTTCGCCCAGCGCGCCTTCGGCCACCTTCACCGCGAGGCGGTCGGCGATCACCTTGGCCAGGAACTCGGTGGAGGTGTTGGTACCGGCGAACTCCGGCACCTCGTCGAGGTTGCGGTAGTTCAGTTCACCGAGCACCGCGCCCAGTTGCTCGGTGGCGAGGCCGATGTCGACGACGATGTTGTCCGCGTCCAGTTCCGGCCGCTTGAAGGTGGCGTCCACCACGAAGGTCGCGCCGTGCAACTGCTGCGCGGGGCCGAACACCGCCCCGCGGAAGCTGTGCGCGACCATGATGTGCCCGCGGACGTTCACACTGAACAAGGCTCACTCTCCTGAGTAGACGATGCGGTGGCACAGCGCCGGCAGGTCACCGGCGGCCAGCCGGGGCAGCACCTCGGGCAGTTCGCCGAAGGGGCTCTCCCCGGTGATCAGGGCGTCGAACCGGGCGTCGGCGAGCAGGTCCAGCGCCAGCGCCATGCGGTCGGCGTAGGTGTTGCGGGTGCGCCGGGCCGGGGAGACCACCCCGACCTGGCTGGCGCGGATGGCCAACCGTCGCGAGTGGAACGACTCCCCCAGCGGCAGGGTGATCCGCTGCTCGCCGTACCAGCTCAGTTCCACCACCACGCCGTCCGTGGCGAGCAGTTCCAGCGAGCGCACCAGCCCGCGTTCGGTGGTGCTGGCGTGGACGACCAGGTCGCAGTCACCAGCGGCTTCCTCGGGACCGGCGAAACCGACGCCCAGCGCTTCGGCCACACCCGCCCGTGCCGGATCGGCGTCGACGAGTTGCACCCGCGCCCCGGGGAACCCCGCCAGGATGGCGGCCACCGAGCAGCCGACCATGCCCCCGCCGACCACCGCGATCCGGTCCCCGACCTGCGGCCCGGCGTCCCAGACCGCGTTGACCGCGGTTTCCACGGTGCCCGCCAGGATGGCGCGCTCGGGCGGCACGGTCTCCGGTACCGGGGTCACCGCGCTCGCCGGGACCACGTACGCCGTCTGGTGCGGGTAGAGGCAGAAGACGGTGCGACCGCGCAGGTGCGCCGGGCCCCGTTCGACCACGCCGACGTTGAGGTAGCCGTACTTGACCGGGCCCGGGAACTCCCCTTCCTGGAACGGCGCCCGCATCACCCGGTGCTGGCTTTCCGGCACCAGCCCGCGGAAGACGAGCGTTTCGGTACCGCGGCTGACGCCGGAGAACAGGGTCCGGACGAGGACCTCGTCGTCGCCGGGTGGTGGCGGGTCGACCGGCCGGAGTTCGCCCTCGCCAGGAGCGCGGAGCCAGAAAGCGCGGTGCATTTCCCTCCCGGGTTCGAAGATCGCCTCGCCAGGATATGCCGACGGACGGGGTTCCGGCCCGCTTGAACCGTTCGGGCCGGTGGTACGTGGGACCGGGTGAGCAGAGGGAGGACCCCATGAAGTTCCCACTGGGCCGGGAAGCAGCACGCTGGTTGCTCGGGCAGCTGGTGCTGCTCACCGCGCTGGGCGGGTACACCGGTGCCGGTCCGCTGGGCTGGCTGGCGGCCGGTGCGTACACCGCGGCGCTGTGGGGGGGTGCTGACCGCGGCGTTCGGCGGGCCGTGGGACCTCGGGCCGGCGAACCGGGTGACGGTCGGGCGGGCGGCGCTCGTCGGCGGGGTGGTGCTGCTGGTCGCCGAAGGGACCCACCGGCCGCTGCTGGTGGTCCTCGCCTCGGTGGCCCTCGTGCTGGACGCGGTGGACGGGCGGGTGGCGCGGCGCACCGGCAGCGCGTCCGCGGCGGGTGCCCGGTTCGACATGGAGGTCGACGCCTTCCTGATCCTGGTGCTCAGCGTGCCGGCCGCCGCGGTGACCGGGCCGTGGGTGCTCGCCATCGGCGCGATGCGGTACCTGTTCGCCGCCGCCGCGTGGGTCGCGCCGTGGCTGCGGGGCGAGTTGCCGCCGAGCACGGCCCGCAAGGCGGTGTGCGTGGTGCAGGGCGTGGTGCTGGTCGTGGTGAGCGCGCGGGTGCTGCCGGACCCGCTGCCCGCGGTGCTCGCGGCCGCGGCGCTGGCGGCACTGGTGTGGTCGTTCGGCCGCGACACCGGCCGGCTGTGGTCGCGGCACGAGTTCCGGTTCACGCCTAATCTGGCGGCATGGGCATTCGCCGAGTCCGCACCCCGGATCGCGCGGCCGTGGCCGAGGCGGGCCGCACGCTCTCCGCACGGCTCGCCCCGACCCCCGTCCACGCGGGTGACGACGGGTTGCTGCTGAAGCTGGAGACCTTCCAGCCGACCGGCGCCTTCAAGGTCCGCGGTGCGCTCAACGCGCTGGCGAACCTGCCGGGGCACGTCGTACCGGTGACCGCGTCGGCGGGCAACCACGGGCTCGGCGTCGCCCACGCGGCCGGGGTCCTCGGCCGCCGCGCCACCGTGGTGGTGCCCGGGAACGCCTCTCCCGCCAAGGTTTCCGCGCTCCGCGCGTACGGCGTCGACCTGGTCGAGACGGGTGGTTCCTACGACGACGCCGAGCGGCACGCGCTGGAGCTGGCCGCGGCCGGGGCCCACTACCTCTCGGCCTACAACGATCCGGACGTGATCGCGGGCCAGGGCACCATCGGCCTCGAACTCGACGAGCAGGTTCCCGGGCCGGTGACCGTGGTGTGCCCGATCGGCGGCGGTGGCCTGGCCGCGGGGCTCGGGTTGTGGGCCGCCGGCCGGGACGACGTCCGGATCGTGGGCGTCGAATCCGCCGCGTCGACGGCGGTGTCCGAGTCCGTGCGCGCGGGCCGCGCGATCGACGTGCCGATCGGGGAGACGATCGCCGACGGGGTCGCCGGTGGGGTGGAACCGGGTTCGGTCACCATCGGGCTGATCGCCGAGCACGTGGCCGAACTGCACACCGTGACCGACGGGGAAATCCGCGCGGCCATGCGGTACCTGCTCACCGCACGCGGGGTGGTCGCCGAGGCCGCCGGAGCCGTCGCGGTGGCGGCTTTGCTTGCGGGCAAAGCAAAACCGCGGGGCCGGGCGGTCGCCGTGGTGACCGGGCGCAACATCACCCCGTCCTCGCTGGCCGCCGCCGTGCACTGATACCGGGCTTGGCTTTTCCTGAAACCGCTGCCGTTCACCGGTAAGGGGGGAAACGGGTGCGCAATTAGGGGGTTGGGCGGGCGCGGTTCCGGCTGGCACAGTAATCCGGACCGGTCTTTTTGCTCCGCGCGCATTTCGACCTCCTTGGAAGGAAACGAGAGGCGATGCCAAGATCTGCCGAAGCCACCCCGATTCCGGCCGCCCCCATTTCGCTGAGCACCACCACGGTGGACATCGTGGTGCCGGTGTACAACGAAGAACGCGCGCTCACCGGCACGGTCGAGGTGCTGCGGGCCTACCTCCGCGAGAACTTCCCGTACGACTGGACCATCACGGTGATGGACAACGGCAGCGAGGACGGCACGCTCGAAGTGGCCAGCGCGCTGGCGCGCAACGACGAGCGCGTCCGGGTGCGGCACCTCGACGTGGCCGGTCGCGGCCGGGCCCTGCGCGAGGCGTGGGGCGGCAGCGAAGCCGACGTGGTGGTCTACATGGACGCCGACCTGTCCACCGGGCTGGACGCACTGCTGCCGCTGGTGGCCCCGCTCGCCAACGGGCACTCCGACCTGGCCATCGGCTCGCGCCACGCCCCCGGCGCGCGGACCATCCGCGGCCTGCAGCGCGAGTTCATCTCCCGCTCCTACAACGCGTTGATCCGGCTCACCCACGGCGCCCGGTTCCGCGACGCGCAGTGCGGTTTCAAGGCCGCCCGCGCCGACATCATCCGGCCGCTGCTGCACCACGTGCACGACGACGGCTGGTTCTTCGACACCGAACTGCTGCTGCTCGCCGAGCACAACGGGCTGCGCGTGCACGAGGTGCCGGTCGACTGGATCGAGGACGTGGACACCAGGGTGGAGGTGACCAGCACCGCCTGGCACGACATCCGCGGGCTGATCCGGGTGGCCAGGGCCAAGGCGCGGGGCACCGCGCGGGTGGACGAACTGCCGCAGCGGCCCGACCCGAAGCCGATCCACCCCGACCCGGTGCTCGGCGGGCAGGCGGGCGCGCTTTCCTGGCAATTGCTCTCGTTCGCCATCGTCGGCGCCATTTCCACGGTCGCGACGCTGACCCTGTACGCGATTTTCCGGGAATGGCTGCCGCTGCTGCTGGCCAATTTGACCGCGCTCACGCTGACCACCCTGTTCAACACCGAAGCCAATCGCCGGTACACCTTCGCGGGCCGACGGCATTCCACCGGACGGGTGCATTTCCAGGGATTGATCGTCTTCGCGTTGTACTACGGGTTCACCTCGGGCGCGCTGCTGCTGTTGCACTGGCTGGTCCCGGACGCGTCACGCGTGCTGGAACTGGTGGTGCTGCTGGTGTCGTCGATCCTCGGCACCACGGGCCGGTTCCTGTTGCTGCGCAACTGGGTGTTCCGCCGGAGGGGAGCGGCGGAATGACCACCACCGAACAGCGGGCACCGGTCACCACGAGCCCGCGCTGGCCGGTCTGGGCGCTGGCCGGGACCTGCCTGCTGGCCGCGCTGCTCTACGCCTGGGGCTTCACCTCCGGCAGCTGGGGCAACACCTACTACACCGCCGGTGTGAAGGCGATGTCGTCCGGCTTCACCAACTTCCTGTTCGGCGCCTACGACCCGGCGGGTGCGGTTTCGGTGGACAAACCGCCGATGGCGCTGTGGCCGCAGGTGGTGTCGGTGTGGATCTTCGGTTACCACGGCTGGGCCGTCCTGCTGCCGCAGGTGCTGGCCGGGGTCGGCGCGGTGTTCCTGCTGCACCGGACCGTGCGCCGGTGGGCGGGGGAACCGGCCGGTCTGTTCGCCGCGCTGCTGCTCGCGCTCACCCCGATCACCGTCGCGGTCAACCAGGTCAACCTGCCCGACACGCTGCTGGTGCTGCTGCTGGTCGCCGCCGCGTACGCGCTCACGCGCTCGATCGACGGCGGCAGGCACCCCGGGTGGCTGCTGTGGTCGGCGTTCTTCGTCGGCTGCGCGTTCACCACGAAGATGCTGCAGGCGTGGATCGTGGTGCCCGGGTTCGCCGCCGCCTACCTCGCCGGCACCAGCGGCCCGGTCCGCCGCCGGCTGCTCGACCTGCTCGCCGCCGGGCTGGTGCTGTTCGTCTCGTCGTTCTGGTGGCCCGCGCTGCGGGACTGGTGGCCGGGCGAGAAGCCGTACATGGCCTCGACCGCCGACGGCACCGCGATGGACCTGATCTTCGGCTACAACGGTTTCGGCAGGCTGTTCGGAGCCGAAGGCGGCGTTGCCGCCGCCGCGCAGCCTGGCGGCGGCAACGTTGGCGTGGCCGGTGGCGCCTCCGGCATCACCCGGATGTTCGGCGCGGCGGGCGGCGGGCAGATCTCCTGGCTGCTGCCGCTGGCGTTGCTGGTGCTGGTGCCCGCGGTGGCCGGCCTCCGCCGGGCGGAGCGCGGGCAGCGCGCCGGCTGGGTGCTGTGGGGCAGCTGGCTGCTGCTGGCCGGGCTGCTGTTCAGCTTCGCGCAGGGCGTGATGCACCCGTACACCTCGGCCATGCTGGCCCCGGCGGTCGCGGCGCTGTGCGCGGCGGGCATCCCGCTGCTGTGGCGGCACCACCTGGGGCGCACCGCCGCCTGGGTGCTGCTGCCGCTGGCCGTGGTGCTCACCACGGGCTGGGCGTGGGTGGTGGTTTCCCGCAACCTCACCTGGCACGGCTGGCTGCGCTGGGCCGTGCTGGTGGCCGGGGTCGCGGCGGTGCTCGCGCTGGTGCTCGCGAAGCGGCGGGCCGACCTGCGCCGCCCCGCGCTGGGGCTGACCCTGGCCGCGCTCGTGCTGGCGCCCGCGGTGTGGTCCGTCGGCACCGCGCTGGACGGCAACCGGATCGGGGTATTGCCGTCCGCCGGTCCACTCAGTGAACTGTTCGCCAAGATGAAGGGCAGCCCCGGCGGGTTCGGCGGGTTGCTCACCGCCGATCTCAGCCAGGAGAACCGGCGCGTGCTGGCCTACGCCGAGGAGAACGGTGGCGGAGCGGAGATCGTGCTGGCGGTCGAACGGGGCTCGACCGCGACCTCGCCGTTCCTCATCCACACCGACGCCACCGTGGTCGGCCTCGGCGGGTACGCCGGCGCGGACCCGGCGCCCTCGACGGCGCAGCTTTCGGACTGGGTGGCGCAGGGCAGGCTGCGGTTCGTGCTGAGCAGCCTCGGGCGGGGGCCGAGCGCACCCGCGCAGCAGGAGCGCGCGGCGTGGCTGGAGCGGCGGTGCGTGCTGGTCGACCCCGCTGCCTACGGCGGCGGTCAGCCGCCCCAGAAGTTGTTCAGCTGCACCTGAGGTTGGGGAGGACCCATGGACAAACCGGTCGCACTCGCGGTGTTCGCGCACCCGGACGACGCCGAACTGGCCTGCTTCGGCACCTTCGCCGCCCTGCGCGCGCGGGGTTACGCGTTGTCGGTGCTGTCGCTCACCGACGGCGCCAACAGCGACGTCGAGCAGTCCTACCTCCGGCCCAAGGAGGCCAGGCTGGCCGCCGCGGTGGTCGGCACCGAGCTGGTCGTCGAGGACTTCGAGGACGGCGCGCTGACCGCCGGGCGGGCCCTGTTCGACCGGATCGAGCAGCACATCCGCCGGGTGCGGCCGTCCATCGTGCTCACCCACTACCCCGGCCCGCGTGAGCACCAGGACCACCAGGTGGTCGGCACGGTGGCGACCACGGTCGCCCACCGGGCCGGGCACGTCGGGCTGGTCCTGCAGGGTGAGCCGCCGTGCCTGGCGGATTCGTTCACCCCGCAGCTCTACACCGACATCACCCCGCACATCGACGTCAAGCTGAAGGCGCTGGCCTGCTACAAGTCCGAAGCGGACAAGGGCTTCATGCACCGCGAGACCGTGCTGGACCGCGCCCGGTGGTGGGCGCGGCAAGCCGGGGCGGTGGAGAACGGCGTCCCGCGCTACTACGAGGCGTTCGTGGTGTCGAAGGCGCTGCTGCCCGTGCTCACCGGCGTCTAGACCTCCTCGCGGGCGCTCCGTCACTCGTTCGGTATGTGGCGTTCGCGATCCTTCCGACCGGAATCGCCCCCGGGGCCGGATCGTTGTACCCGGTGTCGGCAACGGACCCCGAAACTGCCCCGGAAGTTACCCGGGTCACAGTCCGTTCGCGCGGATGGGTGAGTCAAGATCACCCGGCACTCCTCCTTTGGGATGAAGCGAAGTCATTTCATGTTCCACGAGGAGTGTTCGCGCGTTCTCTATAGGGAGAGCCGAGTTACGAAATCGGAAGGACCCCCGACGATGCCCGACTACCAGGACACCACCCGCGCCAACATCGTCTTCGGACTGCGCACCTTCGCCGCGGACCCGGCGCCGCTCCCCGCGGAGCTGGTGTACGACACCAGCGACCCGTACGCGGTGGCCGTCACGTTCCACACCGGGCGCGGCAACGTGCAGTGGATGTGCGCCCGCGACCTGCTCGCCGACGGCCTGCTGGCCCCGGCCGGCCTCGGCGACCTGCGGATCAGCCCGGCCAACGACCCGGAGTTCGTGGTCTTCGAGCTGATCACGCCGGACGGCGAAGCGGTGATGGAAGCCCCGTCGGCGGAGATCGCCGCGTTCCTCGACCGCACCTACGAGAAGATCCCCGCCGGTTCCGAGCACCAGTGGTTCGACTTCGAGCAGGAACTGATCAAGCTCACCTCGCCGCACGGCTGAGCCCGGCCACAGTGGACACGGCGCGTCAGCCGGCCGCCACTCCCCGTCCACTCCGGACCGCCACGGCGGTCAGCGGCGGGTGTAGCGGTGCTTCACGCCGACCGGGAAGTACTCCGGATCACCCGCGTCCCGCAGCTCCACTTCGGGCAGTTGCCGGTCGGCGGGCACGTAGTGGGCGAACTCGCTGTTCAACCGCACCAGTTGCGCCCGGATCGACTCCGCCACCGCGGCCGGGTCCCCGCCCCGGCCGGGCGCGAGTTCCACGGTCACCCTCAGCCGCCGGTCCCGCTGCTCGTCCTCGACCGCCTCGAGCACGAACTTGCCGGTGACCCAGTCGCTGATCCCCGGCTGCTCCAGCCCCACGGTCACGTTCTCCGGATAGACGTTCGCCCCGAAGAAGGACACGGTGAACAGCGAACGGCCGAAGACGTAGACGAACGGCAACTCCTCGCCCCCCGGCGGTTCGAAGCCGTGACGCACGCAGATCTCCAGCAGGTCGTCGTGCGCGTACACCCCGCCCTCGTCGGCGATGTGGTAGCGGATCAGCGGAATCCCGTTGTCACCGGTGAACAGCAGTGTGCCGTCCGTCACCTCGAAGTACCGGCTCGCCGGGTCGTACTGGACCAGGGTCGGCAGCCGGTCGGCGCCGAAGACCGCCCTGGCCAGCTCCGGCCGGGCCGCCAGGAACCGGCGGACGGCCACCGACAACGCGGTCTCGTTGCCCAGCACCCCGGCGTCGGCGGTGCCGTACAGGGAGACCGAATCACGCACCGGATCGGCCATCCCGGCGCGTTCGGCCATCAGGTCGCGCCATTGTTCGCTGAACACCTCACCCGCGAGCACCAGCTTGGTGCGGTACCGCGACCAGTCACCGCCGCTGTCCACCACGTCCTTGACGAACGGCGGGTAGCCGAGCAGCACCACCTGCTCGAAGTGCGGCGCCAATTCCGGCAGCACCCGCAGGATCTCCGCCTTGTTGTTGCCGGGCGCCACCACGGTGATCGGGAAGCCCTTGGCCGCCAGGTGCCGCACGCAAGCCGTGGTGAACAGGCCGCCGACCCAGGTGCCGAGCGGGAAGCAGACCACCGCCAGGGTCCGGCGCTCGTCCGCGGCGAACCCGCGGAACACCTGCTCGAACCGGCGCGCCACTTCCAGTTCGTCGGCCAGTGAGCGCGGCCAGATCGTCGGTGTGCCGCTCGACCCCGACGAGACCGCGATCATGTCCAGGTCGTCCAGCCTGCCGTCGCGGCACAGCTCCGGCAGCGGGTACCGCTGGTGGTAGGTGGCCTTGTCCAGCAACGGCAGCCGTTCGAAGTCCGGCCGCGAGGTGATGGTGGCCGGGTCGACCCCGTGCTCGTGCAGGAACTTCCGGTAGGCCGGCACCGAGCCGGCCACCTGGTGGAACAGGGCCACCGGGTCCATCGCGGCCGGTTCGCCGGCGAAGAACCGTTCGTAGGCCCGCGTCACGCGCTCGGAATCCATGCCCGCATGGTGTCAGACCCGGGCCAGGTCGAGCCGGGCCCGGATCTCGTCCGCCTCCGGCACCCCCATCTCCGCGTACAACGCCAGTGCGTGGTCCCAGTGCTCGCGTTCGCCGGTGGCCTCGCCCAGGCCGTGGTGCGCGGCCGCCTGGTCGCCGATGCAGCCGGTTTCGACCGCGATGCCCAGTGCGTCCCGGAAGAACCCGGCGGCTTCGAGCGGTTCCCGGCGGGCGCGGGCCAGTGCTCCCAGCGAGTTCAGCACGCGCGATTCGACCCCGCGGTCCGCGCATTCGCGTGCGATGGCCAGCGCTTCGGTCAGGCACCGGGCGGCTTCGTCGTACCGGCCCAGGTCCCGGTGGACGTCCCCGCGGTGCTTGAGCGCCACACCCTCGTTGATCCGCCCGCCGGTTTCGCGGGACACCGCCAGCGCCTGGTCCAGCCGCTCCAGCGCCTCGTCGCACCGGCCGAGCGAACGCAGCGCACCACCGAGGATGCCCAGCGCGTACCCCTCGCTGGTCCGCGTGCCGGTCTCGGCGAACAACGCCAGCCCCTGCTCCAAAGAGGACACCGCGGCTTCGTGTTTTCCTTGTGCGGAAAGCACATCTCCAAGGTTCACCCGCACGTAACCCTCACTGGTGCGGTCACCGGTGTCCCGCGCGGCGGCGAGCGCGAGGTGCAGGTACCGCGCGGCGTCGTGGTAGCGGCCCATGCCGCGGCAGGTCGCGCCCAGCACCACCAGCACCAGTCCCTCGCTGGTCCGGTCGCCGGTTTCCCTGGCCAGGTCCAGCGCCTGCTCCAGGTACCCCAGCGCGTCGGCGAACCGGCCGAGCCCCCGGCAGACCAGGCCGAGCGTGTTCAGCACGTAGCTCTCGGTGTTGCGGTTGCCGCTCTTCCGCGCGCCGTCCAGT
The DNA here is from genome assembly GCF_056431745.1 of Amycolatopsis sp. NPDC045836. NCBI lineage: Bacteria > Bacillati > Actinomycetota > Actinomycetes > Pseudonocardiales > Pseudonocardiaceae > Amycolatopsis > Amycolatopsis sp. NPDC045836. The sequence continues at coordinate 123,719 of NZ_JBWKKF010000008.1, read as the reverse complement.
GCTTCTTCGAGGTAGCTCAGGGCTTCCTTCGACCGCCCGACCCGCCAGTACCCGAGGCCGATGAGCGTCAGCGGGTCGGTGCGCTCGCCGCCGTCGGTGCACGCGGACGCGTGCGTGTGCAGCATCAGCGCGTCCTCGTGGTAACCGCCGAGGTCCAGGAACTTCCAGAGGAGGCCGGAGAGCAGCCGCACGTGCTCGGGCCAGCCGTGGCGCGTGGCGTGCGAGGCGACGGCGAGCAGGTTGCCGCGTTCGGCCTCCAGCCACCCCTGCGGGTTCTCCGGCCGCCAGTCCGGGAACCGCGGCGGCGGTGCCTTCGGCCGGAGGTGCCGTTCCTGCGGGGAATCCAGGTCCACCGCCACCGCGGCGGCGGCCACGTAGTGGTCGAACAACCGGGTCAGCGCGTCGCGATCCTCACCGGCCAGTTCGGCGGCGTACACCCGGAGCAGGTCGTGCAGCTGGTACCGGCCGGGCAGCAGTTCCTCGGCCAGGTGCGCGCGGACCAGCACGGCGAGCAGCCGCCGCGCCTCGGCCAGGTCGACGTCGGCGAGCGCGGCCGCCGCGTCGGCGGTGATCGCGCGACCGGGGTGCAGGCCCCACCGGCGGAACATCCGCGCGGCGTCACGCGGCAGGTGCCGGTACGACCACGAGAACACCGCGCGGACCGCGGTGCGCGGGTCGCCACCGCCGTCGAGCAGGTCCAGCCGCCGCCGCTCGTCGGCCAGTTCCGCGGCCAGCTCGGCCAGCGACACCTCCGGCCTCGCCAGCGCCAGTTCGGCGACCAGCCGCAGCGCGAGCGGCAACCGCACGCAGTACTCGGCCAGCGCCTCCGCCGCCACGCGTTCGGCGGTGACCCGCGGGCCGAGCAGGGTCTGCAGCAGCGCCAGCGCGGCCCCGGGGGTCAGCAGGTCGACCAGCACGCGGTGGGCCCCGTACCGGGCGATCAACGCGGGCAGCGTCTGGCGGCTGGTCACCAGCACCGAGCAGGCCGGCGAGCCCGGCAGCAGCGGCCGCACCTGCTCGGCCGAACCGGCGTTGTCCAGGATCAGCAGCAGCTGCCGCTCGTCCAGTTCGGTGCGGAACCTCGCCGCGCGCTGGTCCTGCTCGGCCGGGATGTCCGAGCCGGGCACGCCCAGCGCACGCAGGAAACCGGACAGCGCGTCACCCGGCTCGACCGGGCGTTCCGGGCCGTACCCCCGCAGGTCGAGGTAGAGCTGGCCGTCCGGGAAGCGCTCGCGTGACCGGTGCGCCCAGCGCAGGGCCACGGCGGTTTTGCCGACCCCCGCCGTGCCGGACACCACGGCGATGCGCACCGCCGTGCCGTCGTCCGGCAGCAGGTGGTCCAGTGCGGCCAGTTCCGCGGACCGGCCGGTGAACCCGCGGACGTCGGCGGGCAGCTGGGCCGGGCGGTGCCGGGCGGGCGGTGCGTCCGGCCGCAGCACGCGTTCGTGGGCCTGCCGCAGTTCGGCACCCGGTTCGATGCCCAGCTCGTCGGCCAGCCGGCGGCGGACCTCGTCGAACAGCTCCAGCGCCGCCGCCTGCCGCCCGGCCCCCGCGAGCGCGAGCATCAGCGCGGCGTGCGCGCTTTCGTGCAGGGGTTCGGCGGCGACCAGCGCCCGCAGGTGCGGCACGGCGTCCTCGTGGTGGCCCCGCGCACCGGCGATCCCGGCGTAGGCGAGCACGGCGGCCGACCGGCGGGCGGTGAGCGCGTGGCACACCGGGTGCTGCCGGAAACCCTCCGAACCGGACAACACGGGGCCGCGCCAGGTGCCGAGCGCCTCGAGCCAGTGCCGTTCCGCGGTGGCCGGGTCGTCGGCGGCCTCGGCGCGCCGCACCGCGGCCTCGAACTGCAGGAGGTCCAGCTGGTCCTCGTCGGCGGAGAGCAGGTACCCGCCGTCGACCGTGGTGATCACCCGGGCCGGTTCCTGGCGCACCCGACGGGGTTCGAGCACCTTGCGCAGCCTCGCGACGTAGGTGTGCACCAGCTCCAGGCACGAGGACGGCGGATCGTGCCCCCACAGCACGTCGACGATCTCGTCCCGCCCCACCAGCCGGTTCGGCTGGATGGCGAGCAGCGCCAGCAACCGCCGCTGCTTCTCGGCACCCAGCTCCACCGGCGCCCCGGCCTGCTCGACCGCGAGCGGCCCGAGCACCCGGATGCGCAGCGCGGCGACCGGGTCCTCCGCGGTCAGCACGGCCAGCAGGCGGCGCACGGTTTCGGCCCGCGAGCTGCGCACGTGGCCGAGTTCGGCGTTGCGCACCGCACGCAGGCTGACGCCGGCCCGTTCGGCCAGTTGCGCCTGGGTCAGCCCCGCCAGCAGGCGCCGCTCCCGCAGCTTCTTGTCCACCGGCACCTCCAGACATGCCCGTCCAGCTTCCCCAAGATGCCGCCCGGCGGCCACCGCCAAATGCACCACAGGATCGTTTTCGCAGGTCAACGCGGTGGATTTCGAGTACAGGCGCGAGTACAGCGCACCGTCCACCAGTGCCGATTACCGTGGGAGACACCACCGAGGGCACCCGCCGCGTGGGGTACGGCGGGTGCCCTCGTTCCAGTTCAGCGCTCCGGCGAGTTCACCGCGCGACGTGCTGCCGAGCTTGGGGTACGCCTTGTACAGGTGGTAAGCCACGGTCCGCGGGCTCAGGTACAGCTGGGCGGCGATGTCGCGGTTGGCCAGTCCCCGCGCGGCGAGCTGGGTGATCTGCAGTTCCTGCGGGGTCAGCTCGGCGAACCGGCCCGAAGCCGCGGTCCTGGCCACGCCCGCGCCGCTGGCCCCGAGTTCGGCCTGCACTACCAGCGCCCCTGACCACCCGCTCACTCGCCGCGGAGGCGGGAGTGGCGGCGGCCGTAGGCGAAGTAGATGAGCAGGCCGAGGGCGAGCCAGGCGGCGAAGCGGAGCCAGGTCAGCACGTCCAGGTTCAGCATCAGGTACAGGCACGCCAGCGCCGCCACCACCGGCAGGACCGGGGAGAACGGCACGGTGAACGGCCGCTGCAGGTCCGGGCGCTTGCGCCGCAGCACCGGGACCGCGACCGCCACGATGATCATCGCGGACAGGGCGCCGATGCTGACCATGTCCGACAGCTCGGTGATCGGCACGAAGGCGGCGAGCAGCGCGATGAGCACCGCGCCGAGAATGGTCACCCGGTGCGGTGTGCCCCACCGCGGGTGCACCGTGCCGAGCTTCTTCGGCAGCAGGCCGTCACGCCCCATGGCGAAGCCGATCCGGCCGATGGTCACCAGTTCCACCATCATCACCGAGGTCAGCCCGGTGACCGCGCCGAGTGAGATGAGCGCGCTGATCCAGTGCATGCCCACCGAGTCGAAGGCGTCGGCCAGCGGGGCGCCCTCGTCGATGTCGGTGAACGGCACCATGCCGGTCAGCACCAGCGAGACCCCGATGTAGAGCAGCGCGCAGATGCCCAGCGCACCGAGGATGCCGACCCGGAGGTCCTTGCGCGGGTTCCTGGTCTCCTCGCCCAGGTTCGCCAGCGCCTCGAACCCGGTGTAGGCGAAGAACACGATCGCCGCCGCGGTGAGCACCCCGGCCAGGCCGAACGCCGACTGCTCCAGCCCCAGCCCGGCCTGCACCACCGGCTGGTGCAGCAGGTCGGCGTCCGCACCGGCGGGCTGCGACGGCGGGATGAACGGGGTCAGGTTCGACCCCTGCACGAAGAAGACGCCGACGCCGAGGATCAGCAGGCACACCGCCACCTTGACCGCCACCAGCAGGTTGGTGAACCGGGCGGACTGCTTGATCCCGGCCACCGCGACCGCGGTCAGCACGGCGATGACGAGCACCGCGCCGACGTTCACCGTGGCGTCCTCGCCGAACCACTCCGGGGGCAGGCCGAGCAGGTTCGCCAGGTAACCGGACCAGCCGCGGGAGACCACCGCCGCGCCGAGCGCGAACTCCAGCAGCAGGTCCCAGCCGATGATCCAGGCGAACACCTCGCCGAGGGTGGCGAAGGCGTAGGTGTACGCGCTGCCCGCGGTCGGCACGCTCGACGCCAGTTCGGCGTAGCAGAGCGCGGCCAGCCCGGCGACCACGGCGCCGATCACGAACGAGAGCGTCACCGCGGGCCCGGCGTGGGTCTTCGCCTCCACCCCGGCGAGGGTGAAGATGCCGGTGCCGATGATGATGCCGACCCCGAATCCGACCAGGTCACGCCCGCGCAGGTGGCGCTTGAGGTCGCCGGCTCCCTGCCGCTGGAGCACCGTGTCGACGTCCATGGTGCGCATGATTCCCATGCGGGGAACCGTAGGAGTTCCGGCCGCGTTCCGCAGCGCTGCCTTCACCGTTCGCCGGGGGATCGGCCGCCGGCGCCTCTACCACCGGGAGGCGCCGGCGGCCCGCAATCACCCCAGGAGATCGATCTCCAGTTTGCCGTAGTGGAAGTCGCGGATGGCTCCGAGCATTTCGTCGACGGTGAGCTGCCCGTTCCGGTTGGTGTCGATCTGGTCGAAGTCGGCGCGGGCCTTGTCCGGGTCGGCGCCGATGGCGCTCATGTAGGCAGCGAATTCGTCGCGGTTGATGGTGCCGTCGCGGTCCCGGTCGCAAAGTCCCACCACGGCCTCCACCAGCGGGCGCACCACGCGGTTGAAGGTGGCACCGCTCTGCTCGGAAATCAGTTTTTCGTCGATCTGCAGGAATTTCTCCTTGGGTATCGTGCCGTTCGGCCCGACCCCGGCTTCCTTGGCGTGGTAGTCGAAGATGCCGAGGAGCGCCTCGCGCACGCGCTGCCCCTCCGGTGAGCCGGGTTGCTTGTCGAACGCCCGGGTGATGCGTTCCGCTTCCTGCTCGAAATCGGCGCGTTCCAAGGCACCGTTGCCATTGGCGTCCCAGGACTTGAATCGTTGCTCGAGCCTGGTGTTCGCGCTCGCAGTGGTCATGGGGACTCCTTTCGGAAAATGGGTTCCGGCGCAATTCCCGGCTGGCGGAATTCCAGCGTAACCACGGGATCGGTGGCCGGGTAAGGGATCGCGGCGCAAAGCCACCGGTTGGGTCCGGAACTTCCTGATCGGCGGGGTGACCCCGCCCCGGCCGCTGACGCACGGTCGACCCCGGTCACCCCCGGACCGCGCGATCGCGTGAGCGCGTCACTGCTTGCGGTGACCCGGCCGCCACCCCGGTACCAGCACGATGGCCAGCGGGAGCAGGGCGTGCCCGAGCATGACCGCCGCGATGAACGGGCGTTCGCCCGCCGGGTAGTGCGGCAGGTGCGAGAGGTGGTAGATGCCGTGCGGCACGGACGAGGCCAGCGCACCCAGCCCGGTCAGCCGGGCGGCGGTGGGCGTGCCCACCCACGCCGCCCCGAAGGCGATCACCGCCAGGGTCAGGTTCAGCCCGCCGTAGTCGCGGATGAAATGGGTGTTCGCCGGGCCCTCGTAGGTCAGCCAGCCGTGCCGGAAACCGGGGAAGCCGGTGTAGAACGACATCGGGGCCAGCAGCGCCCACAGGCCCACCACCCCGGAAACGACCCCCAGTGCGGCGAGCAGGAGCCGGGTGGTTCTCCGGCGCACGTCCTTTTGCGGCACCGCCACCACGCTATGCAGCCGCCGCCGGTGGCGGAAGCGATCGGCGCCCGGTTCCACCGGAAGTGCGCCCGCGCCGACCCGCTACGGTGTGCCCCAGGCGAAGGCGAGGAGAGCTCATGTCCGACCACGATCCCGACCTCGTTCCCGACGGGGTGGACCTGGACCACCCCAATCCGGCGCGGATCTACGACTGGTTCCTCGGCGGCTCGGCGAACTGGGCGATCGACCGGGAGTTCGGCGCGAAGGCGGTGGCCGCGTTCCCGATGGTGCGGTCGATGGCCAAGGTCGGCCGCGAGTTCCTCGGCCGCGGGGTGCACCACCTCGCCCGCCAGGGCATCACCCAGTTCCTCGACCTCGGTTCCGGCGTGCCCACGGTGGGCAACGTGCACGAGATCGCCGACTCGGTGAACCCGGACAGCCGCTGCGTCTACGTGGACAACGAGCCGGTGGCCGTGGCGCATTCGCAGGTGCTGCTCGAACGCGAGGGCGACCTGCGGCGGCACGCCGTGCTGCAGGCCGACCTGCGTGATCCGGAGGACGTCTGGGAGCGCGCGATGGACACCGGCGTGCTGAACCCGCGTGAGCCGATCGGGTTGATCATGGTGAACGTGCTGTACTTCGTCAGCCCCGAGGACGGGCCGGAGCGGATCATCGGCCAGTACCGCGACCTGCTGCCGTCGGGTTCGTACTTCCTGTCCTCGCACATGACCGTGGACGGGGTGCCCGCCGAGGGCGAGGAGGAGCGGGCCGCGGTCCGGCGGCAGTACCGCAACTCGGCGACCCCGCTGCACCTGCGCTCCCGCGCCGAGTTCACCCGCTTCTTCGACGGCTTCGAGCTGGTGGAACCGGGCATCACCTGGGTCCCGGAGTGGCGGACCGACGAACGCGAATCCCCGGCGACGCGGGAGTTCCTCGCCGAACCGGCCACCAGCAGCGCCTTCGCCGGGCTGGGCCGGAAGCCGTAGCTCGTAGGATCGGCGGTATGGCGGACGGGATCGGCGTTGACCAGGAAATCCGGACGTTGCTGCTGCTCATGCCGCGGATGGCCGGGCGGATCAAGCGGATTCCGGTGCCCGAGCAGCTGCGGTCGTTCTCGCTGGCGCCGCGGCACCTGTCGCTGCTGGCGTACCTGCTCTTCGACGGGCCGATGACGGTCAACGAACTCGCCCGGCTGCTCGAGGTCGCCCCGGCCACGGTGAGCCTGATGGTCGGTGATCTGAGCAGGCAGGGCGTGCTCGACCGCCGCGAGGACGACCGGGACCGGCGGCGCACCATCGTGAGCATCGCCGAGCAGCACCGCGATGCCGTGGACGCCTGGTTGTCGGCCGGGGCGCGGGCGTGGCGGAAGGCGCTCGAACCGCTCACGCCGGAGCAGCGGCAACTGTTCGTCGAAACCCTGGAAACCTACGAACGCGAAGCGGCGCGCACCGTCTGACCAGCGGTGGCTGATCGTCGATCCTGAAACCAGGAGCGCGTCAGTGGGCCAGGTCCAGCACCGCCCACACCGTGCGCTTGGTCCCGTCCGTGCGCACGCCCCAGTCCAGCGGGAGTTGTTCCAGCAGCAGCCTGCCGTCGATGTCGTCCTCGATGGGGCCGGGGAGGGGCTCGCCGGTGGGCTGGGCGTCGAGTTCGACGTGGAGGCGGGCGGCGCGGCGGTTGAGGCCGAGCCGGATCTCCTCGACCCGTTCGTGGTAGCGCTCGGCGTCGGAGATCAGCTCGTCGACCACGAGCAGGGCCCGGTACACGGCTTCCGGGGTGGCCCCGTCGAGCATCAGGCGCACCTGGCTGCGGGCCCACGAGGCGCTCTCCGGGCCGTCGGTCAGGGTCATCCTCGCGTTCAGGATCTGTTCACGCCTCGGCACGGTCACCTTCGACACCTCCGCTGTGGCCTGGACAGTGGCGCTAACTGATACCCCGCGCTCGACCGGGTGAAACCCCCACCGGGCGAACACAACGACCGGAGAAGTGATCCCGATCACCAACACGGGTGCACAATGGGCGAAACGCAACGATTTCCTCCCGCATCCGGTGGCCCATTCACCGAAGCGAGAAGCGACCGCGGAAAGTGGCTCGGTTGCGGCGAACGGAGCAGTCCGGTGCACCACCGCATCAACGGCGGGCCCGCGTTCGGCCCAGCACCAAGCCGGAAGACGACTCGGCGAACCCGGCTTTTCCAAGCCCGACGACCGCCCTGGTGCGACAATTCGGCTGACCATATCTCGAATCGGCAACACCTCGTCATGGGGTAACCCGGGCGGAGTTCCTTTCGCATGGAGACAGCGGAGAAGCTCTGCGTCCAACCTTCCGAGACCTGCGGCGCCGCGGTCGCCGAGGCGGCGGCCGGGGACCCGGCCGCGATCGAGCGGCTGCTCGCGGCCATCCGGGCGCCGGTGGTCCGCTACTGCCGCGCACGCATCGGCAAGCACGGGGATTCCTTCGGCCCGGCGGACGAGGTGGCGCAGGAGGTCTGCATCTCGGTGCTGACCGCGCTGCCCACCCGCCGGGACGAGGGCTCGCTGCGGGCGCTGGTCTACGAAATCGCGTGCCACCGGGTCGGCGAGGCGCGCTTCGGCGGCGGTGACCAGCTCGGCGTGCTCATCCGCGAGCTGCCGGAGGTCGAGCGCGAGGTCGTGGTGCTGCGGGTGGCGGTCGGGTTGAGCGCCGAGCACACCGCGGAGGCGCTGGGCAGCACCGCCGCCTCGGTGCGGCGCGTCCAGCAGCGCGCGCTGGACCGCCTGCGCGAAGCTCAGGAAACCACCTGACCGTCCACGCCGGTGCGGTCGATCTCCAGCACGCAAGCCGCGGCGCTGCTGCGGTTGCCGACCCTGGTGAACCGGGACGACGCCGCCTTGAACAGCCGGGCGGCGTCCTGGCACTCGCCGAGCACGCGGTAGGCGCGGCCGATGTCCAGCCGCACCTGTGCCGCGCACTGGTCGTCGCGCTGGGATTCCAAGCGTTCGAGCGCCTGGTACAGGCTGGCCAGCGCGCGCTCGGGATCACCCCGGCGCAGGTGGAGCTGGCCGAACCGGCGCAGCACCAGTGCCATCCGGTGGTCGTCGCCGAGTTCGTCGCAGAGCTGCCGCGCCTGGTGCAACGCGGACTCCGCGTCGGCGAGCCTGCCGAGTTCGAGGCACACCGCGGCGATCGAGGTGTGGCTGTGCGCGGCACCCAGCCGGTCACCGCAGTCGACGAACATCTCCAGCGCCCGCACGCTGCGCGCGTGCGCCTGCTCCGGCCGCCAGGTCACCCGGGACACCACCCCGAGCCCGGTCAGCGCGCGAGCCATGCCGAGGCGGTCGCCCAGTGCTTCGCTGAGCCGGTAGGACGCGGTCAGCGCCTTCACCGCGTCGTCGAACTCGTCCCAGTAGATGTGCAGTTGCCCGATCCCGCGCAGCAGCGCCGCTTCCCCGCGCGGGTCACCGGCTTCGCGCACGGCGGTGAGCGCGAGGTAGTGGCAGCGGGCCCATTCCCGGTACAGCCCGCGGTAGTCGAAGTAGGAGGCCGCCGTCGCGGCGATCTCCCAGGCCAGGCCGGCGAATCCGGCCGCGGCGGCGTAACCGACCGCGTCCTCGATCGCCTGCTGTTCCCCTTCGAACCAGCCGAGCGGGTCCACCGGCGGCGGAATGGCCACCGGCCACCGCTTCGCCCCACCGGGTTCCGGCCGCAGCACGCTGCCCGGCAACCGCTCGGCGGCCCGTTCGGTCAGCCAGAGCAGGCCGCCGAGCACCCGCTCCAGCGCCGCCTCCCGGTCCGCCCCGGTGGTTTCCGGGACCGAGGTGCGCACCAGGTCGTGCAGCCGGTACCGCCGCCCGCTCTCCCGGACCAGTTGCCGCTCGTGCAGTTCACGCACCAGGCGCTCGGCCTCGGCCGGGTCGCCGTCGACCGCCGCGGCGGCCATCCAGGCGGAGAACTCGGGCATCGGCAACACGGCCAGCCGGGTGAGCAGGCGCCGCGGTTGCGGGGCGAGGGCGCCGAGGACGTGACCGGGTTCGGCACGCAGGATGCCGAGCTGGACCTCCCGCAGCGCCGCCGACGGTTCCACGCCCAGTTCCTCGACCAGCCGCCCGCGCCACCGCTGGTAGACCGCCAGCGCCTCGGCCGGGCGGCCCCGCTCGGCCAGCGCGGTCATCAACTGCCCGCAGAAGCGCTCGCGGAACGGGTGCGCGGTGATCAGCTCACGCAGTTCGGTGCTCAGCTCGTCCTCCGCACCGAGGCGCAGTTGCGCGTCGATGCACTCCTCGAGCACCGCGAGCCGCCGTTCTTCCCAGCCGGCCACGAATTCGGTCAGCGCGTCGAGCCGGAGGTCCTCGAACACCGGGCCGCGCCACAGCGCCAGCCCCTCACGCAGGCGGCGCACCCCGGCAGCCGGCTCACCGTCGGCGAGCAGCCGCCTGCCCTGCCGCGCGCACTCGGCAAATCTGTCCACATCGGACTGCCCGGGGGCCACCGGCAGCCGGTACCCGTGCCCCACCGTGACGATCGGATCGGCGTCACCCGGTTCCCGCAGCGCCCGGCGCAGTTGCGAGACCAGGCCCTGGATCTGCACGCGGTGGCTGGGCGGCGGCGAAGCACCCCACAGCGCGGCGGCGAGGCGGTCCACCGAGACCACCTGGTTGGCCTCCGCCAGCAGGACGGCGAACAACCGGCACGCCTGTGGCCTGCCGAGCCGCAGTTCCGTGCCCGCCCGCTCCACCAGCAGCGGACCGAGCACCCGATAAAAGCTCGTCACGTGCACCCCCAGGTGTCCGACTCGAGTGACGGTAGCAGTTCGCGCTGTCACATCGGCCCGGAATTCACCTACTCGTTCCGGCGGGTGCGGCCAGGTCGTGGTTAGGTCGTGCGCGTGCCGAAGCAACCGCTGGACCGGACGGCCAGGATCACCGTGCTGCTGCTGTTCGCGGCGTGGACGGTGGACTACGTGGACCGGCTGCTGGTCAACCTGGCGTTGCCGCACATCGGTGCGGAGTTCGGGTTGGACCACACCGAGCAGGGCATGGTGCTCTCGGCCTTCTTCCTGGCGTACGCGGTGTTCCAGATCCCCGGCGGGCTGCTCGCCGACCGGTTCGGGGCGGTGCGGGTGATGCTGGCCGCCGTGCTCGCCTGGTCCGCGTTCACCGCGCTCACCGGGCTGGTCGGCTCGTTCGCGCTGCTGCTGGTGGTGCGCTTCCTGTTCGGTGCGGCGGAAGGCGTTTTCCCCGGCGCGTCGATCAAGGCGCTGTCCGAACGCACCGAACCGGGCCAGCGGATGACGGCCAACGGCTGGATGCAGAGTTCCAACGCGTTCGGGGTGCTGCTCGCCCCGGCCATCGCGGCGCCGCTGATCGCCTGGTGGGGTTGGCGGGGCGCGTTCGCCGGGGTCGCCGTGCTCGGCGTTTTCGTGTTCCTGGCGGTGCGGGCGTGGCTGCCCGCGCCGCGGGTCGCGGTCGAACGGCCGCCGGGCGGGGCGCGGCGCGTCCTGCTCTCGCCGGTGATGTGGCGGTTCGCGTTGATGTTCTTCGGTTACGACGTGATCGTCTGGGGCCTGTCCTCCTGGGTGCCGTCCTACCTGCAGAGCGAACGGGGGCTTTCGCTCACCGAGGCGGGCGCCATCACCGCGCTGCCCGCGGTGTTCGGCGGGATCGCGGTGGTGCTCGGCGGCCGGTGGAGCGACCGGCTCGGCGGGCGGCACCGGCTGGTCGTCCTGCCCGCGATGGCGGCGAGTTCGCTCTGCCTGGTGGTGATGGCGTTCTCGGAACCGGTGGCGCTGTTCGCGGTCTTCCTCACGCTGGCAGGCACCTTCGCGGCGCTCTGCTACATGCCGATCTTCGCCGTGCCGCTGCGCAGCCTGCCCGCCGGGCTGGCGGGGGCCGGGGCCGGGCTGATCGTGTTCGGCGGTCAGGCCGCCGGCATGGTGATCCCGGTGGTGATGGGGGCGCTGGTGGACCACTTCTCCTACCGGACCGCCTTCCTGTCCCTGCTGGCGGGCGCGGTGCTCACCGTGCTGGCCGCGCTGGCCACCCCGCAGACCACCGACCGGTTCCGCCTGCGCTGACACCGGCTTGCCCGGACGCTCGGGGGCTATATAGAGTTCTGCCTATGCCGAGGATGACGTTGCAGACGCAGGCCGTGCTCGCGGTGTTCCTCGAGCGCGAAGCCGGTGAGCTGTGGGGGTTCGAGTTGAGCAGGGCCAGCGGCCTCCCGGCGGGCACGATCTACCCGATCCTGCAGCGCCTGACCGCGGCCGGGTGGATCACCAGCCGCTGGGAGCAGGCCGAGCACGCGCAGGAAGCGGGCCGCCCGCCGCGGCGGTACTACCAGCTCACCACCGAGGGCCGCGCCCGCGCGGTGCACGCGCTCGCCGAGGGCGCGAAGAAGCGCGCGAGCCTGTCCCGGCTGCTCGGCCCGGCCGAGGAGGGCGCGTGACGGCCTCCCTGGTCCGCAGCCCCCGCTGGTGGCTCCTGCCCTTCTCGGTGGCGACCGCTTCCCTGCTGCTGGCGCGCAACGAATGGCTGATCGCGGCGGTCAGCCTGGTCTGGTCGAGCACCGCCGCGCTGCTGGGTGCCGCCGCGCTGCTCGGGCTCACCCGGCGCTGCCTGCCCAACGGCGTCACGCTGCTGAACCGGCTGGCGATCGTGCTCCCCCGCACCGAGCGGGCGCACTGGCGCGCCGAACTCGTCGCGGTGCTGCACGCCTGCGAAGGCCCCGAGCGACGGCGCCAGGCCCTCGGTTTCCTCGCCGCCCTGCCGGCCACCGCGATCTCCAGCCGGGTGCACCGGTGATCCGGCTGGAATCGGTCGGCCAGCGCTACCGCCGCGGACCGCTGGTGGTCGAAGGCGTCGACCTGGTGCTCGAACCGGGTGAACCCGTGGTCGTCCTGGGTGAGAACGGTTCGGGGAAGTCCACCCTGCTGCGGGTGATCGCGGGCTGCGGCACCCCGGTCGAAGGGCGGGTCACCGGCCGCCCGCCGACCGTCGGTTACCTGCCCGACCGTTTTCCCGCCCACCTGCGCATGCCCGCGTCGAGCTACCTGCGCCACCTCCGGCGCATCCGCCGCCGCCAGTCCGGGGATCCGCTGGAACTGTTGCGCCGCCTGGATTTCTCCGGTGGCCTCTCGACGCCGATGAGCCGCCTGTCCAAGGGCAACGCGCAGAAGGTCGGGCTGGTGCAGGCGCTGACCAGCGGGGCGCCGCTGCTGGTGCTGGACGAACCGTGGTCCGGTTTGGACGTCGGCGTGCGGCCGGTGCTCACCGAGGTGCTCACCGCGCTCGCCCCGGACACGGCACTGGTGCTGACCGATCACACCGGCACCGCCGACGCCCTGCCCCGGCGCCGGAAGCTGCGGCTGAGCGAACGACGGCTCCACGACGAACCGGACGGCGAAGGCACCGTGGTGATCACCCTGACCTGCCCGGCCCGGCTCGCCGACCCGCTGCTCGCCGAGGTGGCCCGGCTCGGTGCCGCGGTCGAACGGGTGCGGCACCGGTGATCCGCTACTACAGCGCGGACCTGCTGCGCTCACAACGCTTCCTGCTCCCCTTCCTGCTCTACGGCATGCTGCTGGCGCCGTTGTTCGGCGGTGATCCCGGTCCGCCACCGGCCACCTGGGCGGCCTCGGTGCTCGCGCTGTACCCGGTTTCGGTGTGGCTCGCGGTGACCGTGGCGAACACCGAGGACCCGGTGCAGCGCCAGGTGACGATCGCCGCGGCGGGCGGCCGGGGCCGGGTCACCGCCGGGGTGCTGGCCACCTGCCTGCTCGCCGACCTGGTGCTGGTGGCGCTCGCCGTGGGGTGGCCGGTGCTGACCACTGCCTACGACCACCCGCCGCACCTGCTCGCGGCCGGGGCGCTGGCGCACTTCGCGGCCGGGGCCACCGGCACCGCGGTCGGCCTGCTGTGCGCCCGGCCGGTGGTGCACGGCATCGGCTGGTCCGCGGTGCTCGGCGCCGGGGTGGTCGCGGCGACCGGGTTCCAGCGGTGGCTGCCCCCGGTCGGCTCGGCCGCCCGCACCCTGGTGGAGACCCCCGTTTCGCTGCCCGCCCTGCTGTTCGACGCCGGACTGGCGCTGGTGCTGGCCGCGGTGGCCGGCGTGGTGGTCAGCCGCGTCCGAGCAGGGTGACGAAGTGGCCGATCATCAGGTCGGCGCCCTTCAGCTCGGACGTGGTCGCGGCGTCCAGCAAACCGGTGTCCGGGGTGTAGGACGCGCCGTGCTTCGGGCCGAGCGGCAACGCGATGGCGGGTGCCGCGGCTTCGTAGGTGGACAGTTCGCCGTCCCCGCTGATCAGCGCGCGGATGTTCGCCGCCACCACTTCGGCGTGCTGACCGGCGGCCCGCGCCATCTTGGTTTCCGGCACGTCGGTGATGTCCCCGATGGCGAACACCCGTTCCTGCCCGGTCAGGCGGAGTTCCGGCGTGACCGCGACGCTGCCGTTCGCCTGGCGGGCCGCGGCCAGTTCGCCGGTGAGGTAGTCCGTCGCGGGCACGTTGCCGAAGCAGCGGAACCACAGGTCGGCGGTGATCTTGGTGCCGTCGGCGGTCTCGACGGTGAAACCGCCCTCGGCCGGCGGGGTTTCCACGGACGTGCCGAGCAGCAGTTCCACCCCGAGTTCGTCGAGCTGGGACCGCACCGCGGCGCGGAACTCCTCGGGGAACCCGGCCAGCAGCTCCGGCGCCGGGTCGACGACGGTGACCGCCTTGCCCGGCCACTTCGCCCGGAGTTCCCCCGCCAGTTCGAGGCCGACGGGGCCCGCGCCGAGCAGTAGCACGCTCCCGGCTTCGAGGAGTTCGTCGTACGCCGCACGCAGTTTCGCCTTGGCCACGGCGCTGTCGTGCTCGGCGAACTTGGCCGGGAACGGGTACGCGGTGCCGGTGGCGAGCACGAGGTAGTCGGCTTCGATGCGCTCGCCGGACGCGAGCGTGACGACCCCGGCGTCCACCGCCGACGCGCGGTCGTGGACCACCCGGCCGCGCTTGAGCAGGCGGTCGTACGGCAGGAAGAGCCGCTCGGCGAACTCCGGTTCGACCAGGCCGCGCAACGCGCCGACGTGGTGCACGAACTGGTCCTTCGGCTCGACGAGCACCACGTCGGCCACGTCGTCGAGCGCCTTCGCGGCGGACGCCCCGCCGTACCCACCGCCGACAACCACCACGGTCGCAGACATACCGTCTCCTTGTTCGCAGTACATACTGTTCGCAACGCGAACTACGATAGTTCGTGGAACGAACCACCGTCAACTACACTCGGGGACATGAGCGAGCTGGCGGGCGCACTGGTGCAGCTGTCGCACCTGGTGCAACGGGTGTTCACCGAGGTCAGCCGGGAGAACGAGCTGACCCAGCAGCAGGCGCAACTGCTGTGCACGCTGTCCCCCGGGCCGGTGGGCATGACCGAACTGAGCCGGTTGCTGCACCTGGAGAAGTCGAGCCTGACCGGGCTGGTGGACCGGGTGGAACGGCGGGGGCTGGCGGACCGGGTGCGGGACGGCCACGACCGGCGGGCCTGCCAGATCCAGCTGACCGAGACGGGGGCCGAACTCGGCAGGCGCACGCACGAGGGGGTGGTCGCCCGGCTGGAGGAACTGGCCGAGGACCTGCCCGCCGAAACCCGGGCGCTGCTCACCGAGGCGCTCACCGGCATCACCGCCCGAGCCGATTCGGGACGGCAGGTGGCCGAACCCGCTAACGTGCGCGCATGAAATCCACGCACCGGTTGACCGTCGCCGTTGTCTCCGCGCTGGCCCTGACCGGGCTGGCCACCCCCGCCCAGGCCGTGCCCGCCGTGTCCGCCGCACCCACCGTGCAGTGCGAGTTCACGCCGACGCCGGAGAACCCGGCCGCCAGGCCCGTCCAGCCGCCGTCACCGACCGCGTCGGCGAAGGGCACGGCGAAGGCGGTGCTGCAGACCAACTACGGGCTGGTCGCGATCCAGCTGGACAAGGCGAACGCCCCCTGCGCGGTGCACAACTTCCGGCACCTCGTCCGCAGCTGGTTCTACCAGCACACGCAGTGCTTCCGGCTGACCGCGTCGCAGCGGCTGGGTGTGCTGCAGTGCGGCGACATCTACGAGGTGGAGAAGGGCGGGCCGGGCTACCGGTTCCCGGACGAGGTGACCGGCGAGGAAACGTACCCGCGCGGCACGGTGGCGATGGGCAACCAGGGTCCCGGCACGAACGGCAGCCAGTTCTTCGTCGTGCACTCGCACGCGAACATCGACCCGAAGTACAGCGTGCTGGGCCGGGTGGTGTGGGGCATGGACACGCTCGACCGGATCGTCGCCGCCGGCATCGCGGACGGCGCGGACGACGGTGCACCGGCGCACCCGGTGCGCATCCACTTCGCCCTCACCACGTAGGTGGACCTGCGCCTGCGGCTCCCGTCGCCGGTCACCGAACTCCACGACGACCGGCTGCGGGAGCGGCGGGTGTCCGTTGTGCTCAAGCGGGACGACCTCATCCACCCGGAGTTCCCCGGCAACAAGTGGCGCAAGCTCAACGGCAACATCGCCGCCGCCCGCGGCACCGTGCTCACCTTCGGCGGTGCCCACTCCAACCACATCCGGGCCACCGCGGCGGCGGGGTACTACTTCGGCCTGCGCACGATCGGCCTGATCCGCGGTGAAGCACACCTGCCGCTGAACGAAACGCTGGAACACGCCAGGCGCCGCGGCATGGAACTGCACTACCTGGACCGGACCACCTACCGGCGCAAGGCCGAACCGGACTTCCTCGCCGGACTGCACGAGCGGTTCGGCGACTTCCACCTGATCCCCGAAGGCGGCAGCAACGCGCTCGGCGTCCGAGGCTGCACGGCGATCACCGATGAGCTCTCCTCGGACTACGACCTCGTGTGCTGCGCCTGCGGCACCGGCGGCACCCTGGCGGGCCTGTCCCACGCCCTCCCACCCGGCCGGACAGCGCTGGGCTTCGCCGTGCTCAAAGGCGGGCAGTTCCTCCGTGACGACGTGGCGCGGATGCAACAAGAAGCCTTCGGCGCCACTTCGGACAACTGGCGCATCGATCTCCGGTACCACTTCGGCGGTTACGCCAAGAAGAACGCGGTTCTGCTCGACTTCGTCGAGGATTTCGAGGCGCGGCACGGGATTCGGCTGGACTGGGTTTACGAAGCCAAGATGGTGTACGGAATTTTCGACCTGTTGCGCAACGGCGAATTCGCCGCCGGGACGCGGATCGTCGCCGTGCTCGCGGGCGCCACCTAGGGGTGCGGCGGCGGGGAATTCCCCGATGTCCCAGGGGTTCGGCGCTGCCAGAGTTCATCCACCACGGGATGAACGGGGAGATCAATGCACAAGGGAGCTTTTGCCGCGGCGCCGGTTCTGCTGCTCGCCGGGGTGATCGCGATGAAGTTCGGCTGGAAGGGCAACACCGGCCTCGACTGGGGCGTGGCCCTTCCGCTGTGGACCGGCGCGCACCTCGCGTACGTGCTCGGGTACCTGGCGTTCGGCATCGTGCTCGCGGTGTTCTGGGGCAGAGCCAGGCGCAACGCACGCGGCGGCGGTGAGCGCGGGCTGGCCGATCTGCTCGGGGTCGTCGGCGTGGCCGGGTTGATCGGCATCCTCGGGCAGATGGTGATCGATCTGCTCGTCGGCTTCCGGGCCGCCGACCGCGCCGGGATGAGCCCGTTGTTCCGGAGCTACCAGGACATCCCCGGCTTCGAGGTGGCCTTCTACGGCGTCGTGCCGTCGCTGCTGCTGGTCGCGGTGTCGCTGCTGGTCGTGCTGCTGGCGGTCCGCCGCGACGCCCCGCCGTGGGCGGCCGTCACCTTCGTCGCCGCGACGGTGAGCGTGGGCACGCAGGTGACCGCGTTGATGGTGCTCGGCGGCGTGGCCCTGTGCGTGGCGCTGCCCGCGTTGCGCGGGACCACCGCTCGGTTCGGCCACGAACCGGCTTCGAACCTGGCTTGATCGGGCGGCGGCTGCCAGACTGGGCCGCCCGTCCCGCGGAGGTTTCACAGTGGAATCCTCGGTCGCCACCACCGTGCTGCTGCCCATCGCGCTCGGCGTGATCATGTTCGGGCTCGGCCTCTCCCTGACCACCAAGGACTTCGCCAGGGTGCTCAGCTACCCGAAGGCGGTGGTGGTGGCCCTGTTCTGCCAGGTGCTGCTGCTGCCCGCGATCTGCTTCGGCCTGGTGTACGCGCTGGCGCTGCCGCCGGAACTGGCGGTCGGCATGATGCTGCTGGCCGCCTCCCCCGGCGGCACCACGGCGAACCTGTTCAGCCACCTCGCCCACGGCGACGTCGCGCTGAACGTCACGCTCACCGCGGTCAACTCGCTGCTGGCCGTGGTCACCCTGCCGCTGGTGGTCAACTTCTCGCTCGGCCACTTCCTCGCCGGGGACGGCGGGATCGGCCTGCAGTTCGGCAAGACCGTGCAGATCTTCGCGATCGTGCTGGTCCCGGTGGCGCTCGGCATGCTCGCCCGCCACCGGGTACCGGGACTGGCCGAACGCGCCCGCAAACCGGTGAAGCTGCTGTCGGTGGTGTTCCTGGTCGGCACCATCCTGGTGGCCGTCTACCAGGAACGGGCCAACATCGGCGGGTACCTGGCCGACGTCGGGCTGGCGACGCTGCTGTTCAGCGTGCTGTCCATCGGGGTGGGTTACCTGGCACCGCGGTTGTTCCGGGTGGACCGCCGCCAGTCGATCGCCGCCGCGATGGAGATCGGCATCCACAACAGCGTGCTGGCCATCACCATCGCGCTCACCCTGCTGGACAACACCCGCATCGCCATTCCCGGCGCGGTCTACGGCATCGTCATGTTCTTCACCGCCGGTGCGTTCGGCTTCCTGATCAGCCGCCGGGTCAGCGCGCCTGCCGTGGGCTCGCCGCGGTGACCGCCTTCAGCGCGGTCCAGCGCTGGGCCGCCGAGGACCCGCACCGGATCGCGCTGCGCTTCGGTGCGCGGGCGTGGACCTGGCAGGAGCTGGCGGACCGGGTCCGCCGCAACGCCGCCGCCCAGCTCGCGGCCGGGCTGCGCCCCGGCGACCGCGTCGCCTTCCTGGACAAGAACCACCCCGCCTGCCTGGAGACCACGCTGGCCTGCGCGCTGGCGGGCACGGTCAGCGTGGTGGTCAACTTCCGGCTGGCCCCGGACGAACTGGTGCACGTGCTCAACGACTCGACCGCGCGCCTGCTGTTCGCCGGCGCGGAGCTGCGGCCGGTGGTCGACGGCATCCGCGACCGGCTGGAGACCGTCGAGCAGGTGGTCGGCGTCGACGACTACGAGGATTTCCTCGCCACCGCAACGGGTGCCGAGGGGGAGCCGGGCGACTGCTTCCTCCAGCTCTACACCTCCGGCACCACCGGCCACCCGAAGGGCGTGCTGCTCACCCACCGGTCGATGGCCGCCCACAGCGAGGCCGCCGTCGACGCCTTCGGCTTCGACCGCGAGTCGGTGAACCTGGTGGCCATGCCGCTGTTCCACGTCGGCGGCACCAGCTGGGCACTGGCCGGGATGAGCGTCGGCTGCGAGACCGTGGTGGTGCGCGAGGTCGTGCCGGAACAGTTGCTGCCGCAGCTCGGCCAGGTGACGCACGCGTTCTTCGTGCCCGCCGTGTTCGGCTTCTTCCTGCAGACGCCCGGCGTCGAGGAGCACGACTACTCGAACCTGCGCTGCCTCGGTTACGGCGGCTCGCCGATGCCGGAACCGCTGCTGCGGCGGGCGATGGCGGCCTTCGGGGTGGACTTCTACCAGGTGTACGGCATGACCGAGGCGTCCGGTGTGTTCTGCGTGCTCGGCCCGGAGGACCACCCCGAGCACATCGCCGCGGCCGGACGGCCGGTGCGCGGGGTGGAGATGCGGGTGGTCGACCCGTCGACCGGTGCGCCGCTGCCGGACGGCGCGGTCGGCGAGTTCCAGGTGCGCGGGGCCCAGGTGATGGCCGGGTACTGGCGGCTCCCGGAGGAGACCGAGGCGACCCTGGCGGGCGGCTGGCTGCGCACCGGCGACGCCGGGCACCGCGACGAGCACGGCCGGTACCACGTCGAGGACCGCGTGAAGGACATGATCATCTCCGGCGGGGAGAACGTGTACCCGGCGGAGGTGGAGCGGGTGCTCGGTGAACACCCCGGCGTCGCCGAAGTGGCGGTGATCGGCGTCCCGGACGAGAAGTGGGGCGAGACGGTCAAGGCGATCGTGGTGCCCGCCGGCGACCTCGATCCGGCCGAACTGCTGGCCCACTGCGAAGGCAGGCTGGCCGGTTACAAGCGACCGGCCACAGTGGACCTGGTGGACGCGCTGCCCCGCAACGCCACCGGCAAGATCCTCAAACGCAGCCTGCGTGAGCCGTACTGGACGGGCCGCGACCGCCGGATCTAGGGGTTGACCGCCAGGAACAGGAACGCGGCCAGCAGCACCAGGTGCACCCCGCCCTGCAACCGGGTCGCCCGGCCCGGCACCACGGTCAGCACGCTGACCACCACGGTCAAGCCGAACAACACCATCTGCGTGGCGCCCAGCCCCAGGGTCAGCGGGCCCTCCAGCCAGATGGTGGCCAGCGCGATCGCCGGGATGGTCAGGCCGATGCTGGCCATCGCCGAGCCGTAGGCCAGGTTCAGGCTGATCTGCACCCGCTCCCGCAACGCCGCGCGCAGGGCGGCCAGCGTTTCCGGCAGCAGCACCAGCAGGGCGATCACCACCCCGACAAAAGACGGCGGGAAGCCGACCGCCTTGACCCCCGCCTCGATCGCCGGGGACTCCACCTTGGCCAGTCCGACCACGGCGACCAGGGCGAGCAGCAGCAGGCCGAGGCTGGCCAGGGCCGCCTTGCCGGTGGGCGGGTCGGCGTGGCCGTCGCCGTCGGCGTCGGTGGAGCCGCTGTCGGTTTCCACCGGCAGGAAGAAGTCGCGGTGCCGCACGGTCTGGGTGAACACGAACATGCCGTACAGCGCCAGGGAGGCCAGTGCGGCGAAGGCCAGTTGCGGGGTGGAGAACTCCGGCCCGGCCTGGCTGGTGGTGAAGGTGGGCAGCACCAGGCTGAGCGTCGCGAGGGTGGCCACCGTGGCCAGCGCCGCGCCGGTGCCCTCGGCGTTGAAGTGGGTGAAGCCGTGGCGGATCGCGCCCGCCATCAGCGCGATGCCGACGATGCCGTTGGTGGTGATCATCACCGCGGCGAACACCGTGTCCCTGGCCAGCGAAGCCGACTCCGGCCCGCCGGAGACCATCAGCGTGACGATCAGCGCCACCTCGATGATGGTCACCGCCACCGCGAGCACCAGCGAGCCGAACGGTTCACCCACCCGGTGCGCCACCACCTCGGCGTGGTGCACCGCCGCCAGCACGGTGCCCGCGAGCACCAGGGCGACCAGCACCACCAGCAGGGTGCCGAGCTCACGGCCCCAGGTCGCGGCCAGCACCAGCACCGCGACCACCGGGACCACGGTCGTCCAGGACAGCGCCGGAGATCGAGTGGCCATGCCGCCAGCCAACCAGACCCCCGGCCGCCCCGCCCGCCGACTCACCCGGCCGCCACCGGACGAGCCGCGGCCAGCCCGGTCACCTGCAACGCCGTCAGCCCGAGCACCGCCGCCGCCTGGACCAGCACGAACGCCGTGCCGAGGCCGGTGAGGCCGCCGAAAACCGCGTAGGCGACGCTGCCGAGCACGTAGAGCGCGTTGATCCAGATCACTTCCCGGACCAGGCCCGCCCGCAGCCCGGCCGACACCCGGCCGACGAACACGGCCCAGCCCACCAGCCCGATCCCGGCCACCAGCGACAGCGGCACCGGGAGGCCCAGCGGTTCCTCCAGCACCACGCACAGCGCCGCCAGCAGCAGGCCCAGCGCGCCCGAGGCGAGGGCGTCCATCCGCAGCACGTTGCGAAGTCCGAACATCTTGTCCTCCAGGTGTTTCCGTTCCGATGCCCCAACTCTCGCGGTTCCGGCGAGGACAGTCGATTACGCGGGAGGTAATGGCCGATCGGCACCACGGACGGGTGACGCGTGGCTAGGATCGCCGCCATGACCGTCAACCGCAGGCACCTGCTCGGCCTGGGCGGGATCGCCGCCGCCGGGGTGGCGCTGGGTTCCACCGCTCCCGCGTCCGCTGCCGAAGAAGAGATCGTCGTCACCGACGCGGCGTCGGCCAATCGCCGGATCGCGCGGGTCCACGCCCGCGAGACCGCCCGCGCGCGGGGCACCTGGTCGTCCTGCATCAGCGTGACCGGCGCGAAGACCGCCGCGGTCGAGGAGCGCGCCGACGAGGTGGTCGAGGCGTACAGCGTGAACAAGATCGCGGTGGCCACCGCGGTGCTGGACAAGGTCGACCGCGGCCTGCTCACCCTGGACCAGCGCGTCGACGTCACCGCCGACATCGTCATCCAGGACACCGACGGCATCTTCGGCCTGGACGGCGCGTACCCCAGTTCGGTGACGCTCGGGCACGCGATGGCCGCGCTGCTGACGCTGTCCGACAACACCGCCGTGCGCCTGTGCGGGCTGGTCTGCCCGGCCGCCGAGCTGAACGAAATCCTGCGGGCCAAGGGTTTCGAGCACACCCGGGTGGTGCCGGTGGCCAATCCGAACCGGTTCTTCCTCGGCACCACCACCCCGAGGGAGACCTGCACGCTGTTGCAGAAGCTGGTCGGCGGCACGCTGCTCTCGGCGGCGTCGACCGAGTACCTGCTCAACGTGCTGCGTTCGCTCAGCTCGTTCACCGACGGCATCCGCCTCGACCTCAGCTCCGAAGAACGGCTGCGCGTGGCGACCAAGGCAGGCTGGTTCAACGACGGGCGCAACGAGGCCGGGGTCGTCTTCGACACCGAGGGCAGGCCGATGATCACCTACGCGCTGTTCGCCTCGGGCCCGTTCCGCGGGGACGCCGCCGCCAACGACACGAACTTCGGCGCCACCCACCCGGCCCTGCGGGCGCGGCAGGCGATCGGGCGGACGCTGGTGGACTCGGCGGGAAGGTTCTCGGCGGACACGGCGTTGACGTTCAGGGCGAGGGCCTACCAGCCGTCGAACGGCGGCTGACCCGTGTCAGGAACGGAGTTCCCCATGTCGAAGCAGGTGCTGGTCCCCGGACCGTCCCACCCGATCACCATCGAGCCGAACCCGAACCGGATCGTCGTCACCGTCGCCGGGCGCACCATCGCCGACACCACCGAGGCGCTCGCGCTCAGCGAGGCCGGGTACCCGGCGGTGCAGTACATCCCGCGCAAGGACGTGGACCTTTCGGCGCTGGAGCGGACCGACCACCAGACGTACTGCCCGTACAAGGGCGAGTCGGCGTACTACAGCATCACCGCCGGGGGCGCCAAGTCGGTGAACGCGATCTGGACCTACGACGAGCCGCACGACGCCGTCGCCCAGATCAAGGGGCACATGGCGTTCTACCCGGACCGCGTGGACGAGATCACCGAAACCCCGCGGTAGTCGGCAACCAGGAGAGAGGAACTCGGTCAGCAGGCCGGGGGTGACGTGCTCGTCGCCGACGGCGTGGCCGAGGTTGCGGTGGACTCGACGAGGTTGGCGCCCGCTTGACCGGAGCAAGTGTGAGTGGTTTATTACTCCCATGCGTTCCACCCGAACCCTCTCCACCGCCGAGGAGCGTCGCGAGACGGTGCTGACCACCGCTGTCGGCACCTTCGCGGCCCGCGGGTACTACGGCACCACCACCACCGAGGTGGCCAAACGCGCCGGCATCTCGCAGGCGTACGTCTACCGCCTCTTCCCGAACAAGGAAGCCCTGTTCGTCGCGGTGGTCGAGCACTGCTTCGACCGCGTACGCGACAGCTTCGCCCGTGGTGCCGCCGGCGCGTCGAGCAGCGCACCCGACGCGGTGCTCGACGCGATGGCGGTCTCCTACGCCGAACTCATCCGCGACCAGGACCTGCTCCTGGTCCAGATGCACGCCCAAGCCGCCGCGGTGGCCGAGCCGTCGGTGCGCGAGGCGGTGCGCGCCGGGTACGCCCGCCTGGTCGAGTACACCCGCAGCGTCTCGGGCGCGGCCGAGGCCGCCGTGCAGCAGTTCTTCGCCGTCGGCATGCTGTGCCACCTGGTCGTCGCGATCGGCGCCGACGAGGTGGACGCCCCCTGGGCCAACCTGCTCAACCACGGCATCCGCCACTGAACTCCCCCACTCACGAGGCTTTCTCCCTCACCCATTCAGTGAGTGGTCAACCACTCTATGTCCGCGGAGGAAAAGATGATCAACGAAGTCGTGCTGCCGGGCAAGGTCGAGCCAGAAGGCTTGCAGCTCCGCCAGCGGGAGCTACCCGCCATCGCCGGCCACGAGGTCCTCATCCGGGTCGAAGCCACCGGCGTCTCCTTCGCCGAGCAGCAGATGCGCCGCGGGAAGTACTTCGACCAGCCGCCGTTCCCGTTCGTGCCCGGGTACGACGCGGTCGGTGTGGTCGAGCAGGTCGGCACCACCGCCGACCCGGCGCTGCTCGGCCGCCGGGTCGCGGTGCTCAGCAAGATCGGCGGCTGGGCTTCACACCTGGTGGCCGACGCCGGTGACGCGGTGCCGGTGCCCGACGGCGTCGACCCCGGCGAGGCGGAAACGCTGGTGGTCAACGGGATCACCGCCTGGCAGCTGCTGCACCGCGTCGCCAAGGTCCGCAGTGGACAGACGATCCTGGTGCACGGCGCGAGCGGCGGGGTCGGCTCGACCCTGGTGCAACTGGCCCGGCACGCCGGGATCCGCGTCATCGGCACCGCGTCGGCCCGGCACCACGAGACCGTGCGGGCGCTCGGCGCCACCCCGATCGACTACCGCGACCCGGACGTGCCCGCCCGCGTGCGCGAACTGGCACCGTCCGGGGTGGACGCGGTGTTCGACCACGTCGGCGGGCCGGGCATCGTCGACTCGTACCGCCTGCTCGCCCGGCGCGGCACGCTGGTCGCCTACGGCACAGCGTCCACAAAGGACGTCGAAGGCTCGTCCCGGCTGCCGGTGCTGAAGCTGTTCGCCCGGCTGCTGTGGTGGAACGCGCTGCCCAACGGCCACCGCGCGCACTTCTACAACCTGTGGGCGGGCCGCCGGAACCGGGCGGCCTTCCAGGCGCGGGTGGCCGAGGACCTCGGCGAGCTGTTCACCCTGCTCGCCGAGGGCGTGCTGCGGGCGCAGGTGGCCGCACGCCTGCCGCTCACCGAAGCGGGAGCCGCGCTGCGGCTCGCCGAATCCGGCACGGTGACCGGCAAGGTCGTACTGGTGAACTAAACGCTGGCCAGGTACGCCGCCGCCTTGTCCGGGTCGAGGAACCAGTGCTGGAAGTCGGCCGGGTCCTGGAAGCCGTTGGCGAAGCGCTTGGCCACGGCGGGCTTCGCCCCGGCGGTGCCGATGATCTCCAGCACGTGCGGGGGCGGCGGCTGCAGCATCGCGTTCGTCCAGATCGTCACGTGCTGGGCGTATTCCCAGTACTTGTCGAACGCGCCCTTCATCCACTGCCGGTCGAACGGCCGGTCCCCGTTGGCCAGGATCGAGTCCAGGTAGGACGCCGCGCACTTGCTGGCGTTGTTGGAACCCTGCCCGGTGATCGGGTCGTTGGCCACCACCACGTCGGCCATGCCGAGCACGGCGTGCCCGGAGGGCAGCTCACCGACGGCGTTGCGGACCACCGGGGTGTACCCGCCCGCCAGCGTGGCCCGCGAGTCGGTCAGCTCCACCTCGGTGGCGCGCTCGTACTCCCACGGCAGGTACTGGCGCATCAGGTCGAGGATGCGGCGCAGGTGCTCCTGCGGGTCCGGGTTGTCGGTGAACACGTCCAGCGGACCACCGGGAATGCCTTCGAAGAACAGGATTTCGCAGTTCCCGCTGAGCGTGTACGCGGGGATGACGAACAGTTCGCCGACCCCGGGAATGATGTTGAACCGCACCGCGGAGAAATCGGGGTGCTCCGGCCGCGGCTTCATGCCGTGCACGTAGGCCAGCGAAAGCGCGCGCTGCGGCTGGGTGTACGGCGAGAGCTCGGGGATGCGGTCGAACAACTGCACCAGTTCGCCCTTGCCCGCCGCGACCACCACCAGGTCGTACATGCCGGCCAGCGAGTTCAGGTCCGAGGTGGTCACCCCGTGGATGATCAGCTTGCCGCCGCGTTCCTCGAACTTCTCCAGCCAGCCCGCCATCTTCACCCGCTGGTCCACCGACTGCGCGTAGTGGTCCAGCCTGCCCACCCAGTCCAGCGCGCGGCTGCCGTCCGGAGCGGCGATGGACACGCCGAGGCCCTCGACCTTGACCGTTTCGGCTTCCCAGAAGTTCAGCCCGTGCTCGCGCTCGTGCTCCAACGCCAGGTGGAACATGCACTGGGTGGACATCACCCGCCCGGCCCGGATCTCCTCCGGCGTGCGCGCCGACATCACGGTGACCTCGTAGCCGTCGTGCTCGAGCAGGCTCAGCGCCAGCTGGAGCCCGGACTGACCGGCGCCGACGATCAATATTTTGGGCATGTGGGGACCATCCCTCCAGGAAAAAGGTGCTTCGAGAAAACTCAGGCGGGGCTGAACTCGGCCGTGGGCGCCCCGCCGGGCACCGACAGCCGCGCCATCGACATGGTGTGCCGGACGACGTCCTGGAGCACCCGCTGCACCGAGCCCCGGTCGCGGGCGTCACAGGTGATCAGCGGCACGTCCTCGCTCAGCGCCAGCGCCTCGCGCACCTCGTCCACGGAGTGCGTCAGCTCCCCGTCGAACAGGTTGATCGCGACGATGAACGGCAGGTCGGAGTCGTTCTCGAAGTAGTTGATCGCGGCGAAGGACTGGTCCAGCCGCCGGGTGTCCACCAGCACCACCGCGCCGAGCGCGCCCCGGCACAGGTCGTCCCAGAGGAACCAGAACCGGGGCTGGCCCGGGGTGCCGAACAGGTACAGCAGCAGGTCCGAGTGCAGGGTGATCCGGCCGAAGTCCATCGCCACCGTGGTGGTCGCCTTCTTGCCGCCGTCCGGCGGGTCGTCCACGCCCTGACCGGCCTCGGTCATCCAGGCGTCGGTGTTCAGCGGCGGCACCTCGGAAACGGCGCTCACCAGCGTGGTCTTCCCCACCCCGAACCCACCGGCGACGACGATCTTGGCCGAGATCGCCGCGAGGGGATCGCCGTCTTCGGCGTGCGCGAGGCTCGAGTTGCTCATCATGTCCTTTCCGCGGTGCCTGATGCCTCGTCTAGACGGGGAGCCGCTTGAGCCCGTCGAGGACCCGTTCCAGCAGCGACAGGTCGTGGGAGTAGGTGTGCGCGGTCGGGTGGATGTACACCGCGCCCTGCGTCGCCAGGTCGCTGATCAGCACGCGGACCACCCCGAGCGGCATGGTCAGCCCGGCGGACAGCTCCGCGATCGAGGCCCGCGTGCGGGCCCGCTCGTAGATCGCGCGCGACTCCGGCATCAGCGCGTCGGCCAGCGCCGGGTCGTAGCTCGGCACCGAGATCAGCGTTTCCACCAGCAGGTGGTGTCTGCTCCTGGTCCGGCCACCGGTGAGCGTGTACGGGCGGACGCGCCTGCTGCGCATCCGGCCGACCGGCTGCTCGCTCAGTTCGTCAGTGGACACGTTGTTCACATCCTCCCGGCCGGTCAGACCTGCGGCCTGCGGGCGGTGAGCACGCGCCGGAGATCGGCCCGTATCTCGGGGGTCAGCACGTGGCCGGCGTTGCGGACGAACTGCGTCATCTCGTACGCGACGACCTTCATGTCGCTTCCCGGGCCGGTCAGCACGGCCAGTCCCGCGCCGACGCCGATGCCCATGAACAGGAAGTAGCCGTGGGTGAGCCGGATGATGATCTGCTCACAACTGCCCTTGTTGAACAACGCGGCGCTGTTGCCCGCGAGGCTGAGCAGTCCGCTGGCGATGGCCGCGAGCTGCTCGGCGTCGTCGTTGTTCATGCTGTCCGACGAGGTCAGCGGAAAGCCGTCGGCGGACATGATCAGGGCGTGGCTGACCCCGTGGACCTTCTGCACGAAGTCGTTGATCAGCCAGGTGAAGTCTTGCTTGCCGGAACTGTGCTGGGCGGCGGTCACGCTTGGGGTCCCTCGGGTGGTTTCGCTGGGTCGTCGTCACGGGGACCGGCGGGGCCGCGCTGCTGCTCCTCGAGCGCGGCGCGTTCCCCGTCGGAGAAGGCGCCGAGGTCGGCGATCAGCCGGTCGTGGCCGTCGATCGGGTCCTCCGGCGCCGGGGGTGGCGGTGGCGGCTCGTCCTCCCCGGTGCCCTTGATGCTGCGGGGCACCCGGCGGGGCAGGCCGCCGGGGGTGCTGCCGCCCTCCGCCTCGCCACGGGGTGCGGGCGACGGCTTGCGCTGGGTCAGCGGCTCGGCCGTGGCGGTGGCGCCCGAAGCGCCGACGGTGCGCTTGGGCAGGGTGCCCGCCGAGCCGCCCTGCGGGCGGCGGGCCAGCGGCACGGCTTCGGCCTGCGGGGCCGGGGTGGGGGTGAAGCCGTTGGCCGGGGCGGACGGCGGCACGACCACCGTCGAGGTGCCCGACCAGCTCGCTTCCGGCAGCTCGCCGACCAGCTCGGCGGGCAGCAGCACGGTGGCCGTGGTGCCGTGCGGCACGCGGCGTTCCAGCCGCACCTTCATGCCGTGGCGGGCGGCGAGCCGGCGCACCACGGCGAGGCCCATGTGCCGGACCGAGGCGTGGTCGAGCACCGGCTCGGCGGCGAGCCGGTCGTTCAGTTCGGCGAGCCGCTCGGCCGGTACGCCGATGCCCTCGTCCTCGATCCGGATCAGCACGCTGCCCTGCTCGGTGAGGTGGGCGCTGACCCGGACGGGGGTGTTCGGCGAGGACTGGCCGGTGGCGTTGTCGAGCAGTTCGGAGAGCAGCCTGCTCAGGTCCTCGGCGGCGAAGCCGACCACGCCGAGGGAGACCACGCGGCCGATGGAAACCCGGGCGTAGTGCGTGATCGAGGACATGCCCGCCCGGATCACGTCGACCACCGAAGCGGTCTCCGAGGCGTTGTCCCCGGCCTCGCGCCCGGCCAGCACCCGCAGGTTCTCCGCGTTGCGGCGCAGCCGGGCGGCGAGGTGGTCGAGCCGGTACAGCTCGGCGAGCCGCTCGTCGTCCTCCTCGCGCGCCTCCATCTCCTCCAGCTGGGAGAGCAGGGAGTCGACCAGGTTGAGGTCGCGCAGCGCCACGCTGGCGCAGATGCCCGCCAGCGCCTCCTGCTCGGTGTTGTCCACCGGCGGCGGGGGTGCTTCGATCACCCGGGGACCGTGCTGGGACACCGGTTCCTGACCGGGGTTGCTGAGGAACTGGACCGCGGCCGCGCGTGCGCGCTCCCGCAGCACCCGCGAGCGATCCAGCAGTTCCCGAGCCCGCGTCGCCATCTGCCTGTTTACCCTCTTCGTCGCCTACGGCTCCATTTCGACCACCGGGCCTACGCCGACGGTCGTAGTGCAACATGCAATCAGAGACCGCTGCCGATGTCCACAAAAAGCTTCGGCTCAACTACCCTCGGTCATACCGTTACCGCGCCACGTGTTCACCCGTGATCTTCACCGTCCTTTGTGGACACCGAAAACCCTGGCGACGGCGGCCATGTCCTGCTCGCCGCCACCGGCGTCGACGACTTCCCCGAACAGCTCGTGCAGCACCCGCATCAGGCGGTCGTCCGTGCCCCCGGTGCCGCTCATGGCGTCCAGGATCAGCCCGGCGTCCTTGGCCGCGCCGGCGGCGGTGAACGCGGGCGGGTACTCGCCGTCGATCATCGCGGCCCCCTTGAGCTGCGCATACGGGGTGTCCACCGGACCGCCGGAGATCGCTTCGAGGAACAGCCGCGGGTCCAGGCCGAGCTGCTCGGTCAGCCGCACGCTCTGCGCCGCGGCGGCGGTGAGCGAGAGCACCCAGGCGTTGGCGGCCAGCTTGAGGCGGTGGCCGTCGCCGGGCCGCTCGCTCACCCAGACCGTGCGCGCGCCGATCGCGTCGAACACCGGGGTGACCGCTTCCCGCAGTTCCCCGGCCCCGGCCGCGAGCACCACGAGCTGGCCCTCCTCGGCCGGTTTGCGGGTGCCGAGCACCGGCGCGTCCACGTACCGGGCACCCAGCCCGGCGAAGCCCTCCGCGGCCTCGACGCCCACCGTGCCCGACTGCACCCAGACGCCGGACAGTCCGGGCAGCGCGATTTCGATCACTTCCCGCACGGCGTCGGCGTCGAACAACATCGTCAGCACCACGTCGGCGCCCTCGACCGCGGCGGCGGGGTCGTCCGCCACCACCGCGCCCGCCTCGGCGAGCGGCTGCGCCTTCGCCCGGTCGCGGTTCCACACCGTCACCTCGTGCCCGGCGCGGAGCAGGCTGCGCGCCATGCCCGCGCCCATGATCCCGGTACCGAGCACGGTCACCTCGCTCGTCATCCCCCGGCCTCCTTCTCCTGGCTCCCCACCAGCATGCCACCCGTGCCACCCCCGCGGATCCCGTGCGGGGACGCGGTATCCGCCCGGCCACCCGATCCGGTTACCCTTTCCGGGTCAGTCGCCGCCGGTGGTCCGACGGCGGAATTCGTCCCGTTTCGCCGTCGCCGTCCGACGGGCGGGATGCCTTGCCACAGCAAGGTTTTTTATTTCTCGTTGGCGTACAAGGAAAATCGCGGGGACCGCGCGATCGGCGGCAGACCGGGGGCGAATTCGTTGATATGTTGGACTTCTCCGAGGTTCTGGAGGTGACGTGGCGGAGAACCCCAACTTCGGCGTGGTGTGGCGTGGCTATCACCGCGGTCAGGTCGAGCAGTGCCTCGACGAACTCAGAGCCGAGCTGGCCGAGGCGGTGGCCGGGCACGAAGCCGCGGTGTCCCAAGTGGAAGACCTCGAGAAGCAGGTGGCCGTGCTGCTCGAGGACAACCAGGAACTGCAGGAGGCGCTGGACCGGGTGTGCCGCGCGCCGATCGAGCCCGACGGGCTGACCGAGCGGCTGCGGCACATGATGGAGCTGGCCCGCCTGGAGGCCACCGAGATCAAGGCGACCGCGCACGCGTTGCGCGAGCGCGACGAGCAGCAGCGCAGACAGGCCGAGCAGGACTTCGAGCTGGCCATGGCGGCGCGGCGGAAGGCGGCCCTGCACGAGATCGAGGTGCAGCGGGCCGAAGCCGCCGAGGCGGCCGAGCGCATCCTCGCCGAGGCACGCGCCCGGTCCGAGGAGGCCGAGGACCTCCGCGCGCACATCATCAGCCAGCTGGAGGCCGCCAACAAGGTGCTCGAGGAGGACCGCGTCACGGCGGAGGGCTAGCTCAGCGGAACGGCACGGTCAGGCAGGCCACCCGGCCGCCGGCCTGCCCGGCTTTGCCGTGCTCGGTGGCGGTGTGCTCCTCGGCGTGCACCACCACCGAAGCCGGCACCCGGTCGGTGAAGCCGAACGGCACCTCGGTGCGGGATTCGCCGTCGCCCTCGGCGTTCGTGCGCAGGTCGAGCCAGAACTCGTTCTGCGGGTTCGCGTACGCCGGGTCCTTCGACGGCTGCTCCGGGGTGGCGGCCGGGTCGAGCCGGTTCTGGAAGTGCGGGCCCGCCGCGTCCCCCTTGGGCCCGCACGGCTTGGCGTGCAGGTGCACGGCGTAACCCCGGTCCGGGGCCATGCCGTCCACCTCGAACTCCACCGCCGTGCCGACCCCGGTCGAGCGCGCCGAGACGCTGAGCCCCGCCCCCACCGGCGCCACGGCCTGGTCGTAGGTGAACGCGTTCGTCGCCTGCTCCGGCGCGGCCAGCCGCCCCTCCTGCTCGATGTTCACCGCGGGTGCCCCGCTCGCCTGCGGCTGCGCGGTGTCGTCCCCGTCCGGTTCGTCGCCGCACCCCGTCGCGAACAGCCCGACCGCCATGACCCCGACCACCAGTTGCTTCCTGCGCATGCCCGGTGACTTCCCGGAATGCCCGATCGCTAATCACGGTGCGCGGACGCCACCCCCGGCCGGACGGTCGAGGGCACGGCGTCGCGCAGCGACCCGCGCGAGGGTGACCAGCACCGCACACCGGGGGGAGCGTGCGCGGCCTGCCGAGCGACGAGCGCGAACGCGGTCTCGTCGCGGGCACGCAGCCACGAGTTCGGCGTCCGCGGGGCAGCTCCAGGGCGGAGTCAGCCGGTGCCGGGGAACACGGTGAGCGTTCTCGCCGGGTCCCAGTCGGTCGAGCGCAGCAGCCGCTGCCGCATCCCGGCCCAGCCCGCCGGCCTGGCGATCACCAGCCAGGTGTCCGGCCCGCCCTCGACGAACCGCCTGGCCTGGCGCAACCAGGAGGCCGCCGCCTCCGGCCAGTCCACGACGGCCAACACGGTGCCGCCGCGGGCGGTCCAGCCGGCGGCGGCGGTGGCGGCCAGCGCCCGGCACTCCGGGTCCCGGGCGCAGCCGATCGTCAGCGAGCCGCTCACGCCGCTTCCATGGTCAGCAGCCGGTGCTTCGCCTCGGGGCCACCGGCGTACCCGCCGAACGAACCGTCCGAGCGGACCACCCGGTGGCACGGCACCACCAGCGGCAACGGGTTCGTCGCACACGCCGTGCCGACCGCCCGCACCGCACGCGGGCTGCCCGCGGCCGTGGCGACCTGGGCGTAGCTCTCGGTCCTGCCGTAGCCGATCTCCGCGAGGTGGTTCAGCACGGCGAGGCGGAACCCGCGCGACAAGCGGAAGTCCAGCGGCAGGTCGAACGACCGGCGGCGGCCCTCGAAGTACTCGCCGAGCTGGCGCGTCGCCGCCTCCAGCCGGGCCGGTGCCCGCAGGATGCGCGGGCTCACCACGTCGGCCAGGTCCGCCAGCACGGCCTCGTGGTCCTGGCGGGCGAAGGCCACCCGGACCAGGCCCGCTTCGGTGGCGGCGAGCAGCAGCTCCCCCACCGGCGAGTCGATGGTGCGGTAGGCCACGTCGAGCACCCCGTCGCGGTCGGCCGCCTCGACCAGTCTGGCGCGCAGCCGGGTGGTGGTGCCCTCGTCGATTTCGGGCAGGTCAGCGAACAGCTCGGACACGGTGGCTCCCCGGGTAGACAGTCCTCAGTTTTCTGATCCCGTCGGCGGCGGCGCGTCTGGCGGCGTCGGCCGAGCCGCCGGTGATGGCGGCGATCTCCTGGTACGGCAGGCCACCGAGGTAGTGGTAGGCGACCGCGGTCCGCTGGCGGTCCGGCAGCGAGCCGAGCGCGGCCCAGAGGTCGCCGTCCCAGTCCTCCGGGCGCCCCAGCGTGGACGGCCGCTCCGGCGGCTCCCCCGGCACCACCGCCCGGCGCGCCTCGGCCCGCCGCACGTCGACGGCCTTGCGGTGGGCGATGGTGACCAGCCACGCCTCCACGTTGGCGTCGGCGGGCAGGTCCGGGTACGCCTTCAGCGCGGACAGGAAGGTCTCGGACCAGGCGTCCTCGGCGTCGGCCGCCCCCACCACGGCGTGGCAGACCCGCAGGACCACCGCACCGTACTCACTCACGACCTCGTCGAATGGCGGTTTCCCCGGCCGCGCCTCCGGCACGGCGGGCGAGGTCGCTCTTGAGCCGGTCACCGGGCCGACGCACGCCAGGCCGCTGGGGCGACCGGACGCGCCTCAGCCCGGTGACCGGCGCGACCTCGCGCCGGTATCTGCGCTACGACCATGTCCGTCCCTCTCCTCGAAGACCCGTTGTACCGGGTAGACGCGGGGACGGCCGGAAACGTGAGGTTCAGCGGCCGAACGGCACGCTGTCGGCCAGTTCGCTGCCCGCCAGCAGGTGCTGGAGCAGCACGATCAGCACCTGCTTGGTGGACTCGCGATCACGCGCGTCGCACAGCAGCAGCGGGGTGGACTGGTCCAGGTCCAGCGCGGCGCGGACCTCCTCGGTGCCGTAGCGGTAGGCGCCGTCGAAGCAGTTGACGCCGACGATGAACGGCAGGCCGCGGCGTTCGAAGAAGTCGACCGCGGCGAAGCAGCTCTCCAGCCGCCGGGTGTCGGCCAGCACCACGGCGCCGAGCGCGCCGTGGGCCAGCTCGTCCCACATGAACCAGAACCGGTCCTGCCCCGGCGTGCCGAACAGGTAGAGGATCAGTTCCGGGTTGATGGTGATGCGGCCGAAGTCCAGCGCCACCGTGGTGGTGGTCTTGGCCTCCACCCCGGACAGGTCGTCCACCCCGGCCGAAGCCTCGGTGATCACCTCTTCGGTGCGCAGCGGGGGGACCTCGCTGACCGAGCCGACCATCGTGGTCTTGCCGACCCCGAAGCCACCGGCGATGAGGATCTTGACCGCGGTTGCGGTCAGCCCGCGCCGGGCCTCAGAGTTTCCGGATGCCATCAAGAACCGCCTGCAGTACGTGTTTGTTGGGGGTTTCGGTCAGCGGCGCCGCGGTGCGGAAGAGCACCAGGTTCTGCTCGATCAGGTCGCACAGCAGCACCTTGACCACCGGCAGCGGCAGGTCGACCCTGGCCGCCACCTCGGCGACCGAGATCGGCCGCTGGCACAGCCGCACGATCTGGCCGTACTCGGGGTCCATGCCCGCCGCTTCGGCGATCGACGGCATGGCGACCACCAGCGTGATCAGGTCGAGCGAGACGTTCTCCGAGCGCGTGCGCCCGCCCGTGACCGCGTAGGGGCGGACGAGCGGGTCGTCGAACCACGCCTCGTGCCGCGGGGTCATGGCGAGGTGCGCTGGGGTGGCGCGCTTCTCGGGGCCGCGGTGAGAACGGCCCCGACCCGTTTCACCATCAGGTTCATCTCGTAGGCGACCATGCCCATGTCCGCGTCCTCGGCGGCGAGCAGCGCCAGGCACGCCCCGCGCCCGGCCGCGGTGACGAAGAGGAAGGCGTGGTCCATCTCCACCATGGTCTGCCGCACGTTACCGCCCCCGAAGTGGCGGCCGGTGCCCCTGGCCAGGCTCTGGAAGGCCGAGGCCACCGCGGACAGGTGTTCGGCGTCCTCTTCGGACAGGTTGCCCGAACGGCCGATCAGCAGGCCGTCGGCCGAGAGCACCACGGCCCGGTCGGCGCCCGCCACCCGCTTGACCAGATCGTCGAGCAACCAGTCGAGTTCACTGACTCCGGCGTTGACCATCAGCTTCGTTCTCCATACCTGTCGTGCCTGCCCAGCTCCTGCTCCCTGGCGCGGCGGGTGCCCTGCTGGAAGGCGGCCAGCCGGTTGCGCGCCTGTTCGGCGCCGTCGGCCGGCTCCTCCCACTCCTGCTCATCGACCACCGCGGGTCCGTCGTTTCTCAGCTGCGGTACCAGGTTCTGCTGCCGTCGCCGCTGCGGCAGCGGCGGACGGCCCGGAGCGGCCGGTCCCGGGGCGGCCGGACGGCGCGGCTGCTGCGGGCGCACGTCCTGCGGCGGGCGGGCCTCCGCCGGACGGCGGACCTCCGGCGGGCGGCCGCCGTTCTCGGCGGGCGGCTGCTCCGGCGGCAGCCACTGGTGCCGCGGGCGGAACAGGTCCTCGCGCGGCGGCGGTTCGGGCAGTTTGCCGTTGGCCGGGGACTCGGCGGGCCACGACGGCGTCGCCTCGGGCACCCGCGGGCGCTCGGGCGGCTGGGGCAGTTCGGGCATGGGCAGCGACGGCGGTCCCGACTGCTCCGGGCGCCGCAGCGGACGGCGCTCACCCTGCTTGGGCACGTCGGCCTCGTCCTCGGGCTCCGGCTCGTCCAGCGCGCCGAGCAGCTCCGAGCGGACCAGCACGATCGCCCTGGTGCCCCCGTAGGCGGATTCGCGCAGGGTGACCGCGATGCCGTGGCGCACGGCCAGCCGCGCCACCACGAACAGGCCGAGCCGCGGTTCGTCGGACAGCGCCATGATGCCGAAGTCCGGCGGGTCGGCGAGCATCTCGTTCAGCTCGGCCAGGTGGTCCGGCTCGATGCCGAGGCCCTGGTCCTCCACCTCGACGACCACCCCGCGGCCGACCACGTTGCCGCGGATCTCCACCCTGGACTCCGGCGGGGAGAACGAGGTGGCGTTGTCGATCAGCTCGGCGAGCAGGTGCACCAGGTCACCGACCACCGGGCCGTTGACCGCCACCGCGGGCAGCTTCGCCACCCCGACGCGGGTGAAGTCCTCGGTCTCGGCGGAGGCACCGCGGACCACCGCGGCCAGGCTGACCGGCTTGCGCCACTGCCTGCCCGGCTGGCCGCCGCCGAGGATGATCAGGTTCTCCGCGTTGCGGCGGGCGCGGGTGGACAGGTGGTCGAGCTGGAACAGGGTGTCCAGCTGGTCCGGGTCCTCCTGCTTGCGCTCGGCTTGGTCCAGCACCTTGAGCTGGCGGTGCACGATGACCTGGCTGCGGTGCGCGATGTTGAGGAAGACGGTCTTGGTGCCCTCACGGGTCTTCGCCTCGTCCACCGCGGCGGCGATGGCGGTCTGCTGGGCGCGGTTGAAGGCGGCGGCGACCTGGCCGATCTCGTCCCCGCCGTGGTCGAGGAAGCGGACGTCGCTGTCCAGGTCGACGTCCTCACCCGCGCGCACCCGGTCCACCAGCTCGGGCAGCCGGGTGTCGGCCATCTCGAGGGTTTCCTCGCGGAGCCGGTGGAGCCTGCCGATGAGCCGGTTCGACAGGCGCAGGGCGACGAAGAACACGGCGATGGCGACGAGCAGGGCGACGGCGGCGGCGATGATCGACGTGATGAGGGTCTCCTCACCCTCGTCGATGGCCAGCGTGGTGGCCTGCCCGCTCTGCTGGATGAACAGGCCCATCAGCGCGCTGCCCACCTCCCGGGCCGCGGTGCGCCACTCCTGCTCCGGCACCGGCAGCACGGTCTGGTTGCCGCGGAGGAAGGCGTTCTCCACCGTGGTCACGGTGTTCCAGGCGGGGCTGGCGAGCAGCTGGTCGTACTTCGCCTTGACGTCGGCGGGCATGCGCGGCACGGCGGCGTTCAGGTCGACCCGGTAGGCGCCGATCTCGCCGATGTAGGTGCGGAAGTCGGCTTCGGTCAGGCCGCCGCCCGCCACCCCGGCCGCGGCGAGCGCGTCACCGCGCTGCATCCGGTCGGCGCTGGAGAACAGCGGCACGGCGATCACCCGGAGGAAGGCGACCTGGGCGTCGGGGGCGTCCTGCGCCAGGCCGTTGAGGCCGTCGGTGAACAGGTCGATGATGCCGTTGTAGTAGGTGTAGGCCTCGTCGAGCTGCGGGCGGCCGGCGTCGACCTCCTGGCGGAACCGCGGCAGCTGGCCCAGCTGGGTGGCCGCGCCGACGATGTTCTTCTGCACGTCCGGGGCGGCGTCACCGGACATCGCCTGCAGCCGGGAGACGACCTCCTGGGCGGCCGCGTCGACCTTGGCGCGCTGCGGACCCAGCGCGGCGCTCTCCGAGCCGGGGCTGGCCAGCTCCTTCAGCGTGAGCCGGCGCTCCTCCTGGAAGTTCGCGAAGAACAGCACCGCCGGGCGCTCGATGTCGCGGACCTGGCTCGCCTTGTCGCGGACCTGGATCGCGTCGTAGACCAGGTACCCGGACAGCGCGATGCCGACGGCCAGCAGGGCGACACTCGGGACGAGGGCGATGGCGAGCACGCGCGAGCGGATCGACGAGGTGCGCCGAGTGGGGTTCTTCTTCACCGCGGTCCGTTGTCCTTCCGGCTGTTTCTTCGATGTGAGTCGATCCCGGGTCCCCACACCCGGGGTCAGCTAGCCGGATCAGCCCTCTGGTCGAACTGTCCCCGTCCGCTTGGCGGCAAAGACATTAGGCAGCACGACCAGCGGGAGTCAAATCCGCTGCTCCGTACAGACCAACCGGTCGGGTTGATCTTTGACCACCGAAAGGCAGAACCGGAAATAGGCCAACTCCAGTCACCGGCAGTCCCTTTCGCCGACCCTCCCGCACCCGGGCAACCCAGCCGACTACCCGGCGCCACGTGCTGGTCACGGCACATTACCGCCCGGTAGCATACCGCACGGCCAAGGGTCGGGTCACCGGCAGGCACCGGCGTGCGGGAGACGCGGAAATCGCGCTGCGACCATTTTGTGGGGCGCGGGCATGATCGTCAATGCGGTTACCGTGAGAATCGTCACGAGAACTTTCAGGGTGGATATCCGTAACGCGCGCGCGAGAATGCGTTGATGCGCCGGTCCGGAATGCGGCGCGGAACACCCGACCGTCACCGTGGCACAGCCGGCCGAACCCGTACCCCCGTTCCACCCACCCCGGCCCGACCTTCGTCGCGACCGCCCCGCGACGGCGAGGGCCGGACGGCGGCGTCGAGCATCGCGGGAGTTCGAGGTCCAGCATCCGGGAGTGGTTGCCGCGACCCCGGGGCGATCGCAGACTCGGCACCGCCCGCGGAAGTCCGTGGACCGTCTACTTCGGAATGCTGAGGGGCGAGCGTGCGGCTGCACTGGTTCCTGCCGACCACCGGGGACGGGCGGACGATCGTGGAACGGTTCCACGCCAAGCGTTCCCTC
This sequence comes from Amycolatopsis sp. NPDC045836, assembly GCF_056431745.1. Taxonomy (NCBI): domain Bacteria; kingdom Bacillati; phylum Actinomycetota; class Actinomycetes; order Pseudonocardiales; family Pseudonocardiaceae; genus Amycolatopsis; species Amycolatopsis sp. NPDC045836. The sequence continues at coordinate 85,972 of NZ_JBWKKF010000008.1, read as the reverse complement.
GGCCCCGGCGCCCAGCGGCCGCCGACCATCGAGTACCTCGCGCAGGTGGCGCGGGCGGCGGAGCACCTCGGGTTCGAAGGCGTCCTGACGCCGACCGGCACCTGGTGCGAGGACGCCTGGTTGACCACGGCCGCGTTGATCCGCGAGACCTCCCGGCTGAAGTTCCTGGTCGCCTTCCGGCCCGGCGCCATCTCCCCGACGCTCGCCGCGCAGATGGCCTCGACCTACCAGCGGATCTCCGGCGGACGCCTGCTGCTCAACGTGGTCACCGGCGGCGACGCCGTGGAACAGCGCCGCTTCGGCGATTGGCACGACCACGACGCCCGGTACGCCAGGACCGCCGAATTCCTCACCGTCCTGCGCGGCGTGTGGAGCGGGCAGCCGTTCGACTTCGACGGCGAGCACCTCAGGGTGGCGGGCGCGACCGTGCTGGCACCGCCGGATCCGGTGCCGCCGGTGTACTTCGGCGGCTCCTCACCGGCCGCGCTGCCGGTCGCCGCCGCGCACGCCGACGTCTACCTCACCTGGGGGGAGCCGCCGGCCCAGGTCGCCGAGAAGATCGGCAGGGTGCGCGAGCTGGCCGCACGGCAGAACCGCGAGCTGAGGTTCGGCATCCGCCTGCACACCATTTCCCGCGACACCTCGGCCGAAGCCTGGGCCGAGGCGCAGAAGCTGCTCGACGCGCTCGACCCGCGGCAGGTGGCCGAGGCGCAGGCACAACTGGCCGTCAGCGAATCGGCCGGCCAGCGGCGGATGGTGGCGCTGCACCACGGGAAGCTCGACGGCGGGGTGCGCGGGTTGGAAATTCACCCGAACCTGTGGGCGGGCGTCGGCCTGGTGCGCGGCGGGGCGGGCACCGCTTTGGTGGGCAGCCACACCGAAGTCGCCGACCTGATCGAGGAGTACCACTCGCTCGGCATGACCGAATTCGTGCTGTCGGGCTATCCGCACCTCGAGGAAGCGTACTGGTTCGGCGAGGGGGTCCGGCCGGAACTCGGCCGCCGCGGGCTGCTGGATCGCGGAAAACCCGTTCGTGGCCGCCTTGTGACCGGCTGAGCGCTGTCCGTTTTGCCCCCTCGCCACTAACCTGCACCAATCTCAGGCGAAGGAAGCGGAGGTCAGCGATGACGGACGTCGAATGCCCGCACGCCGCGGGCGGCACGGTGCGGACCCTCGGCGAGGCGTTCCAGCGGACGGTCGAGCTGCGCCCGGGCGCGGTCGCGTTGCGGGTGCCCGGCGGGAAGCAGGACCTCACCTGGCGCGAGTACCAGAAGCGGGTGCGCTCGCTCACCGCCGGACTGGCCGCGCACGGGGTCACGCGGGGCGCGACGGTCGGCCTGATGCTGAGCAACCGCCCGGAGGCGCACCTGGTCGACACCGCCGCGCTGCACCTCGGCGCGACGCCGTTCTCCATCTACAACACCAGTTCCCCCGAGCAGATCGCCTACCTGTTCGGCAACGCGGGGAACCGGGTGGTGATCACCGAGCGGCAGTTCCTGGACCGGATCACCGCCGCCGGTGCGGCACTGGACCACGTGGTGCTCGTCGACGGCGAGGCCGAGGGCACGATCCCACTGGCGCAGTTGGAATCCTCGGGGGCCGCCGACTTCGACTTCGACGCCGCGTGGCGGGCGGTGGAACCCGGTGACGTCGCCACGCTCATCTACACCTCCGGCACCACCGGGCCGCCGAAGGGCGTGAAGATCACCCACGCCAACGTGATGGCCGAGGCCCGCGCGCTGATGCCGCACCTCAACCCCGGCATCGACGACCGGATCACCTCGTACCTGCCCAGCGCGCACGTGGCCGACCGGATGTCCGCGCACTACCTGAACCTGGTGCGCGGTGTGCAGATCACCTGCGTCGACGACCCGCGGGCGATCGCCGCCGCGCTGCCGGACGCCCGCCCGACCATCTGGGTCGCGGTGCCGCGCGTGTGGCAGAAGATCCGCGGTGGCATCGAAACCAAGCTCGCCGCGGAACCCAAGGCGGTGAAGCGGAACCTGGCGAACTGGGCGATCGGCGTCGGCAGGCGGGTGGCGGTGGCCGAGGTGTCCGGGCAGCGGCCCTCCCCCGCCGACAAGGTCCAGCACGCCATCGCCGACAAGCTCGTGCTGAGCAAGCTGCGCCACGCGCTCGGCCTGGACCAGCTGCGCTGGGCGGTGTCCGGTGCCGCCGCGATCCCGGCCGAGACGCTGGAGTACTTCCTCGGCCTCGGGCTGCCGGTCTACGAGGTGTGGGGCATGTCCGAAACCACCGCGGCGGCCACCACGAACGCGCCGGACGCGTTCAAGATCGGTTCGGTCGGCAAGGCGATGGACGGCGTCGAGCTCAAGCTCGGCGAGGACGGCGAACTGCTCTGCCGCGGTGCCCTGGTCACCCCCGGCTACCACGGGCAGCCGGAGCAGACCGCCGAGGCGATCGACGCCGACGGCTGGCTGCACACCGGCGACATCGCCACCATCGACGCGGACGGCTTCGTCACCATCGTCGACCGCAAGAAGGAACTGATCATCAACGAGGCGGGCAAGAACATGTCGCCGACCAACATCGAGAACGCGCTGAAGGCGGCGTCGCCGCTGATCGCGCAGGCGGTGGCGATCGGCGACGCCAAGGCGTACGTGACCGCGCTGGTCGTGCTCGACCCCGAGATGGTGGCCGCGCGCGCCGAAGAACTGGGGTTGAGCGATCCGTCGGTCGGCGTGGCCGCCGAGAGCGAGACCGTGCGGGCCGCGGTCGCCGAGGCCGTGCGGGCGGGCAACGAGAAGCTGAGCCGCGCCGAGCAGATCAAGCGGTTCCGGATCGTGCCCTCGTCCTGGGACCCGGGCGGCGACGAGCTGACCCCGAAGATGTCCTTGCGGCGCAAGCCGATCGCGGAGAAGTACCGGTCGGAGATCGACGGCCTGTACGAGCCCGCGCCGGGCCCGCAGGTGGTCGATCTGGGGTGAACCCGGCGGCCGGGCGCGTAGGCTGCCCCCGATGGCAGCTCCGAGCACCCCGGCCGCCCGCGCCCGCCGGCCGAAGAACCGGAAGGCGCAGATCGCGCTGGCCGCCGCCGAACTGTTCTGCCGCCGCGGCTACCACAGCGTCGGGGTGGACGAGATCGCCGACGCGGTCGGCATCACCGGTCCCGCCATCTACCGGCACTTCCGCACCAAGCAGGCGATACTGGCGCACGCGGTGGGCGAGCTGTCCGACGGGCTCGCCACCGCGGCGGTGCCGGACGAGCGGGCGGGCACCCCGGCCGAGCGGCTCGACTCGGTGCTGCGGAACCTGGCCGCGTTCGCCGTCGAGCGCCGCACGCTGACGCGGCTGTACCAGTGGGAGGACCGGCACCTGCCCGAGGACGAGCGGCGGCGGGCGACCGCGCGCACGCGGGTGGCGGTGCGCGCGGTGCGGTCGCTGCTGCTCGGCGTGCGCCCGGAACTGGACCGCGCCCCGGCCACGCTGCTGACGCTGGCGGTGTTCAGCGTGTTCGGCAGCCTGAGCACGCACCGGGTGAGCCTGGCGAGGGGCCGCACCGAGGCGGTCGTCCGCGAGCTGGCCGCGAACGTGCTGGCCCTGCCGCCACCCCCGCCGCCGGAACCGCGCCCCCAGCGCCCCCGCGAGGAGCTGCTGCACCTGGTCTCCCGGCGCGAACGGCTGCTGGTGGAGGCCGTGCACCTGTTCCACCAGCGCGGTTTCCAGGCGGTGAGCATGGAGGAGATCGGCACCAGGGCCGGGATCAACGCCTCCAGCCTGTACCGCCACTTCGACGGCAAGGGCGACCTGCTCGCGGCCATCCACCACCGGGCGGCCGAACGCCTTTCCGACGCCGCGACCACCGCGCTCACCGGCGCCCGCGACCCGGCCGAGGCGCTGGACCGGCTGATCCCCACCTACGTGCGGATCGCCTTCGACCAGGCCGCACTGGTGTCGGTGTACCTGTCCGAGAACGACAACCTGCCGCCAGGCGACCGGGACGCGCTGCGGGCGGCGCAACGGCGGCACGTCGACGAGTGGGTGCGGCTGGTCGGCTCCTCGCGCGGGGACGAGCCCGCCGCGGAAACCCGGCTGCGGGTGTACGCGGCGTTGAACGCGGTGACCGACCTGGCCCGCGCCGAGCCGGCGCTGACCGATCCCCCCTTCGGCGAGACGCTGGTCCGGACCCTGCTGACAAGTTAACGGTCATTCGCGTCGTGACGACCGTCCCAGCCGAGGGACCGACCAAACGGTATGCCTGCTCAGTTGGTGGAGACCTGACCGGCCGAGGCCATGCGGACCACGGCCTTCCGCATTTGTTAACAAGCATTTACAGTGGCCGAAAAGCCGACCAGGGAGGCCAGCGTTGACCACTCAGCCGTCCGTTGTGCACGAAGTCGAAGGCCAGACCATCCCGAGGCTGCTCGCGCGCAACGCCGTCGAGCACGCCGACCGCCCAGCGCTGACTTCGCTCGACGACGCGGCGTACCCGACGCTGACCTGGGCGGGTTTCCGCGACGAAATCGCCGCGGTGGCACGGGGTTTCGCCGATCTCGGGCTCTCCGCCGGCGAGCGCGTGCTGATCATGGCGCCGAACCGGCCCGAGCACCTGATCGCCGACCTGGCCGCCACCCACCTCGCCGCGCTGCCCTGCACCGCCTACTCCACGCTGAGCCCGGAGCAGATCCGGTTCGTCGCCACGCACAGCGCGGCCCCGCTGGTGGTGCTCGGCGGAACCGCCGAGATCGAGCGCTGGAGCACCGTTTTCGACGACCTGCCCGCGTTGCGGCACGTGGTGGTGATGGACGCCGACGCGGTGCCCGCCGGCGACAAGCGGTTCGTCGGCCTCGCCGAGGTGCGGGCGCGGGGTGCCGAACTGCACGCGGCCGATCCGTCGGTGTTCGAGCAGACCTGGCAGCGCATCAACCCGGACGACCCGCTGTCGATGATCTACACCTCGGGCACCACCGGGGAGCCGAAGGGCGTGGTGCTCTCCCACCGCAACGCCATCCACCAGGCCTACGCGGTGCACCAGCTGCACGGCACGCCGATGCACGTGGACACCATCGGCTACCTGCCGCTGGCGCACATCGCCGAGCGCGAGCTGTCGCTCTACATGCCGATCACCTACGCCGGGCACGTGCACACGCTGGCCGAGCCGAGCGGCATCGTGGCCGCGCTGGGCCGGGTGCGGCCGCAGGGTTTCTTCGGCGTGCCGCGGGTGTGGGAGAAGATGGTGGCCGGGCTGAAGAACATGCTCGCCGCGGCACCCGAGGAGAACCGCAAGGCGCTCACCGCGGCCAACGAGCTGCTGCAGGAGGGCTACCGGCTGCGCAGCGCGGGTCAGGAGGTGCCCGCCGAACTGGCCGAGAAGATCGCGCGGGCCGACGAGCAGGTGCTCGCCCCGGTGCGCCAGATGCTCGGCCTGGACCGGCTGCTGCTGTCCTCCAGCGGTGCCGCCGCGCTGCCGCTGGAGGTCCTCTACTTCATCGCCGGGCTCGGCGTGGAGATCGAAGAGGTGTGGGGCCTGTCGGAAACCACCGGCGCGGCCACCTCCAACACCGCGAGCGCCTTCCGGGCGGGCAGCGTCGGGCGCCCGGTCGCCGACGTCGAGGTGAAGGTCGGCGAGGACGGCGAGCTGTTCGTCCGCGGTCCCATCGTGTTCCTCGGGTACCTGCAGGCGGACGGCTCGATCGAGCCCGCGGTCGACGAACGGGGCTGGCTGGCCACCGGTGACATCGGCACCATCGACGAAGACGGTTACGTCTTCATCACCGACCGCAAGAAGGAACTGATCATCACCTCCGGCGGCAAGAACATCGCCCCCACCCGGATCGAGGGCCTGCTCAAGGAGCACCCGCTGATCGGGCAGGCGGTGGCCATCGGCGACGGGAAGCCGTTCATCTCCGCGCTGATCGTGCTGGACGACGAGATCGCACCGGGCTGGGCGGCGGCCAACGGCATCGACCTCGGCGAGGGCGCCGATCCGGCCGCGCTCGCCGCCCACCCCGGCATCCGCGCCGAGATCGACCGCGCGGTCGAATCGGCGAACAGCAGGCTGGCCCGCGTCGAGCAGATCAAGAAGTACCACCTGCTGCCGAAGGCGTGGACCCCGGAAACCGGCGAGCTGACCCCGACGCTGAAGCTCAAGCGCCGGGTGATCAACGAGCGCTACGGACCGGCCATCACCGACCTGTACGCCGGCGCGCCCACGCCGACGGCCTGAGCCCGGCCCCGGGGCCGGGCTCACCCGGCCCCGGGGTCAGGCCGTGCGCAACGGGTTCTCGGTCCACTTCCGCAGCTTGGGCGGGACCCGCTTCTCCAGGCCGTACGGCTCCAGGTGCGCGCTGAACACCTCGTCGAAGGCGCGTTCCACGCTCTCGGTGTCCCACACCTCGCGCTCCAGGATGGGCGCCTTGAAGTGCGGCTGGCCGAGGACGTGCAGCTGCGGGCCGTTGCAGCGGATCAGCTGGCCGGTGATGCCCGCCGACCGCTCCCCGAGCAGGAACAGCACCAGCGGCGCGATGCGGGCGGGGGTGCGGTCCGGCGGGCAGTTGCGCAGCGAGCGCTCCGACTTCCAGACCATGCGCGTGTGCGCCAGCGGGCACACCGCGTTCACCCGGATCCCGACCTCCTCCAGGTCCAGTGCCCAGGAGTAGGTCAGCGACGCGACCGCGCCCTTGGTGGCGGCGTACACCCCGAGCTTCCGCTGGCCGAGCGACGCCCCGGAGGAGATGTTGACGATGGAGCCGCCGCCACCCGCGGCCACCATCGCCTCGGCCGCGGCCATGCCGGTGTACATCACCCCGAGCACGTTGACCTCGACCAGTTCGCGCACCCTGGCCGGGTCCTCCTGCCACGGCAGCGCCTCGTAGTTGAGCCCGGCGTTGCTGACCAGGCCGTCGATCCGGCCGAACTCGGCCACGCACCCGTCGATGATGGCCCGCGCCTGCCCCGGGTCGGCCACGTCGTGCCCGCTGGCCACCGCCCGGCCGCCGTGCGCGCGGATGCCCGCGGCGGTCCGCTCGGCGAACTCGGCGTCCACGTCGTTCACCACGACCGCGGCCCCGGCCTGCGCGGCGTGCACCGCGAACGCCTCGCCGAGCCCCCGGCCCCCACCGGTGACCACGACGGCCTTGCCTGCCAGCACCCCGTCCATCGCCTGACCTCCCTGTCCCCGGCCGGCCACGGGCGGATTTGCTCACCCGCTGCTACCAGCCCTCACGTCCAGTGTTGGCCACGAAGGGTCATCCGCGCGCACCTCAGGAGACGAACGGCTGTCTCACTGCGCCGAACGAGTGAGCCTGACCGGCGCAGTGATATCGCCGCACGGGTCACTCGGTCACTCCGAACGGCGCCACCCTCGGTAACGGGGCGAACACGTTCGCAGGCTTACTACTGAGGTGGGGTTCTCGCTACGCAGTGGTGAACGTCATACTGAACGTCGCCGGACGTGTCGTCCGGGTGAAGGCCCTGTCTGGACCTTCGGACCCGCAGGACACAATGCACTGCCCGAGCAAGTTCACCCGATCGGGGGGAAGAAGACTGACGGTGAAGACGAACGCTCCTCCTCGGATGCGGGCGGTACTCCGGAACGGCGAGTTCCGTACGCTCTGGCTGGCCGAGGCCCAGTCCGTGGCGGGCGATCAGCTGACCACCGTCGCCTTGGCGATCACCGTCTACGCCCGGACCGGCTCACCGCTGTGGGCGGCGCTCGCCTACGCGATGACCTACCTGCCCGCCCTGGCCGGTGGGCTGGGCCTGGCGCAGCTGGCGGACCGCTACCCGCGCCGCACCGTGCTGTGGAGCTGCGCCGCCGCCCAGGCGGTCATCGTCGGCGTGATGGCCATCCCCGGCACCCCGCTGGTCGCCCTGGTCGCGCTGGTGGTGCTGGCCCGGCTGTTCGGCGCCCCGGCCAACGCCGCGCAGAACGCGCTGACCAGGGAGGTGTTCACCGACGACGAGCTGTACCTGCGCAGCCAGGACATCCGCGGCATCACCACGAACCTGGCCATGCTGCTGGGCCTGATCGGCGCCGGGGCGCTGGTCACCACCATCGGGGTGAGCTGGACGCTGGCCATCGACGCGGCCACCTTCGCCGTCAGCGCGGTGGTCATCCGGCTGCGGGTGGCCCGCCGCGAGGCCGCGGGCAACGGGGACGACCCGTGGTTCGGGGCCATCCGCTGGGTCTCCGGGCAGCGGCGGCTGCGGGTGCTGCTGGGCCTGTCGTGGCTGGTGGGCTTCGCGATGATCCCGGAGGGGCTCGCGGCCCCGCTGGCCGAGGAGATCGGGGCGCCGCCGGAGGCCGTCGGCTGGCTGCTCGCCGCGGACCCGCTCGGCTTCATCCTCGGGGTCTTCCTGCTGTCGAACTACGTGCGGGCGGAGGTCCGCCGCCGGGTGATCGGCGTGCTGGCGGTGGTGCCGAACGCCATCCTGCTCGTCTTCGCCGTCGACCCCGGGCTGGTGCTCGCGCTGACCGCGCTGGCGCTGGCCGGCGTCGCCGGGGCCTACATCGTGACCGTGGGGGCCACGTTCATCACCTGGGTGCCCAACGAACTCCGGGGCGGGGCCGGTGGGCTCTACCGCACCGGCCTGCGGGTCACCCAGGGGGTCGGCGCCGCGCTCGGTGGCGCGCTCGCGCAGCTGGCCGGTTCGGCCACCGCGGCGATCGCCATCGGCGGCGCGCTGGGTGTGGTGCTCGGGCTACCGCTGGCCTGGTCGTGGGCACGCGCCCGGCGAGACCCCGGCAGCCCGGACTGACGTGGGCGGTAACGATGACGCGCCGAGCGCCGACAACACAACCACCGGGCCGTTCACGAACGGCTGGGGCACACCGGCGGCAGGCACGGCGCACTCTGCACGGACTGCACGATCTGCACTCACTGCAGGGACGGCACTGGCAACACTGGCAACAGCTCGGGGCTCAGAAGTCACGACCAGCCACTTCGGGCACCTCCTCGGAGCGATCAAGTTCGGAAAATCGACAACAGAATCCGCATCAGAAGTCACGGCCGGTCACGTCCGACACCTCCCAGCACAAGCGCTACTGCAAAACCATTACATTCAGAGATCAGAAGTCACGGCCGGCCACGCCGAACACCTCCTCGCGAACAAAACGCCACAACCCGCATCGTTCCATTGTCGGTCAAGAAGACGCTTCCAGCATCTTCGCTCATGCACGCCCGGCGTCAACACCTGGAACTGCCGGACTTGCATCCCGTCTCGCCTCGCGCTTCCGGTGTCGTGAGATGGTACCGGTCGTGAAGGTCGAACCGGTGCCCACTCGCGTACCGGAAAGGTTACCCAGGTGCTCGAGCCCGGGTGGACGGGAGGTGTGCCGATGGCCCTGATGCCCCGCGACCGGCCACCGCCCGCGACCGGCGATTCCGGCCGACCGGCCGGTGCCGCCGGGTCCGAGGCCGCTCCCGCGCCGGGTGGCGCGGCGGCCGCGAACCCGCCCGCCGAGCCCGCGGAATCGCCGGACGGGGCCGCCGGGGACATTCCTCGCAGGCACCCGTTCGACCCCCGCGCGTGGGGAATCTGGCAACGCCCGAAAAAGCTCGTCGCGTATTTGCTGGTAATGGAGACGATCGCGGCGTCCGGACTGGTGTACGCATTTTCCGTCTCCGATGCTCCGAACGGTCTCGACTGGATCAGGTTCGCCATTCTGGTGGTGGGCGCCACCATTCACATCCAATTGACCCAACGCCAGGAAGAACGGCGCCGGAGTCGGACGAAAACCGTGCTGATCGACCTCACCGCGGTGTGGATCTTCCCGGCCGTACTGGTCGTCCCGGTACCGCTGATCGTCGCATTGGTGGTCATCATCCGGGGGCAGCGCTGGTTCACCGCCCGGCGGCCCGCGCACAACTTCGTCTTCTCCACCATCTCGCACAGCCTGGCCGCGGCGGTGGCCCACCTGGCCTTCGCCGACCTCGGCCCGCAGGACTGGACCTCGCTGACGTTCAGCGGTTCGGTGCGCGAGTTCGGCCTGGTGGTGCTCACCGCGGCGATCTACGAGGTGATCCAGATCGTCTTCGTCGGCGGGGCCATCTGGGCCGCGTCGAAGAGCAGGCCGAGCGCCACCACCATCCTGGGCAGCAAGGCGGACAACGTGCTGGAGGCGGTGACCACCGGCCTCGGCGCGATGACCGCGATCCTGCTGGTCACCATGCCGCCGACGGTGGCCATCATGGCCGTGGTCACCGTGGTGTTCAACCGGCTGGCCGAGCTGGACCAGCTGCAGAGCGACGTGCGCACCGATCCCAAGACCGGCCTGCTCAACATGCGCGGCTGGTCGGAATCCGCCGAGCGCGCGCTGTCGCGGACCAGCCGCGGGGAGGACAACCTCGCGCTGCTGATGATCGACCTGGACCACTTCAAGTGGATCAACGACACGTTCGGCCACCCGGCCGGGGACGACGTGCTCCGTTCGGTGGCCGAGGCGCTCGACCAGGTGACGCGACCGTCCGATGTGGTCGGCCGGTTCGGCGGCGAGGAGTTCCTCGTGCTGCTGCCCGAAATCGACCCCACCGCGGCGGAGCTGGCGGCCGAGCGGGTGCTGCACACCATCGCCGCGCTGAGCATCGACAGCACCGACAAGCGCGGCGACCCGACCACCATCTCCGGGCGCACCACCTCGATCGGGGTGGCCCTGTACCCCCGGCACGGGGACACCCTGGAGGCACTGCTGCAGGCCGCCGACTCGGCTGTCTACGAGGCCAAGGAGGGCGGCCGCAACCAGGTCCGCTTCGCCGACGGCACCACCACCCGCAAGCGTGAAGCCTAGGTGGCGAAGGTCATAGGTCCGTACCAATCACAGTGTTACGGAAATCGGCGGGCGAGTAAAAGCGGTGGTCAGGGCATTTTCCCCGGAGCGGTCCCGGACAGTGGGAAGAAATCGCCTTTACCGCACCTGATGCCAATGCACTAACCCGGACTCGGGCACCGCGTCGGGATTTGTCTCCGGTTCGCCAAGACCGTCCTCGCGGAGCCTGGACAACGCCGCTTCCAGCGGCAACTCCCCTTCTTCGGCCACCGCCCGCTCCGCCGCGTACTCGCGCACCAGGTCGTGCATCCGGAACCGCCCGGAGGCGGGCTGGGTGAGCAGGTTCGCCACCACCAAACGGGTCAGCACGCGGCGGCCACCCGCGTCACCGAGCAGGGCCACCGCGGCCCGCGCCGGGAAGTCCGTGCCGGGCACCAGGCTCAGCAGGCGGAACAGCCGCCGCGCCCGCGGGTCGAGGCGGGCGTAGGCCAGGTCGACCGCGGCGCGCACGGCGTCCCGGCGGTCGCGCAGCCTGCCGTGGGCCCGCACCGCGGCGTTGTAGGCGCCGATGCCGGACCCCGGGGTGGCGACCAGGTTGGCCGCGGCGAGGCGCAACGCGAGCGGCAGGTGCTCACAGAGCGTGATCAGCACGTCGACCGCCCCCGGTTCGGCGGCCAGCCGATCGGGTCCGAGCAAACCGCCCAGGAAGCTCCGCGCCTCGGTGTCGACGAACACGTCCAGGGGAATCCGCCGAGCCCCCCGTTCGGCGGTGAGGCGGTCACGGCTGGTGATCAGCACCGGGCAGGCGGGACTGTCCGGCAGCAGGGGCCGCACCTGCTCGCTGTCCGCCGCGTTGTCCAGCAGCACCAGCGCCGTGCGGCTGGCCAGCCGGGTCCGGTACAGCGCCGCCGCCGCGCCGACCTCGGCGGGCACCCCGTCGGCGGGCACGCCCAGCGCCCGCAGGAGCCGGGTGAGCGCGTCCAGCGGCCGCAGCGGCTCGCGGCCGTACCCGCGGAGGTTGACGTAGAGCTGCCCGTCGGGGAACCGCTCGCGGACGCGGTGGGCCCAGTGCCCGGCGAGCGTGCTCTTGCCGGCGCCCCCGCGGCCGTAGAGCACGGTGATCGGGGCCGGGTCGTCGAGCTGTTCGAGGTATTCGGTGCGGCCGGTGAAATCGGGGACGTCCGCGGGCAGCCGGGCCGGGGCCGGTTCCCCGGTGTCCAGTTCGCCCCGCACCACGCGCAGGTGCGCGGCCCGCAGTTCGGCGCCGGGGCCGACGCCGAGTTCGTCCGCCAGCCGCTGCCGGACCTCGCCGAACAACGCCAGCGCCGCCGCCTGCTGCCCGGACGCGGCCAGCGCCAGCATCAGCCGCGCGGAAAGCCCTTCGTGCCAGGGTTCCTCCCCGGCCAGCTCCCGGAGCGGTTCCACCACCCGTGCGCCTTCGCCCGCCGCGAGCGCGGTGTCGGCGTAGTGCAGCGCGGTCACCAGCCGCCGCCGCGAAACCGCCTCGGCGACCGGGTGCGCCCGCAGGTTCGCCGGCAGCCCGGCGAGCACCGGACCACGCCACTCCCGCAGCGCCCGCGCGAACAAGTCCAGTGCTGCCAACGGTTCCGCGAAGCGCGAGGCGCGGGCCCGCCGGGTGAGCTCGTCGAACCGCGCCAGGTCGAGGTCGGCGGCGTCGAGGCGGTAACCGCCGTAACTGGACCGCAGCGCGGGCGAGAACGGGCCGCCGCGCTCGGGTTCCAGTGCCTTGCGCAACCCGGAAACGTAGGTGTGCACCAGGTTCTGGCAACTCACCGGCGGCCGGTCGGCCCACAGCACGTCGATGATCTCGGCGCGGTCGACCACTTCGCCCGCCCGCAGCGCCAGCAGGGCGAACAGGCACCGCTGCTTCGCCGGGCCCAGGTCCAGCGGGGTGCCGTCCCTGGTCACCGTGAGCGGGCCGAGCACACCGATGGACAACTGGTCCGGCGGCAGCCGGAAATCGCCGTCCGCCCAGGCCGCGGCCACCGCGTCGGGCAGTTCCAGCGCCCCGGCCAGCCGCCGCAGCGACTCCCGGCGCGGCCGCTCCACCCGGTTCTGCTCCAGGTAGCGGATCGCCCGGAGGCTCAGGCCCGCGCGCTCCGCCAGTTCGCGCTGGGTCAGCCTCGCCCGCATGCGGTGCGCCCGCAGCACCGCCCCGAATCCTCCCGCTTCCCGCCCCACCGGTGGCTCCCCCGCCCCGTTCACCGACAACGGCGCCATCTTGCAGCAGGGCGGGGTCCGGCTTCCCGGCATCAAGGTCCAGACCACCCGATCGGACCCGTGCTCCCGGCCCCGGTCGGCAGCTGTCCTCAACCGGCGCGTTCCTGAAGTTTTTCCGGTGGCAGCGGGAAATCGGCCGCCGCACCCACCCGCGCGGCGGCCTGCGCCCTGGTCCGGCAGTCGAGCTTCCGCAGGATGCCGGACACGTGGTACTTGACCGTGCGCAGGGTCAGCGCGGTCTCCCTGGCGATCTCCGCGTTCGTCATGCCCTTGGCCAGGTACCGCACCACCTCCTGCTCGCGGCGGGTCAACCGGGGGAACACCTCCGCCAGTTCCCGGCCGGGCGCGGTGAGCCGGTCCAGCACCCGGCGGGCCAGCGCCGCGCCGAGGTAGGCACCCGAGCCCGCCACCGCGCACACCGCGTCGCCGATCTCGTGCGCCGAGCACGCCCTGGCGACCGCACCGCGGGCCCCGGCCCGGATGGCGGCCACCACCAGTTCCTCCTGCCCCTCGCCGACCAGCAGCAGCGGGCGCGGGCGGGGCTCGACGGCCGGATCGGTGAGCTGCCTGCTCACCTCGACCACGTCGAGCCCGGGAATGGCGAGGTCGAGCACGACCACGTCGGCGCGCCAGCCACGGGCTCGCTGGACCAGGTGGCGGACGTCGTCGGCGGGGGCGGCGAGCGCCAGCCCCGGCCGGGTGGACAGGTCCACCACGATGTCCGCCCGCAGGTCGCCGTCGCGGACGCCGAGCAGCACCCTGGCGGCGGTCGGCTGGACGTGGATACGGCAGGTCACGGACTCCCCCCTCGGTTCGAGTGGACCGAGGCTAGCCGCGGCCCGGTCGAGTCCGGCTGGAGTCGGCCGGTTCGGCCCACCCCACCAGTCAACGCCCTGACCAGCGCAAACGGCACCGCCAACCGGCGGACACCCGGCCCGGCCTGCCCGAAGGGGCAACTGGGGGGCGTCTTCGACCGCGGCGAGCTCACCCGCACCCCCGGTAACCTGCGGGGGAGGCATCCGGGGGTTGTCCGGATGCGCTCGCCGAGATCGGACTGAGACCCTGGAGTCCATGACCGCAGTCGCCGACACCCGGCCGGACGCGCCCCGGCGCGTCCGGCTTTCTCTGTCGACCTCGGCCTGGCTCCTGCTCGTGACGCTGATCGTCGTCGCGTTCGGCTTCGTCGCGTCGAGGTCCGCTCCCCTGCCCGACCAGGGCCCGCCGCGGGGCGGGGTCGCCGACGCGCAACGCGCGGTGGAAGCCCTCGTCTCACCGGGCCGGGAGCCCACCGCGCTCGCCCTGCTCCCCGCCGATCTGCACGAGGTGCTCGGCGTCACCGCGGCGGCCGAACCGGCCCGCGACGGCACCGTGCGCGCGGTGCACGTCGGCGGCGGCTGCTCGGCACCGTGGGGTGAGGACAGCACCCGCTGGGACTTCGGCGTCGCCTGCATGTCCCACGACCTCGGGTACGACCTGCTGCGCTACGCCGACAACCGCGGCCACCCGCTGGCCCCCCAGTGGCGGGAGGCGCTGGACGACCGGCTCTCCGCCGACATGCACGCCACCTGCGAGCTCAACCCGATGGACTCGGCGGGCACCTGCAAGGCGGTCGCCTCGCTGTACACGGCCGGCCTGGTGATCAACTCCTGGCACCAGCGCTGGGGCCCGCCCACCGGTGAGCCGATCGGCCCGATGCTGGCCGGGGTCGCGGTGATCGGCTGCCTGCTGGTGTTCCGGCTGCGCGGCTGGCTGCGGGCCCGGCGCGCGGTGCCCCGCGCCACCGGGGCGACGGCGGCGACCGCGGCGCCGGCCCCGGTTCCGCCGGTGCTGCCCTGCGGCCGGTGGATGGTGCTCGCGGTGGCCGCGATCGCCGGACTGGTGCTCGGTGAGTCCGCGGTGGCGCTGGGCCACTGGGCCGGCGTCGCCGACGGCTGGCTGTGGCCGCTGACCTGGCTGACCCAGCTCGCCCCGGTGTTCTTCTTCGCCGGCGGGCACGCCAACGCGGCCGGCTGGCGCGCCTGCGTGGACAACGGCGGCGGGTACCGGCAGTACCTCGCGCACCGGGCCAGCTGGCTGCTGCGGCCCGCGCTGATCTTCGTGGTGGTCGCCTTCGCCGTGCCGACGGCGCTGGAACTGCTGCACATCCCGGCCGGCACCAACGCCGTGGTCACCCGGATCGCCCTGCACCCGCTGTGGTTGCTGGGTTTCTACCTGCTCACCGTGGTGCTCACCCCGGCCATGTCGGCCCTGCAGCGCCGACTGCGCTCCGGCTGGCCGGTGGCGGGCGCGCTGGCCGCGCTGGTGCTCACCGCCGAGCTGATCGGCTCGCCGGTGGCCCGGTACGCGGGCGGGTTCGCGCTGGCGCTGCTGGCGCAGCAGGTGGCGTTCGTGCACGCCGGTTCCGGCTCGCCGAGGCGGCTGCCGCTGCTCGCCGGGGCGGTCGGCGGGCTGGGTGCGCTGACGCTGGTCACCACCGCGGGCGGCACCTCGCCGATGCTGCTGAACGTGCCGGACGCCCCGGCGGTGCTGGCCGCTCCGACGCTGCCCGTGCTGCTGCTCGGCGTCAGCCAGCTGTGCCTGCTCGGGCTGTTCGCCGCGCCGCTGACCCGGCTCGCCGCCCGCGAGGACGTGGCCAGGGCCGCCGCGCACGCGCTGCGGGCCCCGATGAGCCTCTACCTCGGTTTCCTCGCCACCATGCTGCTGCTGGTCACCGTGGTCTACCTCCCGGTGGACGTGCTGGACGCCTGGGCCTGGCTGACCCACCCGCGCACGATCACCGCGCTCGGCCTGCTCGCCGGGCCCGCCGTGCTGGTGTTCTGGTGGTTCGAGCGGCGGGTGCACGCCCACTCCCCGCACCCGCCCGCCCCGTCCGCCTCCCCCGACGGCGCCCTGAGCAGGCTGCTCGGCCGGGCCGCGGTGGTGCTCGGCCTCGGGTTCGCGGTGATCGGGTTGTTCGGCTTCGCCTTCACCCAGTTCGCCGGGCAGCTGGAGGTCGTGCCCGACCCGATCCAGAACCTGGTCCACCTGCTGCTGGGCGTGTTCCTGCTGCACACGCAGCGCATCGGCACCAGTGACGCGCCCGCCACCTGGGTGCTCACCGCGATCGCCTGCGTGCCGCCGCTGCTGTCGGCGACGGCGGGCCCGGTGGTCGACCGGCTGGGGGTCGCGCTGCACGGCGTGCTCGCCGTGCTGGCCGTGGCCGCGGCCGCCGGTACGCTGCTGACCAGGCTTTTCCCGAGCCCGAGAGTGGCCAGGGCCACGACGTGAGGGAGCTGTGGCGCGAGTTCGGCGGTGATGTGCCACGCTGAAGCTTCGCTGGCACAACCATGTGCCGGACCCGTACGTCCTACCTTGAGAAGGCAAGCAGACCGAGGAGCTGTCCGAGTTGGAGCACCCGCCGCGAAGGGACCGAGGGGCACGCCGGCCCGCCCGGCCATGGCAGGACGACTCCCCCGGCACCCGGCGTCCCCGCCCGGCTCCTTCCGCCCGCGACCAGCCACCCCGGCGCCCGCCTGCCCGGCGGCCCGAGCCCCGCCGCGCCACCCCGCCACCCCCGCCGGCCGGCGGGGGCCGTCGCGGGGTGAAGATCGCGGTGGCGATGGTGTCGCTGCTGGTGATGAGCGTGACCGGGTACGCGTGGGCGGCGATGCAGGGCCTGGTCAACGGCCTGACCACCACCGACGTGCTCGCCGATGACTCGGGCGGCGACAAGCCGGCCGACGGCGCGCGGGACATCCTGCTGGTCGGCATGGACAGCCGGACCGACGCGCAGGGCAACCCGCTGCCGAAGGAGGTGCTGGCGCAGCTGCGGGCCGGGGCCGCCGACGGCGAGCTGAACACCGACACGCTGATCTTCGTGCACATCCCGAACGACGGCAGCAAGGCGGTGGCCATCTCCCTGCCGCGCGACTCCTACGTGGACATCCCCGGCGGCTACGGCAAGCACAAGATCAATTCGGCGTACGCCCGCGCGAAGACCGACTCGCGCCGCAAGCTGGAGAGCGAGGGCGTCACCGACCCGCAGCAGCTCGAACTCCGCAGCAACCAGGAGGGCGCGAAAACCCTGGTCGCCACCGTGGAGAAGCTGACCGGCTCGAAGATCGACAACTACGCCTCGATCAACCTGCTCGGCTTCCACGACGTGACCACCGCCATCGGCGGCGTGGACGTCTGCCTGAACCAGGCGGTCAAGGACCAGTTCTCCGGCGCGGACTTCGAGAAGGGCCCGCAGTCGGTCTCCGGCGCGGACGCGCTGGCCTTCGTCCGCCAGCGGCACGGCCTGCCGCGCGGTGACCTCGACCGGGTGGTCCGCCAGCAGGTGTTCATGGCCGGTCTGGCCCGCAAGGTGCTCTCCGCCGGCACGCTGGCCGATCCGGTGAAGCTGAACGACCTGGCCGGCGCGCTGCAGAAGTCGGTGGTGCTGAACCAGGGCTGGGACATCGTCGCCTTCGCCCAGCAGATGAAGGGGCTGACCGGCGGGCAGCTGGAGTTCCGCACCATCCCGGTGGTCAACATGGACTACGCCACCCCGAACGACGGCACGGCCATCCAGGTCGACCCCGGCGAGGTGAAGAAGTTCGTGCAGGGCCTGGCCGGGCCGCAGGACCCCGGGCAGCAGCAGGCGCCACCGCCCGCGGACAACGCCAGGACCACCGTGGACGTGCGCAACGCCTCCGGCGTGACCGGGCTGGCGGCGAAGGTTTCCGAGGCGCTCACCGGCCAGGGCTTCACCGCGGGCGAGACCTCCAACGCCTCCCCGCGCAAGACCAGCGTGGTCCGCTACGGCACCGGCGCGCGGGACGCCGGGCAGTCGGTGGCGGATGCGCTCGGTGGTCAGCTCAGCGCCGAAGAGGACCCGACCGTGGCAGCCGGGCACGTGACCGTCTACGTCGGCAGCGACTACTCGGGCGCGGGCACCGGCTCACAGGCGGCCGGTCCGGCCCCCGCGCGGCAGTTCAGCGCACCCCAGCCGCAGCAGACCACAGCGCAACCGGACGGCAGCGCCGAGCAACCGATCAAGGCCGACGGCGTCACTTGCGTCAACTAGACCTACGCCGTTCGGCCTAATCTGCTACACCGATCGGAGTGGAATTAGTATCGGCTCGAAAACACCCGGCCGATTCCGCGTAAGAGATGGCCTGCGGCCGACTTACATAACCGTGAACACAGCTCGCATTCCAACGGGGGCGTCGGCACCGGGATGCGGTCAGGCACGCGGTCGAGGCAGGGGACGCGGAGTGAGGATCGACGGAGACATCTACCAACGGGTCCTCGGTGAGGAGCTCCGCAAGCTCCGGCGACGGCGTGGCTGGACGCGCAAGGAGCTGAACTCGCACCTGCAGAGCGACATCTCGCTGCAGACGCTGGCCACCTACGAACTCGGCACCCGGCAGTGCTCGGTGGTGCGGCTGGTCGAACTGTGCCTGGCCATGGACGAGCTGCCGCAGGACCTGCTCGCCCGCGTGCACCGCCGGGTGTTCACCGACGAGCCCGGCCGCGTGCGGCTGGACCTGCGCCAGGTCGTCGCCGACACGCAACCGGAGCTGCTGCCGCTGCGCCGCTGGGCCGAGGGCAGGCTCAACCACGGCAACTCGGCCCGCGAGGTCCAGCTCGACGAGGCGGCGATCAAGCAGCTGGCCGCGTTGTGCGGCCTCGGCGCCGCCGACCTGCTGGGCAGGCTGCGCACGCTGTCCGCCCCGCCGAGCGGTTGAGCCGGCTCCGTTTGCCTCGGCTCCGCCGAGGCGGTGAGGTCGCTTTTGAGCGACCTCACCGGCTCCGGCCGACCAGCTGGAAGTCCGCCGGGTCGACCTTGCGGGTGCGCTGCCAGTAGCGCCAGGTGAAGCCCGGCCAGATGGTCCGGTTGACGCCCTGGGCGTCGAGGTACCAGCTCTTGCAGCCGCCCTGGGTCCAGATGCCGCGCTCCAGCTGTCGCTGGATCTCGGTGTTGAACCGGTCCTGCACCGACTGCCTCGGCTCGATCGCGCCCGAGCGGGTCCGCTCCACCAGCCGGATCGCGTCGGCGATGTACTCGGTCTGCGACTCGATCATGAACACCACCGAGTTGTGCCCCAGCCCGGTGTTCGGGCCGAGCAGGAAGAACAGGTTCGGGAAGCCGGCCACGGTGATGCCGAGGTGGGTCCGCATGCCCTCGGCGGCCCACTCCTTGTTGAGCTGGCGGCCGTCGACGCCGGTGATGTCCAGGTCGTCGAAGGCGTCGGTGACGTGGAAGCCGGTGCCGTAGATGATCGCGTCGACCTCGCGCTCCACCCCCGCGCCGTCCACCACGCTGTGCGCCTTGACCTCGGCGATGCCGTCGGTGACCACCTCGACGTCGTCCCGGTTGAGCGCCGGGTAGTAGTCGTTGGAGATCAGCACGCGCTTGCAGCCGAGCGTGTAGTCCGGGGTGACCTTGCGCCGCAGCTCCGGGTCCTTGATCGCCTTGTTGATCTGGGCCTTCGCCAGGCGCTGCGCCAGCTTCATCAGCCACGGGCGGCCGTTGAAGCCGAGCGCGCGCACTTCGAGCACCCAGTAGAGCAGGGCCCGGTAGAGGCGCTGCACCCCGGGGATCCGCGCGAACAGCTTCTTCGACCACTCCGGCATCTCGTGGTCGGGCTTGGGCATGATCCACGGCGGTGTGCGCTGGAACAGGTGCACCGCGGCGGTCTGCTCGGCGATCTTCGGCACGAACTGGATCGCGCTGGCCCCGGTGCCGACCACCGCGACGCGCTTGCCGCGCAGGTCGTAGTCGTGGTCCCACTCGGCGGAGTGGAAGGCCCGGCCCTCGAACCGGTCGATGCCGGGCAGTTCGGGGATCTGCGGCAGGTGCAGCGCGCCCACCCCGGCGACCAGGAAGCGCGCGACGAACTCGTCCCCGGCCTTGGTGGTCACGTGCCAGCGCTGCTCGTCGGCGTCCCAGCGGGCGCCGGTCATCTCCTGGCCGAAGCGGACGTAGGAGTACAGGTCGTACTTGCGGGCGAACCCGCGCAGGTAGTCCCAGATCTCCGGCTGGGGCGAGAAGGCCCGCGACCACGACGGGTTCTGCTCGAAGGAGAAGGAGTACATGTGCGACTGGATGTCGCACGCGCAGCCGGGGTAGGTGTTGTCGCGCCAGGTGCCGCCGACCTCCTGCGCCTTCTCCAGGATGACGAAGTCGCTCCGCCCCTGCTTGCGGAGCTTCGCGGCCATCCCGAGGCCCGAGAAGCCGGTTCCGATGATCAGCACACCGGTTTCGTCGCGCTGGTTCATGCCCTGTCCTCCACGCCGTTTTACTGTTACCCGGAGTCCATCTTACTCGGAGTAGGTTACCGGCGGTAGATGGTCGGTAGAGTGGGCGCATGACAACCGAGCAGGCCCCCCGCCGCAAGCGCATGCCCCGGGCCGAGCGCGAACGCCAGATGGTGGAGGTGGCCGAGGCGGTGTTCGCCGAACGCGGGTACGTGGCCGCGTCGATGGACGAGATCGCCGAGCGGGTCGGCGTGTCGAAGCCGATGCTCTACGAGTACTTCAACTCCAAGGAGGGCCTGCTCCTGGCCTGCATCGAGCAGGCGCGGACCGAGTTGCGGGCGGCCACCGAAGAGGCGGTCGCGAAGGCCACCGACGCCGAGGACGCGTTGCGCCGGGGGCTGCTCGCCTTCTTCGTGTTCATCCGCGAGCGGCGGCAGTCGTGGTCGCTGCTGCGCCACGAGATGGCGTTGATCGGGACCCCGGCGGCCGACGGCATCGAGGCCACGCGGCGGCAGCAGACCGATCTGATCGCGGCGCTGATGGCCGGTTACTTCAGCACCGCCTCACCCCGGCAGGTGGAGGCGTCGGCGGAGTTCGTGGTGGGCGCCTGCGAACGGCTGGCGATCTGGAGCGAGCGGCACGACGACATCACCCCCGAGGTGGTCACCGGCTACGCGATGGACCTGCTGTGGGGCGGATTGCACGATCGTGTTGTCAGTTGAGCCAGCAACCAACTACGGTGTGTAGCTTTTTGCTGGTTAGCTGTGACACAGGGTCGTTCGTGCGGTATCGATAGAACCGTTCACGGAACTACAATGGGCTATTCCCCGAACGGGGTGTCAGCACGAGGAGGGGTGGGCGGATGGCGGTGACCATCACGGCGACCTACACGCCGGAGCAAGACGACTGGGCGGTCACCGTCAGCGGTCCCGACGAGACCCTGACCGGCAGGGCGCCCGGCATCATCGCCGCGCGGGACCGGGCGGACCAGCTGGTGGAGAAGCTCGCCGCGGGTGCCAAGGCGACCGTGGTGCACCTGCTCAACGGCAGCGCACTGGAGTTCACGCACGCGTACATGAGCGCACGCCTGACCCGCACGGACGACGAGCCACCGGCGAAGTCCGAACTGCAGGAAGCGATCGACGACCCGGCCACCGGGGTGTTCACCGATCTCGGGGAACCGATCGAGGCGCCGGACGAGACGCCCGCCGCGGCTGAGGTCAAGCCGGTCGCTCAAGCGTAAGCACCCGCCGGGCGCGATCGAGGAAGAGGCTCCCACTCGCGCGAAGGCCAGGTCTGGAAACCGGCGAAGCCCGGCCGCGACAAGCGGCCGACTCCCGCGCTCACAAGGCCAAGCCCGACGCCCGCTAAACCTGCCTGCGGCGAGAGATCAGCCGAGCAGTGAGCGACACGGCTCGCGCGGCGGCCAGACCGAGCACCCAAGCCTGAGCCCCGGCGAGGGCTGCCCACAGCGGGCGAGCGGCGAAGCTCCCTTGAGCTAGCGGACCAGCTTGCGCAGCAGCAGCACGCCGATCAGCACACCGGCGCCGATCAGCGGGTACTTGACCTTGGGTTCGCTCAGCTTGGCCAGCACGCTGGTCTTCGCGGAGTCCGCGAGCCGCTTGGGGTTCGCCTTGACGCTGAGTTCGTCCAAGGTGGACGCCAGCGCGTCCCGCGCCTTCTCGATCTCACGCTCAATGGTCTCCGGGTCGCGCGCCACGGGTCCTCCTCGCCAGGCAGCCTGTCGCCGGCCCCAACGTTAGATCACCGCCCCTCCGCCCGCCGATCCGACCCGCCGGGGCCGGGCGCTAGGCTGCAACCGCGCGAGCGGGGCCCGTAGCCCAATTGGCAGAGGCACACGGTTTAGGTCCGTGCCAGTGTGAGTTCGAGTCTCACCGGGCCCACCCCGTCAGGGCGCGTCGCGGTGGCGCACCGGTCTGGTGACCTGCTTCGCCACGCAGGACGGGAGGCCGGCGGTGGCTTCGGCTTCCCGGCGGCGGTAGACGCTCGGCGGCACGCCGACCAGTTCGGTGAAGCGCGTGCTGAAGGTGCCCAGCGACGAGCAGCCCACGGTGAAGCACACCTCGGTGACGCTCAGGTCCCCCCGCCGCAGCAGGGCCATCGCCCGCTCGATGCGGCGCGTCATGAGATAGCCGTACGGCGACTCCCCGTAGGCGAGGCGGAACTGGCGGCTCAGGTGCCCCGCCGACACGTTGACCCCGCGGGCGAGCGCCTCGACGTCCAGCGGCTGCGCGTATTCCCGATCGATCCGATCGCGGACGCGGCGCAGCCGTGCCAGGTCGCTGAGGCGCTGTTCCGCGGCCGGCTTGCTCACCTGCGGAATCGTGCCACAGGATCAGGCGGTTTCCTGGATCCGCACCATGTTCCCCGCCGGGTCGCGCACGGCGCAGTCGCGGATGCCGTACGGCTGGTCGGCCGGCTCCTGCACGATCTCCGCGCCGGTGCCCTGCAGTTCGGCGAACACCGCGTCGACGTTCTTGGTGGCCAGCACCACACCCCCGTAGGTGCCCTTCGCCATCATCTCCACGATGGTGCGGCGCTCGTCCTCGGTGATCCCGGGGTCGACGGCGGGCGGGTGCAGCACGATCGAGGTGTCCGGCTGCCCCGGCGGCCCCACGGTCAGCCACCGCATCCCTTGGTAACCGACGTCCTTGCGGACCTCGAAGCCCAGGATGTCGCGGTAGAAGCCCAGTGCGGCTTCCGCGTCGTCGTGCGGCAGGAAGCTGGCGTTGATGGTCAGGTCCATGCCGAAGACGCTACGAGCAGAGCCGGCGGGCGTGCTTCTCGATTCCTGATCGGTCACCCGGCACCACGCCCCGGAGCCGCGCCGCGGTCCGGGGCGTGGTGCGCCGGTCAGCGAGCGGAGCGGTGGAACTCGGCCAGCTTCTCCAGTTCCGGGATGATGCCGGCCGGGGTCGGCCGGGCCAGCCACGCGTCGTGCATGGCCTTGGCCGCGGCGGCGTAGGACGGGTCCTCCAGCACCGCGACCAGCGCGGCGCGGATCTCCTCGGCGGACTGGGTGATGCGGTTGATCTGCACACCCGCACCGGTCTCCTTGACCAGCCGCGCGGTGAGCCACGCGTCGACGCTGCGCTCGGTGACGGTGACCGAGATCGACTCGCCCTCGCCGCTGAAGACCATCCGCTGCGGTTCTTCGGTGTCGGCGATGACGTGCGGGATGCCGGCGGCGAGGGTGGCCACGAACGAGCCGCTGCCGCCGTGGTGGATGGCCGCGACGCAGGTCGGCAGCAGGCTGGTCAGCGGCACGTAGTCGACGACGCGCAGGTTCTCCGGCACCGGTGGCGCACCGACCAGCTGGTTGTCGTTGAACGTGCCGATGACCTCGATGTCCAGGCCCTTGATCGCCTCGAAGACCTTGGGGATGAGGTCGACGCCCTCGTGGTAGGCCCGGGTCGAGACACCGACGGTCAGCGCGACGCGCGGCCGCTGGGGACGCTCGTGCAGCCACTCCGGCAGCACCGCGCCGCCGTTGTAGGGGACCCAGCGGACGGGCACGGTGGTGATGTTCTTCGACAGGCGCATCGACGCGGCCGGGATCGCGTCGACGGTGAAGTGCCCGAGCAGCACGTCGTCGGTGACGGAGACGCCGTGCCGGTCGGCCAGCGCGCGCAGCGAGATCGCCAGCGGGTTCTCCGGGGTCTCGTGCCCTTCGGCCCGCCGCTCGGCGAACTTCTCGATCGCCCAGCCACCGTAGTCCGGGCCGTTGAGCACGCGGCCCGACGCCGCGCCCGCGGCCTTGGCGACGATCCCGCCGCACGGGAACCAGGACTCCCACAGCACCAGGTCCGGCTGCCATTCCTTGGCGAAGGCGATCAGGTTGTCGATGTCCTCACGCGGCTCCGGCGGCAGGTAGTACCGGGCGGAGAACAGGAAGAACTGGTAGTAGGCGTCCCAGTTGTCCCGCTCGTCGCCGCTGAGGTCGAGCTTGGCCGCCAGCTCCTCCATCTCCTCCGGGCTGGGCAGCAGGCCGTACTTCGCCCAGTTCTGCAGCGAATGCGGCTCCGGCTCACCGGTCTTGATCGCGGGCAGGCCCGCGGCGACGATCTGCTCCTCGGCTCCGGGCGGGCAGGCCACGACGACCTCGTGCCCCTCGGCCTGCAGCGCCTGGGCGTGCGGGATGAGGTGGTTCAGGTGGGTGACATGCGGAAAACCTGTCACGAGGACTCGCATCGGAACTTCTCCTCAACGTGATTGGACGGCTGGCAGGTGTCACTTGCGGACGCCGACGAAGATGCCGGGACTGGTGGCCCGTCCGTCACCCAGGCGCAGGGCGGGAACGAACTCGACGGTGCAGCCGGCCCGTTCGAAGGCCGACTCGTACTCCTCGCGGGTGAACAGGCCGACCGACAGCACGGAGGAGAACTTCCGGATGCCGTCGGAGTCGGCCACGATCGCCTCGAAGGCGATGCGGCTGCGGCCCTCGTGCACGGTGGAGTGGCTGACGCGGGCCACCACGCGGCCGTCCTCCTCGGCCAGGTGGCTGCCGATGTAGCCGTCGATGAACAGTTCGGGGAACCACCACGGCTCGACGACCACCACGCCGCCCGGCACGGTGTGCGCGGCCATCCTGGCGACCGTGGCCGCCACCTCCTCGGCGGAGCCGACCTCGCCGATCGCGTTGCCGAGGCAGGTGACCGCGTCGAAGGTGCGGCCGAGGTCGAAGTTCACCATGTTGCCGAGGTGGACGGCGGACGGCGAGAGCCGGGTGGTCGCCACGTCGCGCATGGCCGGCGTCAGTTCGACGCCCTCGACGTGGTCGAACCTCTTCGCGAACGCGGCCAGGTGGGCGCCGGTACCGCAGGCGACGTCCAGCACGCTCTTCGCCGCGGGGAACCGGGACCGGATCAACTGGGTGTGCTTCTCGGTCTCGGCCTCGAAGTCCTTGCCGCGACTGTGGAAGACCAGTTCGTAGAGTTCGGCGTGCTCCGGGTCGTAATCCATCCGCGCTCCTCCTCCAGACCGGGGCCGCACCCCGGTTTGCCGTCAGGTCGGCCGTGCCAGCGTCACGCCGCCGGGCGGGCCGCCGCGTCTCCTGGCTTGCGCCCGTCGCGCCGGCGCGTGGTCGGCCGGCACAGGTGCGCAGGACAAAGGAAGGCCGCCGGCGCCCGTCGTGCCAACATCGATCGGTGGACAGGGGTGACCCGCGTGAAGGGGCGCACGAAATGATCAACATGTTTCAGCCGCAGGTCGGAGCCGAGGAACTGGCTGCCGTCGCGGAGGTGTTCGACAGCCAGTGGCTGGGGTACGGCCCGCAGACCAAGGCCTTCGAGCAGGAGTTCGCCGACCACCTCGGCGTGCCGGCGGAGACGGTGCTGTTCATCAACTCCGCCACCGCCGGCCTGCACCTGGCGATGGAACTGCTGAACATCGGTCCCGGTGACGAAGTCGTCTTCCCGTCGGTGAGCTTCCCGGCCAACGGCCACTGCGTCGCCGCCGCCGGCGCCACCCCGGTCTTCTGCGACGTCCGCCCGCGCACCCTCAACCCGACCGTCGACGACGTGCGGGCGGTGCTGACCCCGCGGACGAAGGCGGTCATGCTGCTGCACTACGGCGGCCAGCCCGGCGACATCGCCGAGATCGCGAAGCTGTGCCAGGAACGCGGCATCCCGTTCATCGAGGACGCCGCCTGCGCCGTCGGGTCGAGCATCGACGGCCGGGCCTGCGGGACCTTCGGCGACATCGCCATCTGGAGCTTCGACTCGCGCAAGATCATCACCACCGGCGACGGCGGCATGATCTACGTCCGGGACCCGCAGCTGGCGCGCCGCGCGCACCGCCTGGCCTACCAGGGTCTCGACGACCGGGGTGCGTTCGCCGCGATGAAGAACAACGGCACGCGGCGCTGGTGGGACCAGACCATCCACGAGGTCGGCAGGCGGCTGATCGGCAACGACCTGACCGCCGCCATCGGCCGCGTCCAGCTCGGCAAGCTGCCCGGCTTCATCCAGCGGCGCGGCGAGATCATGGCCCGGTACGACCGGCTGCTCGAAGGCGTTCCCGGGCTGCGGCGCCCGCCGAAGCCGCCCGAGGGCCACGTCTCGACGAACTACTTCTACTGGGTGCAGTTCGACGACGTGACCGTGCGCAACGCGGTCGCCGAGGACCTGCTGGAACTGGGCATCTACACCACCTACCGCTATCCGCCGCTGCACAAGGTCCCGCTGTTCGCCACCGGGGTGGAACTGCCCGGCACCGACGAGGCCGAGGCGATCACCCTGCTGCTGCCGCTGCACCAGTCGCTGACCGACGCCGAGGTCGAGCGGGTGGCGGGCAGCCTGATCTCGGTCCTCGGCCGCCGCGCGCTCCGCGAGGCCGGGTGAGCGGACATGAAGGTCCGCGAACTCGCCGTGGCGGGCGCCCTTGAGCTGACGCCGGAGGCGATCCACGACGACGACCGCGGGCTGTTCGTCTCGCCGTTCCAGGAGACGCACTTCCAGCGGGCGACCGGCCAGCGGCTGTTCACCGTGGCGCAGACCAACCACAGCCGGTCCCGCCGGGACGTCGTCCGGGGCATCCACTTCACCGTGACGCCGCCCGGCTGCGCCAAGTACGTCTACTGCGCGGCGGGCTCGGCCCTCGACATCGTCGTGGACATCCGCGTCGGGTCGCCCACGTTCGGTCGCTGGGACGTCGTGGAGGTCGACCCGCTGCACTTCCGCTCGGTGTACTTCCCGGTCGGCGTCGGGCACTTGTTCGTCGCGCTCGAGGACAACACGGTGATGAGCTACATGATCTCCGGCGAGTACGTCCCGGAGCACGAGCTGGCGTTGTCGCCGCGCGACCCCGACCTCGGCCTGCCGCTGCCCGCCGAGCCGATCCTGTCCCCGCGGGACCAGGTCGCGCCGACCCTCGCCGAGGCCCACCGGCAGGGCTGGCTGCCGAACTACTACGAGTGCGTGGACGTGGAGGAAGAGCTCCACGAGCGCAGTTGAAGAGACGTTGCCGAGCCCGCCGCGGGCACACACTGTTCACCAAGAGAGTCGCGCCGGGAACTCCGGGAGCCGCGTGCGATCCATCCCGCCGGTCGGGTGCCGAACTCGATCGGCCGTCACCTGGAAGGCGCCATGAACATCGCCGAGAACATGGCCATCGTCGAGTGCACCGCGTGCCGCATCTGCGGCAACACCGAGCTGCTGACCGTGCTTGACCTGGGGAACCAGGCGTTGACCGGTATCTTCCCCCGGCCGGGTCAGGTGGTGCCGAGCGCGCCGCTGGAGCTGGTCCGGTGCGGCCCCGCCGGTTGCGGGCTGCTCCAGCTGCGGCACACCTCCGACCTGACGCTGATGTACGGCGAGCACTACGGCTACCGCTCCAGCGTCCGCCCGTTCATGGTCAACCACCTGCACCGCAAGGTCGACGTCCTCACCGGCATGGTCGACCTGGACCGGGGCGACCTGGTGCTCGACATCGGCAGCAACGACTCGACGCTGCTGCAGGGCTACCGCACCGCGGGGCTGACCAGGGTGGGTGTGGACCCGACCGGCGAGAAGTGGCGCGAGTACTACCCCGCCGACATCGACCTGATCCCGGACTTCTTCACCAAGGCCGCCTACGCCGAGCAGTTCGGCACCCGCCAGGCCAAGGTCGTCACCTCCATCGCGATGTTCTACGACCTGCCCGACCCGCTCGGGTTCATGTCCGACGTGCACGACATCCTCACCGACGACGGCGTGTGGATGATCGAGATGAGCTACGCGGTCCCGCTGCTGGAGACACCGGTCTACGACGCGATCTGCCACGAGCACCTGGAGTACTACTTCCTGCGCCAGATCGAGTGGATGGCCGACCGGGTCGGGCTGACCCTGGCCACCGCCGAGGTCACCGACGTCAACGGCGGCAGCCTGTGCGTGACGCTGGTGAAGGACCCGGCCAAGCACAAGATCGACACCCCGCAGATCGACCGGATCCGGCGGTACGAGGCGTCCTTGGCGCTGGACACCGACGCGCCGTACGAAGCCTTCACCCGCCGCGTCGAGCAGCACCGCGTCGACGTGCGGTCCTTCCTGGACGAATCGAAGGCCGCGGGCAAGCTGACCCTGGGCTACGGGGCGTCGACCAAGGGGAACGTGATCCTGCAGCACTGCGGGGTCACCACCGACGACCTGCCGTGCATCGGCGAGGTCAGCACCGAGAAGCACGGCCGCGTCACCCCCGGCACCGGCATCCCGATCGTCTCCGAGGAGGACGCCAAGGCGCAGCGGCCGGACCAGTTGCTGGTGCTGCCCTGGGGCTTCCGCGACGGGTTCGTCGAGCGGGAGCGGGACTACGTGGCGGGCGGCGGCAAGCTGGTCTTCCCGCTGCCGTCGATGTCGGCGGTCTCGTCGCCGCGGAGGAAGGGAGAGGACCGCGATGTCGACTTCGGCCGGCCGCGCCGATGACTTCCTGGCTTCGGCGCTGACCACGATCAGCGCGCGGACGGAGGACCCGGACCTCTTCCTCAAGCAGCGGTTCACCGCCTCCAGCTACCGGGTCGACGAGATCCCGCTGGACACGCTGGTCACGTGGCGGCTCGACGACCGGCTCGAGCACGCCACCGGCCGGTTCTTCACCGTCGAGGGCCTGTCGGTGCGGACCAACTTCGGGCCGAACCCGCAGTGGTGCCAGCCGATCATCGTGCAGCCCGACATCGGCATCCTCGGCATCCTGGTGAAGAAGATCGACGGTGTCCTCCACTTCCTGATGCAGGTGAAGATGGAGCCGGGCAACACCACGCTGGTGCAGTACGCGGCGACGGTGCAGGCCACGCAGAGCAACTACCAGCGGGTGCACGGCGGCCGGTCGACGCCGTACCTGGAGTACTTCCTCAAGGGCAGCCGGGGGCACATCCTGGTGGACCGGCTGCTGTCCGAGCACGCGTCCTGGTACCTGTACAAACGCAACCGCAACATGATCGTGGAGGTCCCGCCGGACGAGGACGTCGCGGAGCGCGACGACTTCACCTGGCTCACGCTCGGCCAGCTGCGCAGGCAGCTCGCGCTCGGCAACGTCAACATGAACGCCCGCACCGTGCTGGCCTGCATCTCCTACGACGGCGCCCGCGAACCGCAGTCGGCCGAGGGGTTCCACGCGCGGACCGTCGCCTCGCACAACGCGCAGCGGTCCGACGCGGACCTGGCCGAGGCGATGACGTGGCTGATCGACCAGAAGGAGACCTACACCCTCGACGTCAGGCGGATCGGCCTGTCCGAGATGACCGGCTGGGCCGCCGACGGCGGCAGCATCCGGCACCGCGACGGCCTGTACTTCCGGATCATCGGGCTGTCGGTGGAGGCGACCAGCCGGGAGGTCGGCACCTGGTCGCAGCCGATGCTCGAACCGGTGCCGGGTAACCTGGTCGCCTTCCTGTGCCAGCGGCAGAACGGCGTGCTGCGGTTCCTGACCCAGGCGATGATCCAGCCGGGGTCGACCGACCGGCTCGAACTCGGCGCGTCCATCCAGCTGGCCCCGGGGTACTGCCGCGACGCACGCGACCTGCCGCCGCTGGTGGAGTACCTGGACTCGGCGGTCGGGCAGGTGCGGCTGAAGTCGGTGCAGTCCGAGGACGGCGGCCGGTTCCACCGCGCCGACACCGAGCACCTGGTGCTCGAGATCCCCGAGGACCACCACGTCGAGGCGCCGGAGAACTACCGGTGGATGACGCTCGGCCTGCTCGGGCGGCTGATGCAGTCGGGCTACTACCTCAACGTCGAAGCCCGCAGCCTGATGGCGTGCCTGTTGTGAGGCTCCTGCTCGTCGGCCTCTCGCGGTTCGCCCGGCGGCGGGTGCTGCCCGCGGCGTCCGCGCTCGACGGCATCGAGGTCGTGGACGTCGCCAGCGCGCACGGTGGTGACCTGCCCGGGCCGGGGCGTCGGCACACCGACTGGCGCGCGGCGCTGGACGACACGGAGCCCGCGCTGGTCTACGTCTCGACGGTCAACAGCACGCACGCCGAGGTGGCGCGGCACGCGTTGCGGCGGGGCCACCACGTCGTGGTGGACAAGCCCGCCTTCCTGACCCTGGGCACGGCCGAGGAGCTGGTCGCGCTGGCCCGGGCCCGGGGACGGGTGCTGGCCGAGGCCACGAACTACTCGTTCCACCCGGTGTTCTCACCGGACCTGACCAAGGACATCACCAAGGCCGTCGCGGTGTTCACCCCGCCCGTGCCGCCGGAGGACTTCCGGCACGACCGGTCCTCGGGCGGCGGCGCCTTCCTCGACACCGGCCCGTACTTCGCGTCGCTGGGCCGGGTCCTGTGGGACGCCGAACCGGACGACGTGCACGTCATCGTGGGCGACCGCACCGCGGACGGCCTGGAGCTGGCCTACAGCGTGCTGGCCGGTTACCCCGGTGGCCGGACCATCGTCGGGCAGTTCGGCTTCACCACGCACTACCGCAACGCCCTGCAGCTGCTCGGGCCCGGCGTCGCCGTCGATGTCCCCAGGCCGTTCTCCGCGCCGCCGGACCTCACCGTCGACCTCCACATCGAAGTCGACGGTCGTCATTCGACGCGGAGGGTGGCGGCGGCGGACAGCATGGAGTTGTTCCTCGCCGCGGTGCTGGAGGCGGTGCATTCGGGTTCGCGGGAGTTCGATTTCCCCTTGCTCAGTGACGCTCGGACGCGTGACCGCCTTGTCCGGGCGGCTGGAAGGGTTTTTGGGGGGCTCCACCCCGATTTTTTAGTGTGACTACGGCGAAGACCCCCAGGTCAAGGCGGGAAAGATGCCTTGACCTGGGGGTCTTCGTCGTGTTTCGGCTTGGGATCGGGGATGGGGAGGGATGGGTGGGGTGGTGGGCGGCTTCCGTTGCCGGCTTTGAGTTTGGGCCCGTTGTTGTGTGGGCTTCTTCTGT
The DNA here is from genome assembly GCF_056431745.1 of Amycolatopsis sp. NPDC045836. Classification (NCBI taxonomy): domain Bacteria; kingdom Bacillati; phylum Actinomycetota; class Actinomycetes; order Pseudonocardiales; family Pseudonocardiaceae; genus Amycolatopsis; species Amycolatopsis sp. NPDC045836. The sequence goes on along the minus strand of NZ_JBWKKF010000008.1, from coordinate 54,909 downwards.
CTTGGTGGGGTGGGCGGTTTTGTTGTCGGGTTTGGTTGTTTGGCTTCGGTGGGGTGGTGGCTCTCGGGGCCGCTGCTGTCCGCGGCAGAGCGCGATGAGTTCTCTGGTGCTGGCCCCGCAATTGTCCTGGCACGTCGGGCGTCGAGTGTGCTTGGCGGGCATGCCACCGCACGGCGGCTTCGCCATCGGGCTGGAGCGCTGGACCGCCCGGCTGCTCGGCCTGGACAACATCCGCCACGCCACGCTGTTCCCCGTGACCTGCACCGGCTCAGTCCGTGATCACGAACGGGCTTGGGACAGCAGGGCGCGACCCCGCGCCGCGGTGAGTGTGCGGGCCAGCACCGGGTTGGCGAGCAGGCCGATCGGGGCGATGTGGTCGGCGGTGCGGGGGCGCCAGTGCGGGAGGGCGGCTCGGACGGCGGGCCAGAGGTGGTCCGGATCGCCGTTCAGGGCCTGACGCACCAGGGTGTCGAATTCGGGGTTGCCGAAGGCCGGTGGCTCCGGGCGGGACTCGTGGTCGGCGATGGCTTGGTGCAGTTCCGGTTTCACGCCGTACGAAGCCGATTTCAGGATCGAGTTGCGGCCCGGCATCGCGTCCTGGAAGAACAGCCACGGCAGGAATTCCTCGGTGAACAGCGGATCGCGCAGGAAGCCCGGCGGTGCCGTGTCCGGGATCAGCAACCGGCCGAGGAGCACGCCCGCCTCGTAGTGCCGGTCCAGCAGGAGCAGCAGTTGCGCCCGCAGGACGACCGCCCGTTCGCGGCCGAACTTCTCGGCCGCTGCCAGGATCGCTTCGGCTTCGTCGACCTGGCCGGCGAGGGCCAGCAGCCGGGCGCGCTCGACCTCGGCGTCCCAGTGGTCGCGGGTTTCGCCTGCCGGGTGCCGCAGCTGGTGGAATCCGGCGTACAGGTGCTCCATCAACGCGGTGAACGACGGGAAGCGTTCGGGCGGTGCGGCGCGCCAGGAGAACAGGCTGTAGGCCGCCCACTCCCCGTTCTCGTCGACGTCACCCGGGTCGAGGAACAGGATGCCCGCGTCGGCTTCCCGGGAGATCAGCACCCCTCGGGTGAAGCAGTTGTCCAGCGGGTCCTCGACCGCCCATTCCCACCCCTCTCCCCAGAAGGGTTCGTGCACGGCCAGGAAGTCGACGTCGCTGGTGTCGCGCAGGCGCCAGACGAACTCGCCCGCGTGGCGCCAGCCGTCCGTGGTCAGCAGGAACTCCCGGTACGACGGCGGCAACTCCCGCGCCAGCCGCCGTTCCACCGCGGCCACGGCCTGCTCACTGGCCGGTGCGAAACCGAGCCAGCGCTCCCTGGCCACGTCCGGATCCGGCTTCTCCGCGGTGCTGAGCCATTCCTCACTCCACCGCGTCAACCACGGTCGCCACTCCATGCGCACCACTATGTCAGCGGAAGCCGCTCCGCCGGAACGCTTCGAGGCCGGTCACTGACCTGTCCGTCGCCGAGTTCGACCAGGCGCCACTCACCGTCCTCCCGCAACGCGAAATCGGCCGTGACGAAGGGCAGGTCCAGGTCCGGACTTCCGCGGAGACGAACTGGTCGAACCGCCGCAGCACGGACCCACCGGCGAAACCGAGTGCGGGGTGATCTTCGCGAGGGCGTCGTACCAGCCGGGCAGTTCGTGGGCGCGGCGGTACTGCTCGGCCGTGGTCCGGAGCACCACCCCACGCTGCCGCAGCGCGGAGTCGAAGTCGGCGTAGCGATCGCTGCTCAGCATCCAGCCGCGGTAGACGGCCTGCGCGTCCGGTGGCACGCGGCGCACGGCTTCGGCTGCACCACCGGGTTTCGCCAGCGCGTCGTGATCGACCGGTGCGACGTCCAGCCCGGCGGCGCGGACGCAGCACGTCCGCGGGAACCAGCAGCAGCACGCGTCGCATGGTGGCACGTTCCTGGGAGTTTCCTGGGAGAAATCCTCGATGAGCCGGGCTCGGGCGGCTCGTTCCCAGCGGGCCGTCACCTGGCGCGGCGAGTCTCGGGCGCATGACCGCAACCATCGAGGCCCGTGGCCTCACCAAGCGCTACGGCGACCGGCTCGCCGTCGACGACCTCAGCTTCACCGTGGAACCCAGCCGCGTGACCGGCTTCCTCGGCCCCAACGGGGCGGGCAAGTCCACCACCATGCGGCTCGTGCTCGGGCTGGACGCGCCCACCGCGGGCACGGTCACCGTGCACGGCCGCCGCTACGCCGAACTCGCCCGGCCGCTGCACACGGTCGGCGCGCTGCTCGACGCCCGCGCCGTGCACCCCGGCCGCACCGCCGCCGCGCACCTGCTCGCGCTCGCCCAGACCGCGGGCATCGGCCGCGCGCGCGTCGACGAGGTGCTCGGGCTGGTCGGGCTGTCGAACGTGGCCGGCAAGCGGGCGGGCACGTTCTCCCTCGGCATGAGCCAGCGGCTCGGCATCGCGGGTGCGCTGCTCGGCGACCCGCCGGTGCTGATGTTCGACGAGCCGGTCAACGGCCTCGACCCGGGGGGCATCCGCTGGATCCGCGGGCTCATGCGCGACCTCGCCGCCGAGGGCCGCACGATCCTGGTTTCCAGCCACCTGATGAGCGAGATGGCGCTGACCGCGCAGCACCTGCTCGTGCTCGGCCGCGGCAGGCTCATCGCCGACACCGGCATCGACGAGTTCCTGCGCACCCACGGTGAAGAAGCCGTGCTCGTCCGCTCCGGCGAACCGGATCGCCTGGCACGCCTGTTCCGCCGCACCGGCGCCACCTTCGAGCTGCGGGACGACGCCCTGTTCGTACTGGACCGCACCGCCGCCGAGATCGGCAAGCTCGCCGCCGGTGACGGCATCGCGCTGACCGAACTGACCCCGGCCCGCGGCTCGCTGGAGGACGTTTTCATGGCCCTGACCCACGACTCCGTCGAATACGGGGTGCCCGCGTGAACGCGCTGCGCTCCGAATGGACCAAGTTCCGCAGCCTGCGCTCGACCTGGCTGACCGCCGCGGTGACCGTGCTGCTCGGGGTCGGCATCAGCGCGCTGGCGTCCGCGGCGCAGGCCCGCGCGTACACCGGCGAGGACTGGGACCCCACGGCGACCAGCCTGACCAGCATCATCGTCGCGCAGCTGGCGATCGGGGTGCTCGGCGTGCTGGTGATCACCTCGGAGTACGGCACCGGCACCATCCAGTCGAGCGTGGTGGCGGTGCCGGTGCGCGGCAGGCTGCTGGCCGCGAAGGCGGGGGTGTTCTCGGGTGCCGCGCTGCTGCTCGGCCAGGTGATCGGCTTCGTGTCGTTCTTCGCCGGGCAGGCGCTGATCGCCGCGGCCGGCGTGCCGCACGCGACGCTCGGGCAGCCGGGGGTGCTCCGGGCGGTGGTCGGCAGCGGGCTCTACCTGGCGGCGGTGGGACTGCTCGGGCTCGGCCTCGGCGTGCTGCTGCGGTCGACCGCGGGCGCGATCGGGGTGCTCGTCTCGGGCACGCTGCTCATCCGGCTGGTCGCGCAGACGTTCCCCGACGCGCTGCGTGAGTGGATGGACCGCTACTGGCCGACATCGGCCGGGGAGAAGATCATGAACGTGCTGCCGGTGCCCGGCGCGCTGCCGCCGCTGACCGGACTCGCCATCCTGTGCGGTTCCGTGGCGGTGATCGGCGCCCTCGGCCACCTCGTCCTGCGCACGAGGGACGTGTGAAGCGCGACGCACTGGCCGGTGCCGCGGCCGGGCTGACCGCGCTGGGTGGCATGGCCGCGTGGGCGTGGCTCGGCGTGAGCCTGCTGGGGCTCGGTGGCGGGGCCACCCCCGCCGCCGTGGCGCTCGCCGCGGGCGGGTCCGCCGACCTCCGCCACAGCCTGCTGTCCGGCTCGGTTTCCCTGCTGCCGCTGGGGGTTTCGCTGGTCGGCGCGGTGCTGCTGACGGCCGTGCTGAGCAACTGGTGGCGGGTCGCGGGCGCGGTCGCGGTGTTCGGCGCCGGGCTGGTCGTGCTGGCGTTCCTCCCCGGTGTGCGGAGCGTGCTCGGCGGGGTGCTGTGGCTGGCGGTCGTCGTCGGCGTGCGCGTGGCGACGTGGCGGCTGCCGTGGGTCCGGCACGTCGCCGTGGTCCTGGTCGGCACGGCGGGGGTGCCGACGGTGCTCGGGGCGCTGCCTGCCATCGCGGACGGGCCGCGCCTGCTCGGCGTGGTGCTGCTGGCCGCGCCGAACGTGCTGTGCGTGGTGCTGGCCAGCGGGCTGGGCGTGCCGTGGCAGCTCGCCGGTCCGGCGCTGCCGGTTCCGGAGCCGGGCTGGGCGTGGCCGTTCGCCGTGGTGGTGGTCGTGCTGCTGGCGGTGTTCGCGCGATGGCACGCGCCCTGGGTGGTGGCGCTGTGCTGGGCGGCGATGGCCTGGCTCGGCGGTGCCCGGCTGGACCTGTGGCTGGGGCCGCTCCCGCTCGGCACCGGGGTGAGCGGGAACGCGCTCGTCGCGGCCGGGGCCGGGCTCGTCGCCGGTTCGGTGGCGTGCCTGCTCGTCGCGGGCGCCCGGCACTGGCATCGTCAGCGGTCATGACGGCTGCTCTGCTCGTGGTGGAGGACGATCCGACGCTGCGGGAGCTGCTCGCGGCGAGCCTCCGGTTCGCCGGGTTCACGGTGTCCGCCACCGCCGGCGGGGCCGACGCGCTGGCGATCGCCGCCCGGCGGCCACCCGATCTGGTGGTGCTGGACGTGATGCTGCCCGACGTCGACGGTTTCGAGGTGCTGCGCCGCCTGCGGGCGGGCACCGGCCCCGCCCGGACCGTGCCCGTGTTGTTCCTCACCGCCCGCGACGCCGGTGAGGACAAGGTCGCCGGGCTGACCGCCGGTGGGGACGACTACGTCACCAAACCGTTCCGGCTGGAGGAGCTGATCGCCCGCATCCGCGCGATCCTGCGCCGCACCAGCGGTTCCCCGCGTGACGTGCTCAGCGTCGGCGACGTCGAACTGGATCCGGTGGCCCGGCTGGTCACCCGGGCGGGCCGGCCGGTCGCCCTCTCCCCCACCGAGTTCACCCTGCTGCGGTTCCTGATGGAGAACGCCGACCGGGTGCTGGCGCGCGAGCAGATCCTGCACCACGTCTGGCGGTACGACTTCGGCGGCGACGCCAGCATCGTCGAGTCCTACATCAGCTACCTGCGGCGCAAACTGGACAACCGCGAGCCGAAGCTCATCCACACCGTGCGCGGGGTGGGGTACGTGCTGCGGGCGCCGCGGTGAAGCGGCTCTCGCTCCGGGCGCGGGTGCTGCTGATCGCGATGGCGCTGCTGGTGACCGGCATGGTGACCAGCAGCGCCGTGGTGCTGGTGGCGTTGCGGGAACCGCTGGTGGAGCGGGTGGACCTGCAGGTGTCGGTGGCCGCCGGGGTGCTGGCGGCGGTGCCCGAGCCGCTGATCGCCAACCTGGCGAGCAGCAGGCCGCCCCAGGCCGGGCCCGCCGACCTCTACCTCGCCTACCTCGACGCCGAGGGCCGCGCTTCGCTGGCGCTGCACGGCCCGTCCGCACCTGAATTGCCCACTTTGGACAGTCAGGCGGTGGCGGCGCGGGCTCGGACGCCGTTCGAGGTGCCGGGCTGGCGGGTGCTCGCCCTGCCCGCCCGCGGTGGCGGCAGCGTGGTGGCCGCCGGTGCACTGTCCCAAGTGGACGATACGGTGGCGCGGGTCCGGTGGGTGTGCGGGCTGGTCGGGGCCGGGCTGCTGGTGGTGCTGGCCACGGCGGGCTGGTTCTGGGTGCGGGCCGGGTTGCGGCCGCTGCGGCGGATCGAGGAGACGGCGGCGGCGATCGCCGGGGGTGACCTGTCGCGGCGGGTGCCGTTCACCGCGGCCGAATCCACCGAGGTCGGCAGGCTGACCCGGTCGCTGAACGGCATGCTCGCGCAGATCGAGGCGGCGGTGGCGGCCCGCGCCCGGTCCGAGGAGCGGCTGCGCCGCTTCGTCGCGGACGCGAGCCACGAACTGCGCACCCCGCTGGCGGGCATCAGCGGTTTCGCGCAGCTCTACCGGATGGGCGGCAGCGAGATCGACGCGACGGTGGACCGCATCGAACGCGAGTCGACGCGGCTCGCCGGGCTGGTCGACGACCTGCTGCTGCTCGCCCAGCTCGACGAAGGCGGCCTGCACCTGCGCCGGGCGCCGATGGACCTGCGTTCGCTCGCCGTCGACGCGCTGCACGACCTGCGAGCGCTGGACCCGGCTCGCGAGGTCACCCTGACCGGGCTCGGGGCGGCGCCGGATCCCGCACCAGCCCCGGTCCTCGGCGACGAAGCCCGGCTGCGGCAGGTGGTGAGCAACCTGGTCGGCAACGCCGTCGCCCACACCCCACCGGGTTCGGCGGTGCGGATCGGGGTCGGCACCGAGGCGGGGAAGTCCGTTCTGGAGCTCGCCGACCGCGGGCCCGGGTTGTCGCCGGACCAGGTCGCGCGGGTCTTCGACCGGTTCTACCGCGCGGACGCCTCACGGGCCCGCGACCACGGCGGCGGAGCGGGGCTGGGGCTGTCGATCGTGTGGTCGCTGGTGACCGCGCACGGCGGCACGGTCACCGTCACCACCGCGCCCGGGGAAGGCGCGACCTTCCGCATTTCCCTAGACTGGCGGTGATGCCCATTCGTCCCGCCACCACCGAAGACGTCGAAGCCGCTGTCACCACGCTGGTCCTGGCCTTCGCCGACTACCCGTTCACCCGGCACACCGTGGCCGCCGACGACCACCCGGAGCGCCTGGCCCGGTCGCACCGGCTGTTCCTGACCCGCGTCGGCCTGCCGCACGGCCGGGTCTGGGTCAGCGACGACGCCGACGCCGTGTCCGTCTGGACCACCCCGGAAGCCGAGGGCATCGAGCGCGTGTTCGCCGACCTGGGCCCGGAACTCGCCGAGATCGCCGGTGACCGGGCGGAGGTCGCCGCCGAGGTGGAGGCGGCGCTGGCCCCGCACCGGCCGTCCGGGCCGTCGTGGTTCCTCGGCACCGTCGGCGTCCGGCCGGACTGCCAGGGCCGCGGTCTCGGGCGGGCGGTCATCCAGCCCGGCTTGGACGCCGCGGCAGCGGCCGGGGTGCCCGCGTTCCTGGAAACCTCGACCGAGCGCAACGTCGAGTACTACCGCACCCTCGGCTTCGAAGTGGTCGCCGAGGTCGACCTGCCGAGGGGCGGCCCGAAGACGTGGGCGATGACCCGGCTGCCCTGACCCGCCGCCGACGCCGTTCTTCTCGATTGCGCATTCACGGAAGCGTTTTCGGGTGTGCCGCGGGTTTCGCGGCACCGCGTGGCCGGATGCGGAAAACCGGTCCGGCGGGTGAATCCGTCACCTTGACGGTTCCGCGCCGCACTGGTGGGCTTGCAGGTCTACTGGGAGGTGCGATCCGATGGTGAACCCGAGGGACAAACTGACCTACACCGAACCGCTCGCCGTCGGTGAAACCACGGTCGGTGCCTCGCCGGACGAGGTGTACCGGCTGGTCAGCGACCCGGTGGCGATGGCGGATTTCGCCGAGGAGTTCTACAAGGCCCGCTGGATCCGCGGAGCCAGCGAGGCCGCCGTCGGGAACTGGTTCTCCGGCAGCAACCGCAACGGCCTGCGCCGGTGGGTCACCCACGCCGAGATCGTCGAGGCCGAGCCCGGCCGCCGGTTCGCCTACCGGGTGCGCACGCCGTTCTTCGTGCCGATTTCGCGGTGGGAGTACGACATCGTGCCCGACGGCAGCGGCAGCAGGCTCACCGTGACGAACTGGCTGCGCGTACCGCGCTGGTTCGTGCCGTTCGCCATCCTCATCACCGGGCAGCCGGATCGCGCGGAAACCAACAGCACCAACATCGGCACCACGCTGAAGCGGTTGAAAGCCCACTTCGACAACGCGAACTGACGACGGCGAGCCGCTCCTCCCCGGTCTGCGGCTTGAGGTGCCTGCGCCGCTCACGAACCGCTTTCGCCGGAGTCCGCCCCCGAGCGAGCAGTCAGCTTGAGGCCACCGGAAAGGTCCCATCGCGGAGACCACCAGGCGTCCCCGTCGTGCGGGTTGTACCACACCTGCCGGACCTCGGAAGCAGTTTGTCCACAGAGGTGCGAGTCGCCCACAGGCGCAGCCGACCCGCTCTTTTCCGAGCTGAGTCCGAGTAGGCTGGTTGCAGGGGCCGCCCCCGAGGTGGTGGGGGCGTTCCTATTTGGTTGTCAAGCCGCGGCGGGGTTCGGGTGTCGGTAGTGGGTGCGGTTGCGGAGCAGGGCGTAGAGGACGTCGCAGCGGCGGCGGGCCAGGCGGATGAGGGCGGCGTTGTGTTTGCCCTCGGTGCGTTTGCGGTCGTAGTAGGCGCGGCTGGCCGGGTCGGACAGGGCGGCGAAGGCGGCGAGGAAGAACGCGCGTTTGAGCTGGCGGTTGCCGGTGCGGGCCGGATGTTCACCCCTGATGCCGAGGAACACGCCGAAACTGCTGCTCATGTTTGCGACGAGACCTGTCCGAAGGGTGGCCGCATCCCTATCAGGGTCCTCGATGCCACCAGGCCCGGTGACACCACCCCCCGGATCATGGACTCGACTGGGGCACCAGGCATGCCGAACTTGGCGACCACAGCTCCTCGATCGGGCCGTCCCCGGGCACGCCGGTCCTCGGCTGGTGACAACGCTTCGGTGGAGGCGGTCCCCCGCTGCCGGGGATAGTCGTTCAGCGGCTTCCGCCGGGTTTCCGGCCAGCCAAGCGTCACAACAAGCCAACCCGCGCTGGAGCGGCAACGCGCCGAGCCGAACCGTGCTCACAACCTGCCGGATTCCGGGGCCCGGCCCAGCAAAGCGACCACCGCCGCGCCGAGAGCCAGTGCGCTCCCCAGCCACATCACCGAAGTGACGCCCCAGCCGTCGGCGGCCCGGCCGCCCAACAGCGCGCCCGCGGCGATGGCGGCGTTGAACACCCCGACGAACAGAGCCGAGCCCGCTTCCCTCGCCTGCGGCACCGAAGCCAGCAACCAGGTCTGCGTGCTCACCGAAACCCCGCCGTACGCGAGTCCCCAGACCAGCAGCGTGAGCAAACCACCGCCTGCCAACGGGATCAGCAGCACCGCTGCCGCCAGCACGAGGGCGATCACCAGCAGCGTCCCCCGCGGGGAACGCGCCACCGCCCACCCGGCCGCGAAGTTCCCGGCCACCCCGGCCACCCCGTACCCCAGCAGCAGGGTGCCGAGCAGCGCGCTGCTCACCCCGGAAACCTCCTCCAGCACCGGGCGCACATAGGTGTAGGCGGCGAAGTGCCCGGTCACCAGCAACGCCACCAGCACCAGGCCGGTACCCACCCGCGGGCTGAACGCCAGTCGCAGCACCCCGCCCAGCCGCAGGCCCGCCTCGGCGGGCAACCCCGGCAACAGCACCGCGAGAGCGACGGCCACCACCACCGCCAGCACGCCCGCCCCGGCAAAAGCCGCCCGCCAGCCCGCCAGGTCGCCCAGGTAGGTGCCCAGCGGCACACCCAGCACCGAGGCCACCGCGATCCCGCTGAAGACCAGCGAAGTGGCCGACGGCCTGCCGGGCACCAGCCGTGCGCCCAGGCCCGCCGCGATCGACCACACCCCGCCCATGCCGACGCCGACCAGGACCCGGCCCGCCACCAGCACCCCGAACCCCGGCGACCAGGCCGACAGCAGGTTGCCCACCGCCAGCACCAGCACCAGCGCGACCAGTGCGGTCCGCCGGTCCAGCCGCCCCAGGCGCGGGGTGAGCAGTGGTGCCGAGACGGCCGCGACCAGGCCGGTGATGGTCAGCGTCAGCCCGGCCACGCCTTCGCTGACGCCCAGCGCCGCGCCGATCGGCGTGAGCAGACCGACCGGCAGCATTTCCGAGGTGACGACGGTGAAGGTCGCGGCAGCCGTGGCCGCGACGCCGAACCAGCCCCGCAGCGGGCGGGCGGTGTCCGTGGGTTGTGCCATGCGGTTCAGCCAACCGGCGGCCGTGGCACCGAACAACGATCGATCCGTCATCGACCGATTAGGCTGGCTCATCGATCAGGAGGTGTCGATGGAGGTCCGGGAACTGGAGTGCTTCCTGGTGCTGGCCGAGGAACTGCACTTCGGGCGCACCGGTGAGCGGCTGTACCTCTCGCAGAGCCGCGTCAGCCAGCTGTTGCGGGCACTGGAGAGCCGGATCGGTGCCCGCCTGGTGGAACGCACCAGCCGCCGGGTGCGGCTGACCCCGCTGGGCGAGCAGTTCCTGGCCAGGGTCCGGCCCGCCTACGAGGAGTTGCGCGCGGCCGTGGCCGACACGACCGACGCCGCCAGAGGCGTGCGGGGCCTGCTGCGCCTGGGTTTCCAGGGCAGCGCGAACGACGAGCTGATGACCGCGATCGGCCGGTTCGGCGACCGCTGGCCCGGTTGCGCCACCGAAGTGGTGGAGATCCCGCTCGCCGATCCGTTCGGGCCGCTGTACCGCGGCGAGGTGGACGCCGCGGTGGTGCTGCTGCCGGTGGACGAACCCGAACTGGTCCTCGGCCCGGTGTTCTCGCGGCAGCAGCAAACGCTTGCGGTGTCGGCCCGCCACCCCCTCGCGGCCCGCCCGTCGGTGACCGCCGAGGAACTGGCCGGCTGCACCCTGATCGGCATCAAGGAACCCGCGCCGGCGTACTGGCGTGCGTTCCAGGCACCCGCCCGCACCCCGGGCGGGCAGCCCGTGCCACCCGGTCCGCTGGTGAGCACGCTGCAGGAGGGGCTGGCGCTGGCCGCGGCCGGCCGGGGTGCGCTGCTGCTGTGCCAGCCCACCGCCGAGCACCACCGGCGTGACGCGCTGGTCTACCTGCCGGTCACCGGCCTGCCCGACTCCAGCCTCGGCCTGGTCTGGCACCGCGACCACGCCACCGCCACGATCCACGCGTTCGCCGAGGCGCTCACCGGCGCTCGAGCTTGACGTGCGTGGCCAGCGCCCGCAGGAAGTCCGGGGCGTCGAACATCCGCCCGGCGGAGGCGACCCCGGTCGCGCGGGTCCGGCCGGTGAGGAGGCGTTCGACCGCTTCGACGGCGAGCGGCGCGCTGATCGCGTAGATGTCCTGTCCGCTCGCGGCGATCCGGCGTTCTTCACCACCGGCCCGCACGAGGACGTCGACCAGGAACGTCTGCGCGGACCGGCCGTGCTCGTCGACGGCCGCCGGAGCCGAACCCGCCGAAAGGTCCTGTGCCGCTTCCACCGCCATGTACGTGCGCACCTCGGGCACGGCCAGGTGGCTGGGCACGGTGACCACGTCGGCCATGGTGAACTCGCCGAGCACCGGCCGCGTGCCCATCGGTTCGGGGAACGGCCAGTCCACGGTCGGCAGGGCGTCGTCGTGGTACTCCAGCGCGCCCTTGGTGAAGCGGACGCGCTGCCCGTTGCGCCGCTGCTGCGACACCTCACCGGCGAGCCGCGTTCCGGCCGTGGGGTGCCAGCTGCTCAGGCCGTACGCGACGTGCACCTCGTCGGCCGAGGTCCAGTCGCCCATCGCGGTGGTGACCAGGAGGTCGCCGAGGCCGCCGTAGAAGGCCATCGCGGGCACCACCGGCGTCCGCGCCCGGTCGGCGAAGTGCGTGAACGTGTCGGCGTTGGCTTCGATCTCGGCGGCGACGTCCACGTACGGGATGCCCGCGCGCTGGGCCGCCTCGATCAGCGGGGCGGCGGTCACCGCGAACGGCCCGGCGGTGTTGATCACGGCTGCCGCCCCGGCGAGCGCGCGGTCGAGCGCACCGGCGTCGTCGACCGAGGCGGGCCGGACCGCCGTGCCCAGTTCCCGCAGTTTCCCCTCGTTGCGCCCGGAGAGCACCGGGGTGTACCCGCGTGCCCGGAGTTCCGCCACCACGAACCGGCCGGTGTGCCCGTAGGCCCCGTAGACCACCACTGCCTTCTTGTCATCCACGAAGGACATCGTGGTCGTGGCGGCCACCCGGCACCAGTGTCCGGAACGACGTGATCCGTACACTTTCGGACATGCGCACCCTGGCCATGGCCGCCACCGACGGCATGTTGCACTTCGAGCTGGCGGTGGCGTACGAGATCTTCACCCCCGACCGGTACGACGTGGCGATCTGCGGCTCGGGCCCGGTGCGGGCCGGGCGGTTCCAGCTGGAGCCGGACACCGGCCTCGACCACCTGAGCCGCGCCGGCACCGTGCTCGTCCCGGCCTGGGCCGACGTCGACGAGGCCCCGCCCGCCGAGCTGGTCGACGCCGTGCGCGCCGCCCACGAAGCGGGGGCGCGGGTCGCGTCGCTGTGCACCGGTGCGTTCGTGCTGGCCGCCGCCGGTCTGCTGGACGGGCGGCGCGCGACCACGCACTGGGCGCACACCGGCGTGCTGGCCGAGCGGTACCCGCTGGTGGAGGTGGATCCGGACGTGCTGTACGTGGACAACGGCAGCGTGCTCACCTCGGCGGGCAAGGCCGCCGCGATCGACCTGTGCCTGCACCTGATCCGCCTGGACCACGGTTCCGCGGTGGCGAACACCGCCGCGCGCCGCCTGGTCGTGCCGCCGCACCGGGCCGGTGGCCAGGCCCAGTTCGTGCCCGCGCCGGTGCCCGCGGAGGACGACCACCCGCTGACCGGGCTGCTGCCCTGGGCGGCCGAGCGGCTGGACCAGCCGCTGACCGTCGAGGACCTGGCGCGGCGGGCGAACCTGAGCAGCAGGCACCTCGGCCGCCACTTCCGGGCCGCCACCGGCACCACCCCGCTGCAGTGGCTGCACACCCAGCGCATCCGCCGCGCGCAGGAACTGCTGGAAACCACCGGCGACAGCATCGACACCATCGCGGCGGCCGTCGGCATGGGCACCGCCGCCACCCTGCGGCGGCACTTCAACCGGACCGTCGGCGTGCCACCGGACGCCTACCGGCGCACCTTCCGCAACTGAGGTTCGCGCTGGTGCCCCTGGCTGCGGCGACACGCTGGTGCCACGCCGCCACCGGCCACGGCACACCGCCTCGCGCCCGGCCCACCGCAGGTGCCACCGGAGCAGCCCGGCGGCACGTCACCCGGGCAGCGGCCTGGCGCGGCGACCCCCGAAGACAAAGCAGGGGCGGGCGACCCCCGGCCCGGCCGGGTCGCCCGCCCCTACCCCCAGTGGGTCACCCGCGCTCGAACTCCTCCCAGGTCACCTTCTTGACCTGCGGTCCGTCGTCCTTGGCGTGGTTGGCCAGGCCGTTGCGCCCCAGGTAGTAGTCCCCGGCCTGGGCCTGCGCCTGCGGCGACATGTCCGTGTCGCTGATCGCGATGCCGTGGATGTGCTCCACCCAGTCACCCTGGCTGGGGGTGCGGTGCCACGCGGCGAAGCCGACCTCCCGCAGCGCCTTCACCGCGGCGGTCTTGTCCGAGATGTTCCGCACGGAGATGTCCACGGCCCCGCCGCCGTCGTGCGTGCCGCCCGAGGCACCCACCCCACCGGCGTTGTAGGAGCCCTGGGTGATGGTGAAGTCGACGCCGGCCCGCTGCTCGGCCGCCTTGATCATGTCGGCGGTGCGCTGGTTGACCGTCTTGCCGTCCACCGTGGTCTTCGCGCCCGGCCCGAACTGCGCGGTCAGCGTGTAGCGGCCCTTGCCGAGTTCGGCCAGCGAGCCCTTGCCCGGCAGGCCGCTGGCGGCCAGCCCGCTGTGCCCCAGCGACTTCTGGAACTTCTGGTACGCGGTCACCGTCGTGGTGCCGAAGTGCCCGTCGACCTGCTTGGCGTCCAGCAGGTCCTTCGCCGCCAGCGCCTGCTCGACGACCTTGACGCTGTCGCCGGAGCCCGGGGTGATCGACTGGTCCGGCTTGTACGGGTCCCACATGGCCGCCTTGATCACGGCCTCCATGTTCACCGTGGGTGCGGCCACCGCCACCGGGCCCGCCACCACCGTGCCGGTGAGCGCGGCCACCGGAACGGCGGCGAGCAGCGCGGCGATCGTCCTCTTGCGCATGAGTCCTCCTCTTCTCGATGCTGCTGGGGCGAACACCACCGACACTGGCCGGTCCGCGGCCCGTCCGGAACCCGGGTGACGGAACACCTGACGTCAGGAACCCGCAGGTTGACAGCGTCTGACAACCGTCGACCCCGCACTGTCCGCTGATCAGCGCGCTGGATCGCGGTATAGTCGGCGCGATCGCACAGCGTGGCGGAACGGGTGTCTGATTGACGGTGAGCGAGCCGAGACTGCGAGCGGGAGAGCGGCCAGCGGCGCTCGAGTCGTTCATGGCGGAGCTGCGGGAGCTGCGGACGCGGGCCGGTGAGCCCTCGTTCCGGCGGATGGCGGCGAAGTCCGGCGCGGTGTCCCACGCCACCCTGCACCTGACCGTGACCGGCCGCCGGTTGCAGCCGTGGGAGACCGTGCGCGAGTTCGTCCGCGCCTGCGGCGGGGACGAGGACGAATGGCACGGCAAGTGGCAGGCCACCCGGCTGGCCCTGTCCGAAACCACCCCGGCCGAAGCCGAGCCCACTGCCCGGTGGCGGTCGAAACGGGTGCTGGTCCCGCTCGCCGCGGCGCTGGCCGTGGTGGCCGCGGTGGTCACAGTCGTGGTTGTCGTGCTGCTGCCGCAGGAGCAGCCCGCCGGGCCGCCCTATCCCGGTGATTCGAGCCGGTTCGTCGCCGACGTGACCATTCCCGACGACACCGTGGTCAAACCCGGCACGCAGTTCGTGAAGGTGTGGGAGATCCAGAACACCGGCACGGTGGCGTGGCAGAAGCGGTTCCTGAAGCGGACCGACCTGCCGCTGGAGGCGAACGACTGCCGCACCCCGGACCGCATCCCGATCAACGACACCGCACCGCAGCAGCACGTGCAGATCACCGTCACGGTGAGCGCACCACCGACCGCCCCGGTCGACTGCCGCGTCTACTGGAAGATGGTCGACGAGGCCGACCGGGAACTGCTCCCGTCCCGCCAGCCGATCTTCTTCTCCGTGCTGGTCCGCCCCTGAAACGCCTCAGTGGAGCACGATCGTGGTCAGTGCCCGCGGCGCGGCCTGCACGGTCAACCGGCGGCCCATCAGCTCGGCGGCGTCGGTTTCCGCCGATGAGCGGCTGCTGTCGGTGACGTAGGCGGTGGGGTGCCCCACGCTGTCCACGGTGAGGTCCGCCTGGATGGCCGACGTCCCGGCGTTGAGCACCTCGACCACCCGGCTGCCGTCCGGATTGCGGTAGGCCGAGATCCGCAGGTCCGGCGCCGAGGTCCGCGCCGGGACGCGGTGGGCGTCCGGGCGGATGAACCGGCTGTACGCGGCGAGCGCCCACAGCCGTTTCGACACGTGGTAGCTGTCGCCGTCGAGCTGGATCAGACCCCGGGTGGTGCCGAGGGAGGCCCCGAACCAGAACACGTACCCGTTGGCCCCGCCGGTGGTCAGCGTGTCGTGGACGTTCTGCGCCACGGTGAAGCCGTCGTAACCGCTGCCGTCGTCCCACGCCTCGTTCCAGGTGGTGCCGTTCGGCGACCACTCCGACATCCACGTGTGCCGGGTGGTCGGCAGCGGGCCGGTCACCGGGTTCCGGTACGGGTGGCCGGTGTGCGTGGTGATCTCCTCGCGTGCCACCGGATCCGCCTCGATCGCCTCGGTGTACTCCCGCTGCTCGGCCCACCCGGCGGCGTCGCAGCAGGCGAGCCGCAGCCCCAGCCCGGAGTTCCTGGCGACCGGGCCGAGCACCCCGGTGAACTCGGCCGCCTGCGCCGGGGTGAACCGCATGGACGCGTACGAGGTGGACAGGTCGGGTTCGTTGGTGAACCCGAGGTCGGTGATCCGGATGCCCTCCTCGGCGTAGAAGCGCGCGTACTGGACCAGGTACTCGGCGTACGCCTGCCGCCAGTCGCCGCAGCTGGTGCCGGAGAGACCGCAGAGCACCCCGCCGTTGTTCTCGCTGCCGTTGTCCTTCATGTACCCGGGTGCGCTCCAGGCGTCGGCGTAGAAGCGCTCCACCCCGTACGCCTCGGCCTCCTTGGCCAGCCACACCTGCCCGCTGTCGTCGCCGTCCCAGACGT
Source organism: Amycolatopsis sp. NPDC045836 (assembly GCF_056431745.1). Classification (NCBI taxonomy): domain Bacteria; kingdom Bacillati; phylum Actinomycetota; class Actinomycetes; order Pseudonocardiales; family Pseudonocardiaceae; genus Amycolatopsis; species Amycolatopsis sp. NPDC045836. The sequence goes on along the minus strand of NZ_JBWKKF010000008.1, from coordinate 39,019 downwards.
ACTTCGGCGGCGCGTCCGGCCCACCGGGGTCGACCGGCTGGATGGAGCGCATCTTGTCGTACTCGGTGCTGTCGGACGAGCCGATGCCGAGCCGCAGGATGCTGAGCCCCGCGCCCCCGGTGCGGCTGAACAGCAGATCGAGCACCTCACGCTGCTGCCGCGGTGGCAGGTCGCGGATCAGCGCCGCCCGCTGGAACGCCTGGGAGATGCCGAAGCCGTCGAGCCGCTGGAGGTCCTTCCGGAACTCGACGGTGCCGCTGACCCCTCGCGCGGCGGCGGGCGCGGCGGTCAGGGTCAGCCCCACCAGGACGGCGGCGAACACGCGGGCGAACCGGGCCATGGCTGCCTCCTCGGCGACCTGGGAGCGCTCCCACAAGTAGTACCGGCTGACCACGGAACCGTCAATATCCTTTCTGACCTGCACTTTTGAAAAAATTCGAAAAATCCCGGGCGGCACTGCAAAATCCGGGGCGGGTGTTCGTGGAGTGGGCGACGGGCCGGACCGACCGGCCCCCGCCACCAGGGAGCACCCCATGACCACCACCATCCCGACCCGCGTCGGCACCAGGTCGACGGCCGCGGAGCTGACCGGCGACCGCATCACCAAGTCGCTGCTCGGGTACGGCGTGCTCGCCGGGCCGCTGTACGTGACCGCCTCGCTGGTCCAGGCCGCGCTCCGCGACGGCTTCGACCTGACCCGGCACGCGTGGAGCCAGCTCGCGCTCGGGCACGGCGGCTGGGTGCAGGTGACGAATTTCGTGGTCACCGGGCTGATGGTGCTCGCGTTCGCGGCGGGCCTGCGGCGGGCGCTGGCCACCGGCCCGGCGGCCAGGTGGGCGCCCGCCTTGCTCGGCGTGTTCGGCGCCAGCATGGTCGTCGCCGGGGTGTGCCCCGCCGACGCCGCGGCCGGGTTCCCGGCCGGTGCCCCCGAATCCGTGAGCACCAGCGGGCTGGTCCACCTCGCCGCCGGTGGCGTCGGCTTCCTGTGCCTGGCCGCCGGGTTGCTGGTGCTCGCCCGCCGCCTCTCGCTCGAAGGCTTCGCCGGGCTCGCCATGGCCACCCGCGTCGTCGCCCCGCTGTTCCTCGCCGGCTTCGCCGGCATGGCGTCCGGGGTGCTCGGTGTCCTCGCCTTCGCGGCCGCCGTCGTGGCGGTGTTCGGCCTGGTCACCGCGCTCGCGGTGCACCGCTACCGGCAGCTGCCCGACACCGACGGCTGAGTAGCCTTCGCGCCGTCCGGAAGATCCATTCGGAAGATCAGGAGAAAACCATGCGCTACCTCGTCGTCCTCGAAGCCGAGCAGCCCGACACCCCGCCGCCGGACGAACTGATGGCCGGGATCATGAAGCTCGGCCAGGAAGCCGTGCAGGCCGGTGCGATGATCGACAACGCCGGTCTCGCCCCGAGCGCCGCCGGGGCGAAGGTCACCCTCGACGGCAACGGGCTGACCACCGTCGACGGTCCCTTCGCCGAGTCGAAGGAAATGATCAGCTACGCCGTCTACGACACCCGCACCAAGGAGGAAGCGGTGGAGTGGGCACGGCGCTTCCTCGCGCTGCACGCCGAGCACTGGCCCGGCTGGGAGGGCGAGGCCAGGGTGCTGAAGGTGTTCGGGCCCGAAGACGTGCCGGGGGCCTGAGGTGCCGACGGAAACCGGGCGGGGCGCCGTCGAGGCGATCTGGCGGATCGAATCCGCCAGGCTGATCGCGGCGCTCGCCCGGTACACCGGCGACCTCGGTCTCGCCGAGGACCTCGCCCAGGACGCACTGGTCGCGGCACTGGAGAAGTGGCCGTCGGCCGGTACCCCGCCGAACCCAGGAGGCTGGCTGATGACCGTGGCCAAGAACCGCGCGGTGGACCACTTCCGCCGCGACACCACGCACCAGCGGGCCGTCGAGACGCTCGGGCAGGACCCCACCCGCTCGACCCCGGAGGCGCCGCTCGACGAGGCCGTCGACGACCCGATCGGCGACGACGAACTCCGCCTGCTCTTCGCCGCCTGCCACCCCGAACTCAAGCGCGAGTACCGCATCGCGCTGACCCTGCGCTGCCTCGCCGGGCTGAGCACGCACGAAATCGCCAGTGCCTTCCTGGTCGAGGACCCGGTCATCGGCCAGCGCATCTCCCGGGCCAAGAAAACCCTGCGGGACAAGGGGATCCGGCTGGACCTGCCGGGGCAGGACGACCTGCTCGCGCGGCTGGCCTCCGTGCTGGAGGTCATCTACCTGATCTTCAACGAGGGCTACCGCGCCACCTCTGGGGCGAACTGGATGCGGCCCGAACTGAGCAACGACGCCCTCCGCCTCGCCCGCCGCACGGCGACGCTGGTGCCCGAAGTCGCCGAGGCGCAGGGATTGCTGGCGCTGCTCGAACTGACCCAGGCCCGCGCACCCGCGCGGCACGACGCCGGCGGACGGCCGGTGCTGCTGCCGGACCAGGACCGCGGCCGCTGGGACCGGTTGCTGATCCGGCGGGGGCTGGACGCGCTGAACCGCGCCCACCGGCTCGGGTCCGCGGGCCCGTACGTGGTGCAGGCGGCCATCGCCGGCTGCCACGCCATCGCCCCCACCGCGGCGGAAACGGACTGGGTGCGGATCGCCTCGCTGTACGACGTGCTCGAGCGGATGCAGCCCAATCCGGTCGTCACCCTCAACCGCGCCATGGCGCACGGCCACGCCGACGGGCCGCAGGCCGGTCTCGCGGTGCTCGCCACCCTCACCCCCGGAACCCTGGCCGCCTACCCGCAACGACACGCCGTGGAAGCCGAACTGCTCGCCATGGCCGGACGCCACGAGGAAGCCAGGGCCGCCTACGCCCTGGCCACCGCCCTCACCCGGAACGACGCCGAATCGCTGCTGTTCGAGCGACGAGCCGCGGCCGCCGACGGGACCGGCTGAAGCGACCGTGAAGAACCGTCTGGCGACGGGAACTGGCCCGCCTCGAATCGATCGAGGACGGGCTCTGCTCCGGCAGGCTCGACCTCTACGTCGCGATGACCCGCGCCACCCGGCGGCTCGGCCTCGTGCACCCCGGCCCGGTCCCGGCCGAACTCGCCGGGGCCAGGCCAAAAGGACTGGAACCGAATCGGTACTGATCACCGACCTGGCAGCCATCCACCCCGCTGGGCCACCACGAAGAATCACCACGGAAATCGGGGGCACAAACCGGCAGCCGGGGGCACCCACCCCAACCACCCACACTCCCCCGCCCCACCCCGATCCACAGCCAGAACACGGCGGGGTGGCCCCCACTCGCCTCCACGTCGCCGTGACTCGCCGGGTCAGGCCAAGGTGAAGGACTGCCGGTAGGCGGTCGGCGTGGTGCCCACCTGGCGGCGGAAGTGCTTGCGCAGGTTCGGCCCGGTGCCGAACCCGCTGGTCCGCGCGATCTGCGCGACGCTGAGCTCACCGCGTTCCAGCAGCCGCCTGGCCAGCTCGATCCGGGCGTCGAGCAGCCAGCGCAGCGGTGAGGTCCCGGTCTCCTCGGCGAACCGGCGGGCGAGCGTGCGCGGGGAGAGGTGCGCGTGCGCGGCCAGGTCCGCCACGGTGAGCGGTTCGTGCAGCCGTTCCCCGGCCCACGCCAGGGTCTCCGCCAGCGCGGTCGGCTCGGCGGCGGGCACGCGGCGGGCGAACTGCGCCTGCCCGCCCGCGCGGTGGGGTGCGGCGACCAGGTGCCTGGCGACCGCGTCCGCCACGCGGGCGCCGAGGTCGCGCCGGACGATGTGCACGCACAGGTCGATCCCGGCGGCCACCCCCGCCGAGGTGAGCACGGTGCCCTCGTCCACGTAGAGCACGTCCGGCTCCACCCGCACCGACGGGTACCGCTCGGCCAGTTCGGCCGCGGCGCTCCAGTGGGTGGTGGCGGCGCGCCCGTCGAGCAGGCCGGCCGCGGCCAGCGCGAACGCCCCGGTGCAGATGGACACCACCCGCTTGCCCCTGGCGTGGGCCCTGGCCAGCGCCTCGGCCACCCCGGGCGGTGGCTGGCGGTGGTGCGGCACGAACCCGGGGACCACGATGGTGTCCGCGCGCGCCACCGCCCCGAGGCCCGCGGTGGCCTGCACGGCGAACCCGGCGGTGGTGGCCACCGGCCCGGCTCTCACCCCGCACAGCGTCACCCGGTACGGCAATCCGTGGTGCCCGGTGAACACGTCGGCCGGGATGGCCAGGTCGAGCGGGATCACCGAGGGCAGCGCGAGCACCGCGACGCGATGGGGTTCCATGGCAGGATCGTAGCCAAGGTTGGCGTTCCTGCCATCCACTTTTCGTGTCGCGCAACGGAATGATGGGCTCATGACCTCAGTGATCGACCTCCCTGCCGACGCCGACGCGCTCGCCGCGCTCGACCTGGTGCAGCGCACGGAAAGCGTGAGCACGGCGAACCACAGCGTGCGCGCCTACCTGTTCGCCCGCCTGCTGGCCGGGCACCGCGGCCTCCGCCCGGTCGCCGACTACGACCCCCGGCTGCTCTTCTTCGCCTGCGTGCTGCACGACCTCGGGCTGACCGAAGCGGGCAACCGGCACCAGCGGTTCGAAGTGGACGGTGCCGACCTGGCCGCCGAATTCCTCACCGGGCGCGGCCTGGCCGCCGCCGAGGTGGACACCGTGTGGGAGGCGATCGCACTGCACACCTCGACGGGCATCGCCGACCGGCGCGGCCCGATCTGCGCGCTCACCAGGGGCGGCACCGGCATGGACTTCGGCGTCGGCGCCGAGTTCGTCGGCGAGCCGGACGCCGTCGCCATCCACACCGCATACCCGCGCCTGGACATGGCGCGCACGCTGGCCGACGAAATCACCGCACAGGTGCGCAGCCGCCCGGAGAAGGCACCGCCCTACAGCCTCGTCGCCGAACTGGTCCGCGAGCGCTCGGTGCCGCCGCACACCTCCCTGCTGGAACGCACGGAAGCGGAGTCACGCTGGTGCCGGTGAATCCGCCCAGCGACCGGCGCGCATGAGGTCGCGGCCCTGGAGTTCGTTCTCCTCCCGCCACGCCTGGATCCGCCGCGGCCGGATCGAGAAGTACTGGTGGGGCGTGGTGAGCTCACGCGGGTCGAAGCCGGTTCGCGCCGCGAACGCGTCACCGGTCCGGGGGCCGGCCTCCACCGGCTCGGCGATGCCGTCGACGATGACGACATCCCGGGTCGGGCCGAGGCTGAGCCGGACCCGGTTGTCCGCCAGCGGTTCCGGCTGGTGACCGAAGCCCGTGGCGTCGCGATGAGGAACGCGGTGCCGTCCCAGGTGTACGAAAGCGGGACGAGGTGGGGGCCCGCGGGCCCGGCGGTGGCGACCCAGCAGTCGACTTCGCCCGCCAGCTTCGCGCGGGTGTCGCGCAGCCTCTGCGCGGCCTCGCGCGGTGGTGCGCTCACGCGGCTTCCCAGGCGAAGCCGTCCGGGTCGGTGAAGGAACCGTTGTCCCCGCCGATGGCGATCCGGTGCGAGCCACTGCCTTCGGGTTCGACCCCGGCGACCTTGGCGAGCGCGGCACGCCGGTACAGCGCGAGCTTGACCGGTCCCGACGTGGTGAACTCCACGTACTTGCGGCCGAAGCTCTTCCCCACCGCCAGGCCGTGGTCGACGTAGAACCGCTTGCTCGCGGCGACGTCGTCCACTCCGAGCAGCAGCACGATTTCGGCGAACTCCCGGGTCACCGGGCCGGTGTCCTTCTTGGCCGAAGTGGCGATCTGCCAGATCGTCCCGTCCGGCGCCCGGACCACCCCGCCGTAGCCCCACAGCGACTTGGTGGCGGGCTTCACCACCGTGGCACCGGCCGCCACCGCCGAGTCGACGAGGCTGTCGACGTCACCGGGCTGGGCCACCGTGAGCGTCAGGGTGAATCCGCGGAACCCGGTGGACGGTGCTGCCGACGCTCGCAGGCGGAGCTGCCCGTCCAGGTCGAAAGCCTTGCGGTAGAAGGCTTCCGCGGCTTCGGGGTCGGGCACGTCCAGGGTGATCGAGGCGATGTTCGTCATGCGGCCACGCTAGTTCCGCGGCCCCGGCCGGCACTTCTCGATTCCTGACCGGTCTCCACGGTGCGACGCCAGTGCTCGAAGTAGCGCTCGACCGGCTCAACGACGCGGTTCCCAGCGGAACATCCGCGAAGCCAGCGTGACGGCGATGACCACCCAGGCCAGCGTGGGCGCCAGCAGGACCAGCGAATCGGTCACCGCCACCCCGCCGTTCCAGGCGTTGACCGCCAGCTGGGTGGCGGAGCCGCCGGGCAGCAGCCGCTTGAGCAGGGTCAGCTCCTCGGTGCCGCTGATGCCGACCCAGGTGGCCACGGCGATGGTGCCGAGGCTGAGCGGCAGCGTGGTGACCTGGGCGTGCTCGGGCGAGTTCGTCAGCCCGGCGGTGGCCAGCCCGAAGCCGAGCATCATCGCCACCGTGGCGAGCACCGCGACGACCAGGAGCGCCGGGTTGTCCGGGGCACCGGTGACCACGGCCAGCACGGTCAGGATCGCCACCACCTGGACCAGCGTGATCGCGGTGACCGGCAGCAGCAGCCCGGCGAGGATGCCGGCGTCACCGGCCGCGGTGGACCGCAGGCGCTTGAGGAACAGGTTCTGCCTGCGGGAGGCCAGCGTGGTCACCGTGGTGGCGTAGAGCCCGAAGGCCGAGACGGTGAACACGATCACCGCGGCGATGTAGCCCAGGCTGCCCAGCTGGGCGAAGGTTTCGTGCTGGTAGATGAAGAAGGCGCTGACCGCCACCGGCATGACCAGGCTGGTCACCAGCACCAGCCGGTTGCGGAAGATCTGGATGAGTTCGCTGCGCGCGATGGAGAACATGGTGGGGTTCCTCTGGTCCGAAGTGGTTATTCGCTGCCGATGGCGCGGAAGACGTCGTCGAGCCCGGTCGGCCCGGCTTCCAGGTCCTGCAGGTCCACCGCGTGGTCGGCGGCCCAGCCGAGCAGGGTGTAGAGGTCCTTGGGCAGGCTGAAGGTCTCGACCAGGAACCGGCCGTCGCTCTCGCGCTTGGCCTGCAACGGCAACGTCTGCACGTGGTCCGGGAGCGAGAACCGGATGACCGACGGCAGGGTCCGCGTCAGCTCGGAGACCGTGCCCTCCCGGTGGAAGGTCCCCCGGTGCATCAGCCCGACGCGGTCGGCGTGCTGCTGGGCCTCTTCGAGGTAGTGCGTGGTGAGCACGATGGTGGCACCGTCCTCACGCAACCGGTCCACCGCGGACCACAGGTCGTCGCGGGACTGGATGTCCAGGCCGGTGGTCGGCTCGTCCAGGAAGATCAGCTCCGGGGCGCCGTACACCGCGGTGGCGAAGTCCAGCCGCCGCTTCTCCCCGCCGGAGAGCTGGGAGACCTTGGTGCCCGCCTTGCGGGTGAGGTCGACGACGCCGAGCACCCGGTCGACCCGGTCCTCGCGCTGGGTGAGCCCCCCGATCAGGTGAACCGACTCCCGCACCGTCAGGTCCGGGGAGAAACCGCTCTCCTGCAGCATGATGCCCATCCTCGGCCGGACGGCTCGCCGGTCGCGGGGGCTCTGGCCGAACACCCGCACGGTGCCGGAGGTGGCGGTGCGGTGGCCTTCGATGGTCTCCAGGGTGGAGGTCTTGCCCGCGCCGTTCGTGCCGAGCAGGGCGTAGAACTCCCCCTCCCACACGTGGAAGGACAGGTCCTTCACGGCGTGGAAGTCGCCGTAGGTGAGGTTCAGGCGGTCAACGTCGATGACTGGTGTCGAGGGCATACCGGGATTCCAGCCGTTTCCGCCCGCCGCGCGTAGTGCACCGGCGTCACCGATCCACCGTGACACCTCACCGGGGAAAGCATGACACGGTGTCACTGGTGGCTCCGGCGGATCGGCAGAATACTGGGGTTCGTGCTGGCCGCCACCCAGCCGACGCGGGGACGGCTGCGCCGGCTCAACCTCCTGACCGTGTTCCCGGTGCTCACCGTGGCCGGGGTGCTGGTGGTGGCGCTGGACGCCCGGAACTGGTGGGACGCCGTCGTGCTGGGGCTCGGGGTGGTGACGGCGCTGGTCACCTTCGAGCGCTGGACCGCCGGGGACGTGTTCCGCGTCGCGGTCCCGTGCCTGTTCGTCTCCGCCGCGGTGTGGCTCTACGGCGGGCTGGTGCTGGGCGCCGAGACCGCCTTCTACGGCATCGCCGTGGTCGGCGCGCACGTCGTCTCGAAGCTGCCGCGGCACCGGCGGGCGGCGGCACTGGGGCTGGGTGCCTTCGTCGCCGCGGTGGGCGTGACGCGGTTGCTGGTGCACGGCGGTGACACCGAGGCGCTGATCGCCTACGTGCTGCTGCCCACGGGGGTCACCGCGATCACCACCGGGCTGATGTTCCCGAACCAGAGCTTCTACGGCGTCGTCGAGGACCTGGAGAAGGCGCGGGACCGCGAAGCCGAACTGGCCGTGGTCCGCGAGCGCATGCGGTTCGCCAGTGACCTGCACGACATCCAGGGGCACACGCTGCACGTGGTGAAGCTGAAGACCTCGCTGGCCCAGAAGCTGGTGCGCACCGATCCCGGCCGCGCCGAAGAGGAACTCCGCGAGATCCACGCGCTGGTCGCCGACACCATCACCCAGACGAAGGAACTCGCCTACGCGCAACGCCGGCTCAACCTGTCCGCGGAACTGGAGAACGCGAAGAACCTGTTCGAGGCCGCGGGCATCCGGGTGCGCGTCGACCGCGATTCCGAAGTGGACCCCCGGACGGGTGAACTGCTCGGCCAGGTCCTGCGGGAGACGACCACGAACGTCCTGCGGCACGCCGACGCCACCGAAGTGCGGATCACCCTGTCCCGGACGGGTATCACCATCGTCAACGACGGGGCGCAGGACGCCCCGCTGCCCGAACTCGGCGGCCTCGCCACCCTCCGGGAACGGGTGGCGGGTGAAGGCGGTGAACTGACCGTGTCGCGGGAGAACGGCCGGTTCGTCACCGCCGCCGCGTTCCCGCACCGCGAAGCGCAGGAGGACGGATGACCACGGTGGTGCTGGCCGACGACGAAGCCCTGCTGCGCAAGGCACTGGCGTCGCTGCTGCCGCTGGAGGGCGAGATCACCGTGCTCGCCGAGGCCGAGGACGGGGAGTCGGCCGTGGCGGCCACCCTGCGGCACCAGCCGGACGTGCTGGTCATCGATCTGGAGATGCCCGGCGTGGACGGGCTCGGCGCGGTCGCCGAGATCCGCCGGTCCCGGCCGGGGCAGGTGATCCTGATGCTGACCCGGCACGCCAAGCCCGGGGTGCTGCGCAAGGCGCTCAAGCTGGGCGTGCAGGGATTCGTCAGCAAGGCGGCCGAGCCCGCGCACATCACCTCGGTGATCCGGACGCTGCACCAGGGCAAGCGCTGGATCGACCCGGACGTCTCCGCCCTCGCCGTGGTCGACGACTGCCCCCTGACCGACCGAGAAATCGACGTGCTGCGGGGAACGCGGGACGGGTACTCGGTCGCCGACATCGCCGTCCGGCTGCACCTGGCCGCAGGCACCGTGCGCAACTACCTGTCGAACGCGATGCAGAAGACCCAAACCCGCACCCGGCACGAGGCAGCCCGCTACGCCAGAGAACACGACTGGCTGTAGCTCGCCTTCGCCGGAGGTGGCCGAGTCGGAGTAAACGTTCACCCACGGTGGCGGCAGCCTGAACCCGGGCGGCTTCAGCGACAAGACCCGCTCGCTCTGGCACCGGGCAGGCGCGGTGCGCTTTCGAGCACATCAATCACAGCGTCCGGCCCCAGTACAACACGGACAGGAACATCAGTTCGTTTCGTCCAGGCGCCTGACGAACGCGGAACAGCCGCCGTTCACCGCCACGAAGCTCGCCTGAGCGCCACCGCGGCGCTCAGGCGAGACGGACACCCAGTTCGGCCAGCAGGGCGCGTACCCGGCGGTCGATCTCGTCGCGGATCGGGCGGATGGCGTCGAGCCCCTGCCCGGCGGGATCGTCCAGCTCCCAGTCCAGGTAGCGCTTGCCGGGGTAGACCGGGCAGGCGTCCCCGCAGCCCATGGTGATCACCACGTCACTGGCTTCGACGGCCTCGGTGGTCAGCTTCTTCGGCACCTCCGCGGAGATGTCGATGCCGACCTCGGCCATCGCCTCGACGACCGCCGGGTTCACCTCGGCACGCGGAGCCGAGCCCGCCGAGCGGATGCGCACCCGGTCCCCGGCGTGGTGGGCGAGCCACGCGGCGGCCATCTGCGAGCGGCCGGCGTTGTGCACGCAGACGAACAGGACAGTGATCATCGGTCCTCGCTCGGTGCGGTGGCGGTCAGGGTCAGGTGCCGGGCGACGCCTCCGCCGCGGCATCGGCGTCGCGGGCGAGCGCGGTTCCCCCAGGAGGCGGTGTTCCTCGGCACCGTCCCGCTCCGCGGCTCACGCCGTTCCAACGATACCCGCGCGGCCCGGTTCACCCGTGGTGCACGTCCCCGACGTCGAAGCCATCGGCGTGCCTGCCGACGCCACCCGGCGACATCCTCGAACGCACCGGGCGCCGGACGGCGGCTGCCTGACCCGCTCGCCGAGGTCGCCGGCGAGCGGGCCGGGAGCTCAGTCGACCACGACGACCGGTTCCCGCCGCTGCTCGGCGAAGCCGGACGCGTAGTTCTCCTCCACCGCGGCGACCTCTTGGGCGTTCGGCACCGGGTTGTCGCAGTCCACGCCGGCCGTGCTGCCGGACATCAGGCTGGAGCAAGGTCCCGGCTTCATGTCGGGCAGGCCGAGGCTGTGGCCGAACTCGTGGGAGGCGATGCGGGTCAGGTGGTACCCGTCGTCGACGGCCTCCTTGCCGAACCAGATGGTCAGGCTGTCGCCGGGCATGGCCGGACCCAGCTCGGCCCGCGGCCAGCCGGGGTCGGAGACGAACGAGACGTCGGCCCGGGCACCGGCGGCGACCTTGTCGATCTGGACGTTGTCCAGGTGCTCGTTCCAGATCGCGATGCCGGCGGTGATGGCGTCGGTGTACTCGGCCGCCTGGCTGTCGTCGTAGGTGATGGTGATCGCGGCCGCGTGGACGTCCTCGGCCAGCGCGGCCGGGGCGGCGATCAGCGGCACCGACAGGGCGAGCGCGGCGGCGGCCGCTGAGCGTCGGATCAGCATGGTCTCTCCTTGGTGGGGTCGAGGACCGGACCCAGCAGGAGTATCACCGCACATCAGTACCCGACCACGGCCGATCGTCGGTAAATAACCACCTGGTCCACAATGGAATAACCGGGATCACGACCCGGCGGCCCGCAACCGCCGTGCCAGCTCCCGGCAGCGCTCGCCGAGTTCCGGCGGGTCGAGCACCTCGAACGCGTGCCCGAGCAGGACCACGTGCAGGAGGATGAAGTCCAGGCCGGCCCCACCGCTGAGCAGCTCGCAGCTCCGTTCATCCAGCGGTCGCACCACCGCCGCCGACGCCGGGACCTGCGCGCGCACGGTGCCGGCCGGCGCGTGCACCAGGAAGCGCGCCCGGTGCGGGTAGACCCGGACGGCCACGTTCTGCTGCACGAACTCCGCCGCGTCCGGTGCCGCGCGCGGGCGGAAGCGCCAGGTCCGCGTGACCACCTCGGTCATCCGGTCGACGCGGAAGTTGCGCCAGTCGCCGCGCTCGAGGTCGTAGGCGAGCAGGTACCAGCGCCGATCGGAGGTGACCAGCCGGTACGGCTCGACCCGGCGCCGCCGGACCCCGGCGCCGGACGGGTAGTCGAAGCCGGCCTCGACCTCGTCGCGGCAGGCCCTGGCCAGTTGCACGAGCACTTCCGGGTCGACCGGCTCGCGACCGCCGTCGAAGGACTCCACCGCCCCGGCCAGCGCCCGCACCTCGTTCCGCAGCCGGATGGGCAGCACCTGGTCGAGCTTGGTCAGCGCCCGCAGCGCCGCGTCACCGGCGACCGCGCTGCCCGCCCCGACCAGCAGGGACACCGCGGTGGCGATCGCCTCCTCGTCGTCGAGCAGCAGCGGCGGCAGTTCCTGGCCGGGGCCGAGCCGGTACCCGCCGCCGACGCCCTGGCTGGCGTGCACCGGATAACCGAGCGAGCGCAGCCGTTCCACGTCCCGGCGCACCGTGCGCGGGGTGACCCCGAGCCGTTCGGCGAGTTCGGGGCCGGTCCACACCTGCCGCTGCTGCAGCAGCCCGAGCAGGGTGAGCACCCGCTCGGTGGTGCCCCGGTCCTCGTCCATGCCGTGCACCCTGCCAGAGATAGCGGACCGATCCTGTCCGCCAGGCAGGCCAGGATGGTCCCATGACCGAATTCGACTGGAACCGGGTGCTCCGCGAGCAGGTGGAATGGCACTGGACCAACCAGGTCCGCGCTCGGCTCGACGGCCTCACCGACGACGAGTACTTCTGGACCCCGGCGCCGGACGCCTGGAGCGTGCGCCCGCGCGGCACCTCGACCGCACCCATCCAGGCCGGCGCCGGGGACCTCACCATCGACTTCGCTTTCCCGCCACCGGATCCGGCGCCGGTCACCACCATCGCCTGGCGGCTCAACCACGTCATCGTCGGCGTGCTCGCCATGCGCAACGCCACCCACTTCGGTGCCCCGGCGACCTCCTGGGCCGACTGGGAGTACGCCGGTGACGCGGCCACCGCGCTGGCCCAGCTCGACAGCCAGCTGGCGACCTGGCTGGCCGGGGTGCGCGGCCTCGGCGAGGCCGGGCTGCGGGCCCCCGGCAACGAGGAGCCGTACCCGGATCGGCCGATGGCGGAGCTGGTGCAGCACATCCACCGCGAACTGATCCACCACCTGTCCGAGGTCTGCCTGCTGCGCGACCTCTACCCCCACCGGAACGGAGCCACCCGATGAGCCGCGAAATCCAGGTCACCTTCGACGCGCACGACCCGCGGACCCTGTCCGGTTTCTGGCGTGACGCACTGGGTTACGTCCACCCGGCCCCGCCGGGGGTCGAGTTGCCCGATGGCGCCGACCCGCTCGCCGCCTGGGACGAGTTCCTCGAACGCGTCGGCGTTCCGGAGGACCAGCGCAACTCGAGTTCGGCGGTCGAGGACCCGGACGGGCCGGGACCGCGGTTGTTCTTCCAGCGGGTGCCCGAGGACAAGGTGGCCAAAAACCGCGTCCACCTCGACATCCGGGCGGCCCCCGGCCTCCGCGGCGACGAGCGGATGGCCGCACTGGAAGCGGAATGCGAGCGGCTCGTCGCCCTGGGCGCCACCCGGCTCGCCCGCCACGAACCCGCTCCCCCGCTGAGCCACGGCTTCATCGTGATGACCGACCCCGAAGGCAACGAGTTCTGCCTGGACTGAGCGGCCCCACGCGGGTTCGTCTGCCAGGATGCCGGAATGCCACCTCGTGCGCGTGTGGTCGATCCCCGCGGGCTCGCCCGCTGGTGCGTGGAGCAGTTGGGCAGCCCGCCGGCGGAGGAGTTGTTCCGGTCCGGGCACCTGTCCGCGGTCATCGGGCTCCGGCTGGCCGATGACCGCGGGGTCGTGGTCAAGGTCCGCCCGGCCGCACCGCGGACAGCGGCGTGCGTCGAAGTCCAGCGTCGCCTGTTCCAGGCCGGTTATCCCGCTCCGCAGCCGCTCACCGGCGCCGTGCCCCTCGGTGGTGACCTCGCCACCGCGGAGCTCCACGTCCCCGGCGGGGCCGTGCTGCCGAGCGCGGACCGCGCGCCCGCTGCCTTCGCCGAGGCGTTCGCGTGGCTGATCCGGCTGGCCCCCGAGCCCGCCGAGGTGTCCGCGCTCGACCCGGCACCGTCGTGGGCGGACTGGAACCACACCGGGGACGGCCTGTGGCCGCGCTCGGAGGACTCCGACCTCGACCTCGACGAGGTGTCCGGCGCGGAGTGGATCGACGAAGCCGGGCGTCGTGCCCGCGACCGGTTGCGGAGCGGCGGAACCGGTCCGGTGATCGGCCACTGCGACTGGCTGGCGGGCAACCTGCGCTGGAGCGGCGACGCGCTGCTGGTGGTGCACGACTGGGACAGCGTGACCGCGGACAGCGAAGACGTCCTGGTCGGCTTCGCCGCCGCGCTGCATTCGACCGTCGATGCGGACAAGCTGGCCACCGTCGAGGACACGCAGCGATTCCTCGCCGCATACGGTCAGGCACGCGGCCGGGACCTCAGCGCCGGCGAACTCCAACGCGCTTGGGCGGCGGGTGTGTGGACCCGGGCCTACGACGCCAAGTTCCAGCACGCGATCGGACAGCCCACCACCTCGTTGTCGGAGCAGGAGGCCCGCGAACGCCTCCGTCTTGCCGGCATCGCGTAATCGGGGCTGTGGCGCGCGTCACGGAATGACCGTGGATCTTCAGCGCTACACAGTGGTGCACACCGTTCGCAGGTTAGGGAGTGACATGTCCACCACCGAAGAAACCACGCTGGCCGTACCGGCGCTCGACGACTTCGACTTCGAGCTGGCCGACGGGGCCGCCTGCCGCATCGACGACCCCGACTGCGAAGCCTGCCAGTGACGACCGGCCTCCCACGCGGTCAGGACGACACCGCCGCGTGGGAGGCCAGCCCGTCGGCCATCCGCTGCACGGTGCGCTGCATGACACCCCGCACCAGCCAGCCGAGGCCGCGGCGCGCGGCGTACCGGCCGTGCCAGTGGATGACCGTGCTTCCGTCGGCGGCCGGCTTGAGCTCGACCACCGCCCGGTAGTCGTGGATGGCCCGGTTGAAGGCGTCCGCACAGGTCAGCCGCCGGTTCTCGACGACCCCGGTCAGCCGCTCCCCGGTCACCGTCCGCCCGGTGCGGAACGCCCGCACCGCGCCGACCGGGTCCCGGCCGCCCGGGTCGAGCCCGCTGGACCGCTCCAGGACCAGTTCGTCCACAATGGACCACTCGAGCCAGGTGCGCGCGTCGGGCCAGCAGGCGCCAGACGGCGGACGGGGTGCGGTCGAAGCAGCGGTGACGTCGTAGCTGCAGGGCACGGCTCGAACCCAGGTGACCCGGCCACCCGCCGGACACGCGCCGGATTGCCGGGAATCGATCAGTTCTTGCGGTAGGCCGACGGCCGCACCCCGACCTGCGCCGTGAAAGCCGTGGAGAACGCACCCGGGCTGGCGAATCCGCACCGCCCGGAGATCTGCGCGACGGTCAGCGTGGTGTCCGACAGCAGGCGCCGCGCCAGTTCGATCCGCAGCCGGGTGAGGTACCGGTGCGGCGTTTCTCCCGTCGCCGCCCGGAAAACCCGGATGAAGTGGTACACGCTCAGCTGCGCTTCAGCGGCGATTTCGGCCAGCGTCAGCGGTTCGGCCAACCGCTCCCGCATCACCGCGATGCCCGCCCGGACCGCCGCGTGGTCGGGGCCGGGCAGCCGTTCGTGGCGGCCACGGGTCAGCAGGTGCGTGGTGAGGAACGCGGCGGCGGACTCCGGGTAGCGGTCGTCCGCGCCACCGGCCGCGGGCAGGGCGCGGACGAGGTGCTCCACCACCGGATCCCCCGCGCCCACCGCCGCCGACAACGCTTCGAAGTCCGGCGCTCCCCCACCGAGCCGGGCCGCGGTCCGCTCGACGGTCGCCGCCGGGAGGTGGACCTGGATGGTGCGCAGCGGCGAGGTCGCCCGGTAGTCCCGCTCGCTCGCCCGCCCGGGGACCATCAGCTCCAGGTCGCCGGGCACGCGGCGCCGCCGCACCGCCTTGCCGTCGTCGCGGGTCCGCATGACCGCCTCACCGGAGACGTAGAGCACCAGATGCCAATCGGCGACCCCGGGCAACGGGAGCTGCTCGGCTTCGGCCGCGTGGTCGAAGCACTGCACGAGCAGCGACCGCCAGCCGGAGTCGCCGTGACTGCAGTAGGTGTGCCGCACCAGCGGCCCGGTGTCGATTCCCCCGTAGGGCGCCAGATCGAAGTCGAGCGAGTCGAACACCGGACCAGCCTAGCCCTCAGCGGCGGTATTCCCGGTTGTACAGCTTCTTGGCCCAGAGGTAGCTGCCCAGCGCGATGACCACGCACCAGCCGAGGGCGAGCAGCGCGCTGTTGCCGATCGGCGTGCCCATCAGCAGCCCGCGCAGGGACTCGATCACCGGCGTGAACGGCTGGTACTCGGCGAACCACCGGATCGCGCCGGGCATCGAGTCGGTCGGCACGAACCCGCTGCCGAGGAAGGGCAGCAGCACCAGCGGCATGCCCACGTTGCTCGCGCCTTCGACGCTGCCGCTGGCCAGGCCCAGCGCCACGGCCAGCCAGACCAGCGCGAAGGACAGCGCGAGCACCACCCCGCCGACGGCGAGCCAGTCGCCGAAGCCGGCCGCCGGGTCGAAGCCGATCAGCAGCCCGACGCCGAGCACCACCACCACCGCGATCACCGCCTGGATCACGCTGCCCAGCACGTGCCCGGTGAGCACCGAAACCCTGGCGATCGCCATGGTCCGGAAGCGGGCGATGATGCCCTCGGTCATGTCCATCGCCACCGAGATCGAGGTGCCCTGCACCGCGCTGCAGACGCTCATCAGCAGGATCGCGGGCACCACGTAGTTGACGTACTCGGCGCGTCCGCCGGACGGACCCCCTATCCCGGCACCGAGCGTGCCGCCGAAGACGTAGACGAACAGCAGCAGGAAGACGATCGGCATGCCGATGAGCAGCACGGTCATCGACGGGTAGCGGATCATGTGCTTGAGGGTGCGGCTGAGCATGGTCATCGAATCGCTCAGCGCGCGGGAGCGGGGGGCGGCGGCCGGCCGGGCCGCGTGGATCGTGGTGCTCATCGGGTCGCCACCTTCTGGGTCGGGGAGTTGGTGCTGGTCAGGGCGAGGAAGACGTCGTCGAGGTCGGGGGTGTGCAGTGCCAGCTGGTCGACCTCGATGGCGTCGGCGTCGAGGCGGCCGATCAGGGCCTTGAGGAAGTGCAGGCTGCCGTCGCCGGGCACCCGCAGGGTCAGCGCTTCGGCGTCGGGCGTGCCGTTGCCGAGTGAGCGCGTGGCGGCTTCGAGGGCGCGGGCGTCGTGGAACCGCAGTTCCACGTGCCCGCCGGGGATGCGGCGCTTGAGTTCGTCGGCGGTGCCCTCGGCGACCACCCGGCCCTGGTCGAGCACGGCGATCCGGTCGGCGAGCTCGTCGGCCTCCTCCAGGTACTGCGTGGTCAGGAAGATGGTGACGCCACCGGCCACCAGGTCGCGGACGATCTGCCACAGGCCGCGGCGGCTGCGCGGGTCCAGCCCGGTGGTCGGTTCGTCGAGGAAGATCACCCGCGGACTGCCGACCAGCGTCATCGCCAGGTCGAGGCGCCGCCGCATCCCACCGGAGTAGGTGGAGACCGGCTTCTTGGCCGCCTCGGTCAGGTCGAACCGGTCGAGCAGGCCGGCGGCCAGCGCCTTGCGGCCGGCCCGGGGGATCTGGTGCAGCCTCGCCATCAGCAGCAGGTTCTCTTCGCCGGTGAGCAGGTTGTCCACCGCGGAGAACTGGCCGGTGACCCCGATCGCGGCCCGCACCGAATCGGGCTCCGCGGTCAGGTCGTGCCCGGCCACCGACGCGGTGCCGCCGTTGGCGTTGATCAGCGTGGACAGGATCTTGACCGTGGTGGTCTTGCCCGCGCCGTTGGCGCCGAGCAGGGCGAAGACGGTGCCCCGCGGCACGGCCAGGTCGATGCCGTCGAGCACGGTCTTCTCACCGAACGACTTGCGCAGCCCGGTCGCCGTGATGGCGAGCGGGGACTGTCGGGTGGTCATCTCTTCGTTTCCTTTCGGCGGTGCCGGTTCTTGGGGCCGTCGCGTTGTTGGCACCACTATGGCACACGGTTGGCGCCATATACAAGCCACCTTGCCACATTCTCGGCATCACCATGGTGAAAACAGTGGTTGAACCCGCTTTGACCTGCACTTTGGCTGCACGCCTAGAGAGCCACAGAAGCCCCGGCAACCCGCCGAAAGGCTCGTGGCACAGCCGCAACACGACCCGGGTGGCACGGGATGGCACCGCTAAGGTGCCACCTGGGTACAAAAAGACGGACACCGCGTGCGGTGCCCGTCAGCGATCGAACTCAGTTCTCGGCGGCGACCCGGTCGAGCCACTCCCCCAGCAGCGCCTCGAACAGTTCCGGTTGCTCGAGCTGGAGGTTGTGCCCCGGCGACGTCGAGCACCGCGAAGCTCGCCCGCGGGTAGGGCGGCAGCAGCGCGAACTGGTCGGCGTACCCGGTGACGTCGTCCTGCCTGCCGGTCACGATGAGCACCGGCCGTTCGAACCGCGGCCCGCGCTCGGGATCCTCACTGAGCTGGTAACGCCGCTCGATGACGGCCAGCGCCCCGGCGTCGGCGACTTCGAGGCCGGGCATGATTTCCTCGCGGAAGCGCCGCAGGGTCTCCGGGGTCCGCAGCACCGAAATGGCCGCGAACTCGGCGGCCAGCCGCTCGTCCAGGGCAGCGATGAGCCCGGGATCGGGGCGCAGCACCTGCCGCTCGGGCAGGGTGCGTTCCGCGTGGCGGGCCCTGCCCACCGGGCAGAGCAGCGCCAGCCCACGCACCTGGCCGGGACGGGACGCGGTGAGCGCACGGGCGAGATAACCGCCGTAGGAGTTGCCCACCAGCAGGAACGGTTCCTCGGCCAGGGTCTCGTCCACGAAGTCCTGCACGGCATCGAGCACGTCGTCCGCGCTCGCGATGGACGGCGGCGCCGGCGACCCGCCCATCCCGGGCAGGTCCGGGTACAGCCGCCGATATCCGGGGCGCTCCGCGAAAACCGGCTCCAGGCAGCTGCGCACCAGGCGGTGGCCGGGCATCCAGCCGGGTAGCGCCAGCACCGGAACCCCGTCGCCGATCTCGACGAAGTTCAACTCCGCAGCCGTCCGCCGGGGTCATCACCGCTCCTCACTCGGCTGGTGCTTTCACGGCCATGTTCGCGCCCGCCACCGACGCATTCGGCCGTGCGCGACCGCCACGGTGAGCGAGACCACAACCACACCAGGCGAACAGGGCACAAAGCGCCAGTCCCGCGCCGAGCACGGCGGACCCCGCCCAGCCGAAGGCGTCGAACAACGCCGTCGTCGCGGTGGCGCCGAAGGCGGAGCCGAGCGAGTAGAAGACCATGTACCCGCCGATGGCACTGCTGGTGCGATCGGCGTACACCGCGGTGAGCACGTGCTGGTTGCCGACGTGCACCGCCTGCACGGCGAAGTCGAGCACGACCACCCCGGCCACCAGCAGGACCAGCGACCAGCCGAGTTGCCCGATCGCGAGCCACGAGCCGAGCAGCAGGACCAGCGCGAGACCGGTGACCCGCCCGGTGTGCCCGGCGTCGCTCCAGCGGCCGGCGCGGGCGGCACCCAGCGCACCGGCGAGCCCGGCGACACCGAACAGCCCGATCTGCGCTTCGCTCAGGTGCCACGGCGCACCGGCCAGGGGCAGCCCCATGCCGCTCCAGAGCGTGCCGAAGGACGCGAAGAGGAAGAAGGCGATCAGCCCGCGGCCGAGGAAAACCGGCTGGGTGAACAACCCGCCCAGCGACCGGACGACCTGCCCGTACCGATCGGCGTCGGCGCGGACCTCCGACGGCAGCGCGAGCAGGCTCAGCACGCACAACCCGGCCGCGAGGCCCGCCAGCACGAGGTAACCCGCACGCCAGCCCCACACCTCGGCCAGGCCGCCGGTGAGCACCCGGGAGCCGAGGATGCCGAGCACCACCCCGGAGGTGACCACACCGAGGTTGCGGCCACGCTCCTCCGGCGGCGAAATCGAGGCGGTGTAAGCGACCGCGGTCTGCACCACCACCGCGAACAGGCCCGCGACGGCGAGGCCGCCGAACGCCGGCCAGGCCACCGGCGCCACCGCGGTGACCCCCAGGCCGATCGCCACCAGGCCCAGGTGCGTGGCGATCAGCCGCCGCCGGTCGGCCAGGTCGCCGAGCGGCACCAGCAGCACCAGCCCGGCGAGATAACCCAGCTGCCCCACGGCGACGAACCAGCCGACCGAATCCCGGCCCACCCCCAGATCCCGCCCCATCGCCGCCAGCACCGGCTGCCCGGCGTACACCGCGGCCACCGCCACCCCGCACACCACCGCCAGCAACGCCCTCGTCCCCCGGCCCACGGCCACCTCCGAAAAAATTGGTTTCAATTTGCAACTCTTCGGCAGGTTAGGGCAGGATGGTTTCAAAACGCAACTCATTGGAGGAGTGGTGGCCCCCGAGGCGTGGACGGACCCGAACTGCCCGGTCGCCAGGGCCGCGGACGTCGTCGGCGACCGCTGGAGCCTGCTGATCGTCCGGGACGCGATGGACGGCGCCCGCTCGTTCAGCGACTTCCAGCAGCGCACGGGCATCGCCCGCAACATCCTCACCGACCGGCTCCGCAAGCTCACCGCCCACGGCCTGCTCACCCAGGTCGAGGCGCCGTCCGGCAAGCGGCGGGTGTACGCGCTCACCGCGGCGGGCAAGGACCTGTTCCCGGTGATCCTCACGCTCCGCCAGTGGGGTGAGCGGCACGCCTTCGAGGCGGGCGAGCCGCGGTCGATCCTGGTCGACGAGCACGGCACCGCCGTGCCGCGACTGGACCCCGTCGCCGCCGACGGTTCGCCGCTGACCAGCGACACCACGGTGGTCCAGCACGTCGGTCAGAGGTCGTGACCCCCGCTGTCGACACTCACCCGGCTGCTGCTCGCCGCGCCGCTGCACACGGTCTGGCGCCTGCCGCCCGGCCGGTGCACCCGCTCGTGCGCACCGAGGAGAGCCACCGCGGTCCCCAGGGGGCCTGGGCGTGGCTGAGCGGCCTCAAGCGCTCATACCGCCCGGGGCACCCGCGGGCGGCGCAACCGCCGGACCGGGCGGGGGTGGTGCCGCCGGTGGTGGACCAGGCCGAGGAAGGCGAGCAGGGCCGCCGCCAGCGCGAGCGCGGCGATCGTGGTGCTCGGCACCCGGTTCTCCACGGCGATCGCGAGGAAGCCCCACACCACGGCGGCGGTGTAGGCGAGCGAGCCCGGCAGCGGGCCGGTGGCGCACGCCCGGACCACCCCCACCGCCACCGCGGTGGCCACCAGCAGCAGCACCACGCCGACCACCCCGGACCAGCCGCTGTCGCCGGACATGCCCCAGGCGACCAGCGCGTTCGCCAGCCCGGCGAAGGTGGCCGCGGTGAGCCAGCCCGCCAGCAGGCCGAAGGTGCCGCCGAAGAGCACCGCGACCGTGCGGTCGTCGTCGACGGTGCGCTGCAGGCGGACCGTGGCGCGGATGGCGGCCACCAGGCCGACGATCAGCACCAGCTGCGCGAGCACGAAATGCCGCTGCGAGAACACCAGCACCCACACCGCGTCGGCGGCGAAGGCCAGCGCGATGATGCGGCCGGTCTTCCGCATCGCCGGGTGCCCGGCCAGCGGCGGCGCGAAGCCGATGACCGCGGTCGCCAGCGACAACGCGAAGATTGGCCCCCAGATGGCGAAGGCGTACCCGGCGGGCAGGATCGCCGAGGCGTTCTCCCTGGCCAGGCCGCCCACCGACGGTCCATAGCGGACGGACGCGGCGATCTGGGCGATCGCGGTGAGCAGCACCAGCACCTGGCGGACGCGGTCGCGCCAGGTCACCGGCCCGGTGAGCACCCTCGGTGCCCTCGGTGATCGCTTCATCGACCGAGCGTAAGTTCCACCGCCGAAAACCCGCCACTCGACGAACGCCGGTGCTCAGCCGAACCGGCCGTCGATCGCCGGTTCCGGCAGGGCGCGCACGATGAGCCAGGCCAGCGCGGGCAGCGCCACCAGCGGCAGCAGGGCCGTCTGCAGGGAGGTGTGGTCGGCGACGGTGCCGATGAGCGGGCTGGCGATGCCGCCGATGCTGACCGTCAGCCCCAGCGTGACCCCGCTGGCGGTGCCCACCCGCGTCGGCAGGTAGTCCTGCGCGAGCGTGATCTGCAGCGAGAACGGCAGGTACAACCCGGCCGACGCCAGCGCGACGAACAGGTACAGAGCCGGTCCGGGGACCAGCACCACCCCGGCCACCGCGCCCACGGCGAGCAGGTACGACCAGCGCACGACGGTGATCCGGTCCCACCGGTCGGCCAGCCTGCTGCCGAGCACGGTGCCGACGGCACCGCCGAGGTAGAGCACGAAGAGCGCGACGGTGCCCGCCGTGGTCCCGCCGCCGACGCGTTGCTGGGCGTAGAGCGAGATGAACGCGCTGAGCCCGACGAACACGATGGACCGGCACACCACGGCCGCGGACAACCTCAGGAACGACCTCGTGTCGTCGCGGCCACGGGAAACCGCCTTGGTGGCGGTGGTGGCGCGGGCGGACTCGGCGAGCGCGTGCAGGACGGGCAGGCACAACACGCTCCCGACGAGCGCGGGCACGACGAGCAGGGGTGACCAGCGCAGCCCGCCGGCGACCACGACCACGGCGACGAGCACCGGCGCGGCGGCGAAACCGAGGTTGCCGCCGAGGGAGAACCAGCCCATCGCGGTGTGGCTGCCCCGGCTGACGACTCGGGCGACCCGGGCGGATTCGGGGTGGTAGGCCGCGACACCGATGCCGGAAACCGCCACGAACGCCAGCGTCAGCGCGTAGGAACCGCTGAGGCCGCTGAGCGCGATGCCCAGTCCGCCGACGACCGTGCTCACCGGCAGCAGCCACGGCATGGCCCACCGGTCGGTCAGCGCGCCGAACAACGGCTGCGCCACCGAGGACAGCAGGGAAGCCGCGAGCACGATGCCCGAAGCCGCGGCGTAGCCGTAAGCGCGTTCGGCGACGAAGAACGGGATGAGCGAGGCCACCGCGCCCTGGTAGACGTCCACGCAGGCGTGCCCGACCGAGAGCAGGATGATCGACTTGTTCCGCACCCGGCCATGCTCGCCGCCCGCCGCGGTGTCGCGCTTCCGATAAACTGCCGGTTGATGACGGAAATCCGCCACTTTCCGCGGGCGCCCACCCGGTCCCAGACGCTGACCGCGGGCACCGGCATCGACGCCCACCGGCACGACGACCACCAGATCGTCTACGCCGCCCGCGGCGTGCTGGCCATCACCACCGACCGGGGTTCGTGGATCGCCCCGGCCACCCGGGCCATCTGGGTGCCCGCCGGAACCGTGCACGCCCACCACGCACACGGCGAACTCGAACTGCACCTGCTGGGCCTGCCCGCCGCGGACAACCCGCTCGGCCTGGCCGAACCGAGCGTGCTGACCGTCGCGCCGCTGCTCCGCGAGCTGATCCTCGCCTACACCGGTGCCCCGCGCTCGCCGGAACGCGAGCGCCTGCGGGCCGTGCTGCTGGACCAGTTGCGGGTGGCCCCGCAGCAGCCCGTGCACCTGCCCACCCCGACCGATCCGCGGCTCCGGGCGCTCTGCGCGATCCTGCACGCCGACCCCGCCGACAACCGCACCCTGGCCACCCTCGGCGCCCAGGTCGGCGCGAGCGACCGCACGCTGACCCGGCTGTTCCGGGCCGATCTCGGCATGACCTTCCCGCAGTGGCGCACCCAGCTGCGGCTCTACCACGCCCTCGTGCTGCTGGCCGGCCGCACACCGGTGACCACCGTGGCGCACACCTGCGGCTGGTCGTCCACCAGCGCCTTCATCGACGTCTTCCGCCGCGCCTTCGGCCACACACCGGGCACCCACCACCGCTAGGCGAGTGATGCGCAACTGGGTTGGTGGTCGTAGGCGGTCAGGGATCGGGTGATGGGGTTGGCCGGTGGCGGGGTTGTGCCAGATGGCGACGGTCAGCCCCGTCTCCAGCTACCGCCCCGGCTTGCCCATCACTCGTCCAGGCCGGTCAACCGGATCAACCAGCTCCGCGCCCGCACCACCCGCTTCGACAGGACCGCTGTCCACACAGGACGAGCGGGTCGTGGGGCGGGCAGGCCGAGGCCGGTTCGCGACGCGGCTCGCGGACAGGCGCTAGGCTGCTCGGCATGTCCGGCGCATCGTGCTCGGCCGCCTGCGCGGCGGTGACCAGGACCTCCCGCTAGCGGCGGGACGTCCGGCCTCCAGCACCACCCACCTGGCTCGTCCGGCCGCTTCGTGACCAGTCCGGAGCGGCACTTCGTGCTGCCCGGGAACTCTCCTGAGCGACGGAGCACTCGATGCTTTCTTCCCACGGGCGAAGCCCGTCCCCGACGCGCGCGTGGCTCGTGCTGTGCGCGATGTCGATGCTGCAGTTCTTCATCGCGGTCGACGTGACCGTGGTCAACATCGCGCTGCCCTCCATCGGCGCGGACTTCGGCGCCGACGGTCACGCGCTGACCTGGGTGGTCGTCGGCTACACCATCACCGGCGGCGGGCTGCTGATGCTCGGCGGCCGCCTCGGTGACCTGCTGGGCCGCCGCCGCACGCTGCTGATCGGCACCACCCTGTTCGGCGCGGCGTCACTGCTGGCGGGGCTGGCCCCCGCGTTCGCCGTCCTGGTGGTCGCGCGCCTCGTCCAGGGCGCGGGCGAGGCCATCGCGCTGCCCTCGGCGATGGCCACCATCGTGCTGCTGTTCCCCGAGGGGCCACGCCGGTCGCGTGCCCTGAGCACGTGGGCCGCGGTCGCCAGCTGCGGGCTGGTGCTCGGTTTCGCCCTCGGCGGGGTGGTCACCGCCCAGCTGGGCTGGCGGTGGATCTTCCTGCTCTCGGTGCCGTTCACCCTGGTCGTGGTCGTGGCCGCACTCGTGCTGGTCGAAGCCGACCGTCCCGTTCCCCGTGGGCGGGCCCGGCTGGACCTGCCCGGCGCGCTCCTGCTGACCGCGTGCCCGCTGCTGTTCGCCTGCGCCGCGGTCGAGGCGGGCACGAGTCCGTGGGTGAGCCCGGTGGCGCTGACCGGCGCGGTGCTGGCCGCCGCCGGCTTCGTGCGGGTCGAGTCGCGGTCCCCGAACCCACTGGTGCCACCGGCCTTCTTCGCCCACCGCTCGCGGGTGCGGGCGAACCTGACGACGGTGCTGCTCAGCGGGGCGCTGTCGACCTCGTTCCTGCTGTTCACCTTCTACCTGCAGGACCGCCTCGGGATCGGCCCGCTGGGAGCCGGGCTGCTGATGCTCCCGCTGGCTGCCGCGTTGATCGCGGCCTCGGTGCTGGTGCCCCGGCTGCTGGGCAGCTGGGGAGCTCGCGCGTGCGTGCTGACCGGTCTCGGCTCCACCGCGGGCGCGATGACGGTGATCGCGCTCGTGGCGGCACTGGGGGCCGGAGCGGCGTGGCTGCTGCCCGCGATGCTGCTGATCGCCGCCGGGATGGGCTTCGGCCTGGTCGGCTTGCAGTACCTCGCGGTCAGCGGAACCACCGGCGAAGACGCCGGGATCGCCTCCGGGGTCCAGCGGGCAGCCGACCAGCTCGGCGGGGCCGGTGGCGTCGCGGTCTACGCGGGCATCGGGTTCGCCCCCGCCGTGCACGCCGGCGACCCGTTCCTCATCGCCGCGGTGCTCGCCACCGCCGGGCTGGTCGCCGGTGCCGTGGTCATCGGCCGTTCCCCGGCGACGACGGAACCGGAGGCCGGGTGAGCCACACGCCAAGACCAGCCGATCGAGTCAATTTCCGGGCCACCCGCGGTATCGATGGGCGGACAGCGCTCGCTCCGCCTCGGTCTTCCCCGTTACCTTCCGGCGCCCACCTTCTGTCCATCGAGGAGTATTTCGTGCTGAAGAGAATCGGAGCCGTCGCCGGGACCGTGGCCGCCGGCTTCGCCGTGTTCGGTGGTGTCGCCGCCGCCGACGGCAACGACGGCCTGGTCAACGCCAACGACGTGGACGCGCTGCACGACGTCAACGGGGTCGTCGGGTTCTGCGACCAGAACATCAACGTGCTGATCGTCCAGGTCCCGGTGGAGGACATCGCGCAGGGCATCGACGTGCCGGTGCTGAGCCCGGGCGAGAACGACGCCGACGGCCAGACCCCGGACAGCTGCACCAGCACGCTGACCAGCGACAGCAGCGTCCAGGACAACTGAGCCGCGTGCGCCACAACCACCGGTTGGGCCCGCTTAGGCTGGGCCGGTGGATACCGAGGCGGTGCGATCGTTCGTCCGGGCGGCCGAGCTGGGGCAGTTCCAGCACGCGGCCGACGAACTGGGCGTGACGCAGCAGGCGGTGTCCAAGCGGATCGCCGCGCTGGAACGGGAACTGGGGGTCCGCCTGTTCGCCAGGACCACCCGAGGCGTCGAACTGACCCTCGACGGACAGGCGTTCCTCCCCCACGCCCGCGGCATCGTCGCCGGGGTCGACCGCGCCGCCACCGCGCTCCGGCCGGGTTCGCGGGCCCTGCGGATCGACGTGCTCGGCCTGCGCAGCGCCCAGGCCGTGGTGCTGCACGACTACTGGCGGTCCCGCCCGGGGACCCAGCTCGACGTGGTCACCCTGCGGGCCGACGACCCCCGGGTGGCGGCCACCGCCGTCCAGTCGGGTGAGGTCGACGCCTCGTTCCGCACCGTCACCGACCCGGCCGCCCTGCCGCGGGGCGTGCGGATGATCCCCGCCTTCCACTCCCCGCTGGAACTGCTCGTCGGCCCCCGGCACCCGCTCGCCGGGGCACGCGTGCTGACCCCGCTCCAGCTGCGCGGGCGGCGCATCTGGGTGCCGGGCATCACCCCGCGCAGCGAATGGTCGGAGTTCTACGACGAACTCGCCACCACCTTCGACCTCCGCATCGACGCGGCGGGCCCGAACTTCGGCAACGAGGTCCTCTTCGACGCCCTCGCCGAGTCCGCCGACCTGGCCACCCTCGTCGGCTCCCGCGACCGCTACCTGTGGCCCGCCACCCACGACCTGCGCCGCATCCCCATCACGAACCCGACGCTCGCCTATCCGCTTTCCTTGCTGCTGCCGGAAAAAGGGGCGCACCCCGGCCTTCGCGGCATCGTCGGCCACCTGGCGGGCCTGGCCCCGGTCCCCGAACCCGCCTGGCTGCCGTCCTGGGCCTGCCTGCGGAGCGCCCCGAACACCTGATCACCGGAAACCACGGCTTCCCTGCTCCGGCCGGGTTGCGGTGGCCAGCTCGGCCAGGTGGTCCAGTGAGTTGCTCAGGTGGTCGGGCCCGAACGGCGGGAACTGGAGGTACTCCCGCGGCCCCGACGACACCCCCGACCAGTCGTAGGTCAGCGTGACCCCGGTTTCCGACGGGCCGAGCGGCACCAGGTCGTACCGCCACAGCCAGCCGCCGAACTCCAGTGAACCGTCGTCCTTCTCGTACCCGGTGAGCCACCCGATCGCCCGCGGCGGCTCCAGCACCTCGACCCGGTTGACCACCCGGTAGTCCCCGTCCGGGTGGCCGTCGTGGTGCATTTCCATCCGAAACAGCTGCCCCACCCCGGTCAACGGCACCCGGTCGGCCGCCGCCCGCACCCAGCCGGTGCCGTCGATCGCGGCGTGGGTGGTCGGATCCGCCAGCACCGCGAACACCCGCTCGACGGGCGCGGTGAAGGTCCGGGTGGCACGCACGTTCTCCTCGGCCATGGTTCGTCCTCTCTGCGCTGTGTCCTCTGCAGAGACCACGAACGGCAGGCCCCCGATTCGACCTCGCCCCGGCCAGGCGCTGGGAATCGCGACCAGGCGGTCCAGGGCGGCGGCCGTGGCCTCGTCGGCGGCGAGGTAGACCACCAGCCGCTGCTCGTCGGGGTCGGGCAGCACCAGGCTTTCGAACGCCAGCCGCAATTCCCCTGCTTCTGGGTGTGCCC
Source organism: Amycolatopsis sp. NPDC045836 (assembly GCF_056431745.1). Lineage (NCBI taxonomy): Bacteria > Bacillati > Actinomycetota > Actinomycetes > Pseudonocardiales > Pseudonocardiaceae > Amycolatopsis > Amycolatopsis sp. NPDC045836. Next base: position 11,560 of record NZ_JBWKKF010000008.1, on the reverse strand, counting down.
ACCGCTCGACACCGGTGCGTGCGGGCAGCGCGGCCGAGCCCGCGAACCGGTCGCGGAAGCCGTCGACGGCCGTCAATTCCTCGGCGAGCAGTGTCGCGTGCGGATCACCGAGCGCGGCCTCGGCCCGCAGTGCCGCGGCCCGCTCGTCGGCGACCACGGCCCAGTCCGGATGGGCGTCGCGGGCCCGCGGATCGGTGAACGCGTACCGGATCGGGTTCGGCGGCTCGGGGTCCACCCGGTCGGACCGGCGAGCCGCGCGAACCCGGCCGTCCACGCCAGCAGGTCGCCGGGCCGGTTGACCACCAGCGCGGGCGCGGGCTCCAGCCGGTCCAGCAGCGCCCGCACGGCCGGGCGCACCGTCTGGGCCCGTATCGCGGCGAGCGCCCCTTCGCACATGCCGCCGCTGGTGGTCTTCGCCAGCCGGTGGAGGTGGACGCGTTCCTCGTGGGACAGGCCGAGCGCCTCCGCGAGCGCGGTGAGCACCTGGGTGGACGGGCTGCGGTCGCGCCCCTGCTCCAGCCGGGTGAGGTAGTCGACGCTGACCCCGGCGAGCGTGGCCAGTTCCGCGCGGCGGAGCCCGGGCGTGCGGCGCCGCCGGCCGTTCGGCAGCCCGACCGCGGCGGGCGGCACCGCTTCCCGGTGCGCCCGCAGGAACGCGCCCAGCTCCGTCTCGCTCATGGACTTCGATTGCATGACGCGAAGGTGCCCTGCCGAGGCAGGAAAACCGGAGCCTGGCCCGGTTCCCTCGGCCGCGGAACGCTCACCGGTATGAGCTTGCTCCGAATCGGGATCATCCTGGGCAGCACCCGGCCGGGACGCCGTGTGGCGGACGTGGGCGGGTGGGTCGCCGAAGCCGGCGGGTTCGGCGGTTTTGCCTTCGTCACCCCGGAATGCAACAGCGCCGTTCCCGCGGCGCTGAAGAACGCCATCGACTACCTGTACGCGGAACGGAACGACAAGGCCGCCGGAATCGTCAGCTACGGGCTGTTCGGCGGCACCCGCGCCGCCGAACAACTGCGGCGGACCACGGGGGAGAGCAAGATCGCCGACGTGCACGCCCAGGTCGCGATCAGCTCGTACCACGACTTCGACTTCACCGATTCCCCCGCCGGGGTCGTCGCTCCCGGTGAACGCCGGGAAAGCGCGCTGGCCGCCGTGCTGGACGAGGTCCTCGCCTGCCCGTGGTGCCGCCTCGGCACGCACCAGTTCCACCGCGCGGCAGCCGGTCTGCCGGTCGACCTGGTCCACCGCCCGTACCAGCTGCTCCCCGGCGCGCCCTCCGAACCCAGACCGGCGATGGACGCCGTCGTCGAAGTGTTCGGTGCGGCCCAGGCCGGAACGATGCTCGGCGGGATGACGCAACTCGGTGCTGCCGAAGGACTCGAGTACCGCTTCGACCGGGCGATCGCCGTCAACACCCTGACCGCGCACCGACTGCGGTGGCCCGCCCTCCGGGAACGCGGTGCCGCGGTGCAATCCGCGTTGGCGACTCTTCTCTTCGACGCCTATTTCCGCGACGGCGTGAACATCGCCGACCACACGTCACTCGTCCACCTGGCCGAACGAGTCGGTATGCCCGGCGACCGGGTGCGTGCCTTCCTCGCCTCCGACGAGGGCCGCACCGACGTGGTCGGCCAGGCCGCCGCAGCACGACGAGCCGGTGTCACCACCGTCCCGCACTTCGTCTTCGGCAACGGCGAAGTGATCACCGGCGCCACCAGCGTCGAAGTGCTACGGGAGGCCCTAGGCCGATGAGAGCCACGCTTCGAGCGCGGCGTAGTCGTCGATGGTGAGACCTCGCCGGGGATCGACCCGGTGGAGCAGGGCGTGCCGCCGTGGTGATTTCGCCGTCGCCCCGGGCGAAGGAACGCCCCGCCGCCCAGTCGACGAGGGCGCGGGTCTTCCAGTCCCGTAACGCGATGCCCTCTCGCGTCGGTCAGCAGCGGGTCCGATTCGGGGGCCGGCGGTAGCTCGGATACCTCTCTGCGGAAAAGGAAACGGCCCGGTGCCGGAGCACCGGGCCGCTTCACCTCAGCTGAAGTTCACGTCGCTGCACCACATGTAGGCCTGGTCCAGGTGGGACGCCTGCCAGATGGTGAAGATGACGTGGCGTCCGGTGTAGCCGGAGGTCTGGACGTTGAACTTGATGTCCTTGGCCGGCGCGAACTTACCGGTCTGCGTGATGAAGTCGAGGTTGCCCCAGCCGAGGCGCTGGGTGGTGGGGTCGAAGCCCTGCTTGCTGACGTAGACCCGGAAGTAGTCGGCACCGTGGCTGGCCTGGTCGTACAGGTGCATGGTGAAGTTGCTGCCGATGTTGGTGGCCCGCCACGGCCCGGGGTTGTTCAGCGCGTTGTTGCGCGACAGGGCGTTGCTGCAGAGCTGGCCGTCGGGGGTCGAGCCCTGGAAGTTGCCGCCGAGCCCGTCCCGCAGCGCGCTCATCCAGTTCCACATGGTGTCGGCGTTGGCCTGGTAGGCCTGGTAGCAGGTGGGGTCCTGCTGCTGCATGGCGGGATTGGTGTGCTGGCTGCCCCAGTCCTGCCAGCACTGGTAGGCACGCGTGCGCGGACCCACGATGGTGCCGTGTGCCGACGCCGTCGGGATCCAGACGAACGTGCTGAACAGCGTGGCGACGACCAGCGCGAGCAGGCTCCGCCGGTTGACCACGGACCGGAAGGTGCTGCGCATACGCATGGGTGGTCCTCCGTTCTCGGGACGAGCAGTGATCGATTTGGGAGCGCTCCCAGACGGCCTGAGTGTAGACGTCACCCACTCGAACCGCAATGAGGCAATGGGTAACCAAGGAACGGGCAGGCGTGCCGGGGTGGCGGCCGGGACGTCGCTGTGTGCACGGCGTGGATCGTCGGCCGACTGCTGGCCAAGCCCACCCCGGCCGTCGTTCCGGAGCAGCGGCGAGCGGCCGACCCGGTGGCCGTCCGGGGCCTGGACGCGGTGGTTTCATCTCCGGCCACGCCGACCGCAAGTCGTTCGTGCTCAGGTCCGGCTCGGCGCGATTCGTCAGCAACGGCGGGGCCAAGCCCGACTCCGCCCTGTTCGACCAGTCGCCTCGACCGCTCCCGCTACCCCGGCCCCAACCTGCCCGGCGGCGAGGCAAAAAGCGGGCCCCGTCCGGAACAGCCTCTTCCAGGCGATCGACCTCGGCGAAGTGGACCACTGGGTCGACCGGCACCACCGCCTCCACCCGGGCCCCGGCCCGCTCAATCGGGCTCGCCGCCGGTTCCCCCTCCGAGTGAGGTTGACCCCGTCCTCGGCGGCGCCCTAGGATGACCACTTCTACGCCTTCTCTGGCGATTTCCCTTTCTGGTCACCCCCTCCGCGCGGGGTACTTCCGCACGCCCGAAATGAACGGAGAAACCCTTGCACACCAACGGCGTCGAGCGAGTGGTCATCGAGGACATGCTCGACCACAACCGCGAAGCCCTGATCGAAACCGTCCGCGGTCTCTCCGAAACCGAAGCCCGGCGACGGCTCGTCGCTTCGCTGACCACCCCGATCTCGTTGCTCAAGCACGCCGCCGCGGCCGAACGCATTTGGTTCCAGCGTTTCTGGGCCGGCCTGGACGAGTCCGAATGCGACGGTTGTTCGAACCGGGACGAAGGCACCTTCTCCGTCGCCGACGACGAAACGGTGGCCGACGTGATCGCCGAGTTCGAACGCGCCAGCCGGCGGTCACGGGAGATCGCCGCCCGCTTCGACCTGGACGACACCAAGGACAACCCCCGTGAAGGCACCGTCAGCCTGCGCTGGACCCTGCTCGCGATGATCCAGGAATTCGCCCGGCACGCCGGCCACGGCGACATCCTGCGCGAACAACTGACCGCTCCTACGCGGGCTCGAGGCGGCGCAGGGGCGGACAGCGCGTCCAGGTGACCCGTTCCAGCGGAACCTGCACGAGCACAGGCCCACGACTGCCCTGCCCGTGGCCTTCGCCGACACCGGAGCGCCGCTCGAGCGGCCCGTCCGCCCTTCAAGCCGCGGTGAATGGTCTTCACCAATCGTGACGGCGTGGGGTGAGATCCGATTGCTCGCAAAACTACACAGGAGGAACCGTGAAAAGACAGTTTCGGACCGTACTGGTCGTCGCCGCCGCATTCCTGTTGTCCTTGCTGGTGATGAACCCCGCCTCCGCCACGCAGACGGCTCCGGCGCCGTCGGGCGAGGTCGGTGTGACCGGCGCGGACCACTGCAACTTCCCGCAGTGGGGCCCGGTGTGCGTCAACGTCAACGGCAGTGGGCTCTTCGTCACCGACGTCACCGCGGCTCACCCGCACGGGAAGCCGTGGCCGGTCTGTGACAGGGAGTTCCACGTCTGGGGCTACTACGACAACGGCCAGCAGTGGCACCGCAACGGCAAGAGCCAGTGCGGCGTCATGCGCACCTGGGTCACCTTCAGCCTGAACGCGAACATGCGGGACGGTTCGCAGGTCTGCTCCGACATGAAAGCGGACAACACCTGGCACAGCAGCGGGTTCGCCTGCGTGACCATCAGCCGCTGAGAGGGGACACCATGTTCGCAAGGGTATTGCGCCGCGGAGCGGCGGTACTGGCACTGACGGCGGCCGCTGGCCTCGGCGGCGCGGTGACCGCAACCGCCGAAGAAGCGCCGGGCACCATGGCCCTGGATTGCGGTTACGACACCGACGTCCTCGGCATCAACGCCTACTACACGCACTGCGACTCGAGCACCTGGGTGGTCATCAAGCTGCGGGGCAACATTTTCGTGCCGGACGAAATGTGCGTCGGCCCCGGCACGACCCGGCTCGGTTTCACCAACAACGTGCAATACGCCTATTACGCGGGAAGGCTCTGCTGATGGGCGCACTGGGGAAGGTGGCGGCGGTGGCCGCCACGGCGTTCGCCCTTTCGACGGGGGTGGCGACCGCCGCCGAAGAACCGCACGTGCTGACCAACGTGTTCATCTGCGACTACGACACGGCGAGCAGCAACGGCTACCTGTACGTCCGGAACGACGGCGCCCGCATCACCTGCTTCGCCAACCGCGGCTCGGCCGGGGTGTGGATCGGGAACTCGGCGTACTGGTGCAGCCACAACAACGCCGGTTTCATCGAGTACACCCGCCCCGACATCGCGCGGGGCACGGTCTACTTCGGCAAGTGGCAGTGCGGTGGCTTCGACGCGAACACCACCGTCACCAAGGTGAACATCTACTGATGCGGGGTGCCCGAGCCCGTGGTGCGCACGACGTTCTCGCGTCAGCGCAGCGTTCCACGGGCTTCGGCGCGAACTCGTCCGGGAGCGGTCCCGGCGACCCGTGGTTCCGTGTACCCATGACACGATTGGTGCCGCTGTTGGGCGGAGTCGCCCTACTCGTGATGGCAGGGTGCGCGCCGGAGCAGGAGCAACCGCCGCCGCCTGAACCTCCGCCCGTCACGTCCACCACAGCGCCCAGCACTTCACCCCCGGCCGTGCTGCCCTCGGCTGCCGATGGAACCGAGCTGGCCGCGTGCACGGACGGCACCTGCGAAGTGCGGGTCTCCGCCACCGGGCCGATCCGCCTCCCCGAAGCCGCCGGAGCCACGCTGTCCGTGGAGTCGATCGACGACAGCTCCGTGAGCCTGGCGTTCGAGACGACCGGCACGGACTTCTCCTCCGGTTGCGATCCGGTCGACGCTTGCACCAACCGGCTCAGGGCCGGAACACCGGGCAGTCTCGTGGCAGCGCGCCCCGGCGCGACGGTCACCTTCAACAAGGCGGTCGTGCGGGTCGTCGCGGTGGTGGGCAGTTCGGCCGTGCTGCGGATTTCACCGGCTTGACGCAGAAGTTCAGTCGTCCTCGTACAGCGTGGTCGTCTCGGTGTGGAACGGTGAGCCCTCCGTGGACGACAGGGCCGCCGGGGAGCGTGCTCGACCGGCAGGGGGCGGGCCGCCAGGTACGCCGTCGGCGGGGTGGGGTGGGGTGGGTCAGCACCCGGCATCGCCGGCGTCGCATCCACCGCGTCTTCGAGCACGGAACTGGACCACCGCGGATCGTCGGTATCGGCGCGCAGCTTGCGCAGGATCAGCCGCGCGATGCGACGCCGCGTCCCCCGGTCGACCTCCGCTGTTTCCCCGGTGCCCTCTCCGCCGACAAAGTCCCGCTCCGGCCGGTCGAGCAGCAGCTCGAGGTCGGCTCCAACGTTGGACCACTCCCCCACACCCGGTGTCCAATAGGGGTGCAGCAAGTGGCGACAACCGCGTGGTGCCGGTGGACAGGCTGGTCGACCGCGTGGACGTGCCCCGCTTCCACCACTTGAGCGCCCTGGGCAGGGACCAGCCGGAGCCGCGGCACGCGCTGGCGCTGGCCGGGGAGGCGCTGGACTGCGACAGGCACCGGGAACTGCTCCCCGAGCTGGCCTGGCGCGTTCCGAGCACCGGCCGCTGGACGAGCGCGCCGTCGCTCAGCTCATGCTCGCGTTGTACCGCGGCGACCAGCAGTCCGGCGCGCTGACGCACTACCGGCGAACGCGGCACCTGCTGGTCACGGAACTGGGGTCGGCCCGACCCCCTCCTGCGGGAACCGCACCAGCGCATCCTGGCGGCAGATCCCCCGTCACCATCGCTGTTCATCGGCCGCGAAGCCGACTTGGTGGAGTCGGACAAGGCTGCTCAGAACGCCGGAGCGCACGTGCTGGTGGCGGTGGTCGGCATGGGCGGCGTCGGGAAGACCTGGCTCGCGCTGCGCTGCGCCCACCAGAACCTGCACCTGTTCCCCGGCGGCCAGTTGTACGCGGACCTGCGTGGTCACACCCCGTCCGGTCCGCTCCGCCCGGAGACCGTGTGGCGCGGCAGCGCCTGCTGACCGCCCGGCGCTGCCGCCCGGTCATGGAACAGCTCGTTTCTCACCGCTGCCGGAGCAGGCTCTGACCGCTCCGGAACCGAACGCCACAGCGGCCCTGCGAGAGGGGGTGACCCCAGCTGGATCACCGTCACAACACCCTCACCCTCAGCCGCCACGTGGAGCCTCGCTACGGGCCGGTATCAACAACGCCGTACGCCCCTACGAGACCGCGAATGCCGGGGACTGCGTGCAGGCGCTGCGTGAAGCGATCACCGACGAGCTCCGCGACCTCGTCCAGGTCGGCTCGATCGATCAGCTCACCCACACCGACTGGCCCTCTGGTCTCACCCGTGAATACCGTGACGCGATGGGACGCCTCCGAGCGGACCTTGAGCATTCAACCAGTGCTGAATGCCGCACCCAGTCGCAAACCATTCTGGTGTACTAGATACACAATGAACAGAAGGGGAGGTGCCGCGATGCGCAACCGCGACATGTGACCTGATGCCCTCGTCCCATTCCAGCACCGCGGTCCCGCAAAGGGGTCGCGGTGCTGCTGCGCTGTTGACCGGTACCGCTGTGAGCCGGAGACGTGGTCCTATTCGACGCCGCCGGACGCGCTGGACAACAGACGGGCCGGGAGCCTGCCGCCACCGCCCTGCGTGGTACCCGCCGGGATGGCTTGCGAAGCGCGTCGCCTCGGTGGCCGGCGACTCAACCAACAGCGCAGGGGCGATCAACTCTTCCGTCTCGGCCAGCCCCAGCGCCCCCAGCACCGCTCCGCGGCATCGCGAGCGCGCGGGTGCCGTGGGGCAACATGCTCGGATACGTCTCCGCTGCCGGCTTCATCACGAGCATCGCTTGGCTCTACGTCGTGGCCGAACACCACGTCCGCCGCACCGCGGTCTTCGTGCTACTGGCCACCGTGCTTCTGCTGTTCGTCGCGGGCAAGCTGCTCTACGCCGAAGTCGTCCCGCTGCAGCCGTATTGGATCGTCGTCCACGTCGCCGCCGCGATCATGGCCAGCGGTGTGTTCCTCGTCCCCGGTACGCCAGCGCGCTGCACCTTGCCGCCGCCTACCTCCACGCCCGTTCCACCGCGGGCTGGCGGCATCGCCGCGTTGCCTGGTCAGCGTCGTCGGCCTGCTCGCCGTGTTGTTCAACCTCTTCGTCAACTTGGTCGCCTCGATCGGCCGGTTCAGCCGATCGCGATCGTCCGAGACCCGGCGCCAGCCCACCAGGTGGCCATGGCGGGTAGACCGGCCCGACGACGTCACACCAGCGCCCCCGTGCCGCAATCGGCAGACCTGGGTGGCCGAACTATCGCCGACCGCGGAAGCGCCTTCGCTCCGGACGGGGCGCTTCGTGGCCGGCGGCTGAGCACCCACCTTGTTCACCGGCCGATCGGTTCCGGCCTTCCCGTGTCGGGCTCGACCATCTCGGCATTCACGTGAAAAGCCGGGAAAGCCTGGCTTTCCCGGGCTGGACCAGCTGGCCGTGCCGAACTCCGGAATCGTGGAAGACCAATGGGGACACCACCTCAACGCCACGGAGCCCGATGGCATCGCTTTGGAATTCTTCGCCCCGAGGGAGTAAAGCCGCATTCGTGGCGCTCGCCGACCAGGATCCGGGACGTCGCCTCGATCAGTGGGGCGGCGTCGACGGGTGGCCTCCCACCACTCCTCGGAATCGGGATGTGGCAGCCTGTGACCATCCACCGGTTCGCGAAGAGAGTTAGGCGATTGATGATGCGTCGAACGGCTATTGGTGCGGTCATGTTGGCCGCTGTGTTGGGTGCCGCCGCACCGGTCGCCGCTCAAGCCGAGGAACAGAGCTTGGTCGACCAGCTCGCCCGATGCGCACAGCAGGTGGGCGGATCGCTGGCGCACCTGGAAATCCAGGCCGTGTGCGCCGGTGTTCCCAGCTCCACCGCGGAAGAGATCGCCACCACGACGCAGTGCGTGGCATCCGTGCCCCAGACGGACATTCTGGCCTCTGCGGAAGCCCTCAGGAGCTGTATCACCCAGCCCGTGCGCTGATCGGCCGCCAGGCGTCTGCGGCTGCTCGTAGCGGGCGCTGGCGGACTTCACGCACCACCACCGCTGATCTTCCCGTGCGCGATGTCCGGCCCCGTAGTCCTGGCAGATCTCGCCGTGGGTCTCCTCGCGGTAGTCCTTCATGGTCATCCAGTCCGAACTGGATGAGCACGAGCAGGACCGGCAGCAGCAAAGCGCGAACACGAGCATGGCGCTCCTGCTGCAACAGTTGGTCCGGCCAGGCGACGGCACCGCTGCGGCAGCTCCTGCGCAGGCGTGCCTGCCCGGGAGACGAAACCGGCCCGAAATGGCTGCTTCCAGGCCAAGCGCTGGCGTGGGCAGGTGATCGGCTGGAGCCGCCGAACCTGCCACGTCAGCCGGTTGGTAGCGGTCGGCGCCGGAACCACGGACACCTCTTCAGCTGCCCGAACCGCAAGGTGACCGGCCGGGCGGCTGGATGCGGTTGTCAGGGAACACCACGGCGGTTCAGGACCAGGCACCTTGCTGAAAAGCGTGTGCCGCGCCCGCACACAGCCGCTGCGGATCACCCGAACGTGCCTGTGCAGCAAGGCCGTGGCGCTGAGCTGCGGGCCCTACATTGCACGACATGACCGATTCTTCTGCCGCCGGCTCCCTGCTCCCTTCGTTCGTCCAGGATCGCGTGGAGGCTTTTCACGCGGCGGGGATCCGGGGCCGGTGGCATGGCCGTCACATCCTGCGGGGCCGGCGCCTGCCCAGTCCGGGCTCCACGGTGGTCGACAGCAACGATTACCTGCGTCTGGCCGGCGACAAACGCATCGTGGACGCCGTGGTGGAGTCTCTCGACGCGATGCGGGGAGCGAGGCTGGCCTCGGCGGTGCTGCTGCACGAGGAGCACCCGCAGACCGTGCTGGAGCGGGAGTTCGCCCGCTACCTCGGCTCGGAGGCGGGCGTGTTCACCCAGTCCGGGTACGACGCCAACGTGGGGCTGTTGCAGACCCTGGCCGGACCTGAGGTGCCGGTGTACGTGGACATGCTGGCCCACATGTCGCTGTGGGCGGGGGCCAAAGCGGCCGGCGCCACGGCACGGCCCTTCCGGCACAACGACACCGCTCACCTGCTGCGGCGCATCGAGGAGCACGGGCCCGGAGTGATCGCGGTCGACTCGATGTACAGCGTGTGTGGCAGCCTCGCGCCACTGGCCGCACTGTGCGATGTCGCCGAGGAGACCGGCTGCGTCCTGGTCGTCGACGAGGCGCACTCGCTGGGCACCCACGGACCCGGGGGTGCGGGCATGGTCGCGCAGGCGGGGCTGACGGCGCGGGTGCACTTCCGCACGACGAGCCTGTCGAAGGCGTTCGCCAAACGGGCCGGTTACATCACCTGCCCGGACGAGGACTTCGTCGAGTACTTCAAGATGACCTCCTACCCGGCCGTGTTCGCCTCCACCCTGGTGCCCTCCGACCTGGTGCAGATCGCCGCCACCCTGGATGTCGTCCGCCACGACGAATGGCGCCGTACCCGCCTGCGCGAAGTCGCCACCGTCCTGCGAGAAGGTCTCACCGGCCTCGGGTACGACCTTCGAGGTTCGGGCGCCCACATCATGTCGCTGCCCACCGGCCCGGACGAAACCGTCATCCGCGTACGCGACGCCATGGAAGACCACGACGTGTTCGGCTCCGTCTTCTGTCCCCCCGCCACCCCGCGCAACCGCACCGCGCTACGGCTCTCCCTTCACTGCGACCTCACCGACCAGGACCTGGACCGCATCCTCCACGCCAGCGAAGCCGTCCGCCCCCTCATCACCGCACGCCGCTCACCCACCTCCTGACTCCGCCGGTGAGCACCCGCAACACCGGGAGCAACTCCAGGTCCGATTGAGGAAGTGCTACGGCCACTCGACTCGGAGACGGAACGCCCGGCCTGGGTGACGGGTCCCAACGGCCCGTCACCCAGGCCGCTACTCGGGCGCAGACAGGTCGAATGATGACTCCACGACCAAGCTGCCGCGTGAAGTCGCCGGCCAGCCCTGTTCCCATCCTTTGGCACGCCCGCCGAGGGCACTTGCGAGCCGCGGGAAGCCCGAGAGGCTCGGACAGGACGACAGCGGTCGACACTTGTCCACATCAACGGCCAGGCGGAAGGCTTTCACACGCCCCAGCGCCGCACGGCCTCCCGAGTTCGAGTTAGCTGACCGTCAGCCTCACAGCAGGGACTCCGTAAGACATCACGGATGTTTACCCGATTGGGCGACACAGTGGGATAACTGAAGGACGCCGCGCCAAGAACGAAGCTTCACTGCGACAAAAAAAATCGCCTGACCTGCACACAAAGGCAAGTCGGACGATCTTGGAAACTGTGGAGCTAAGAGTTCCTAACAAATTCGTGCGACGTGTCGCCAGCAGATGATGCAGGTGGCCAAGCCGAGGAAGGCTTCGTGGATGTCGTCGCGGCGCTCCCAGCGGATGCGCAGGCGTTTCATGCCGTGGTACCAGGCGATCGTGCGCTCCACGACCCAGCGGACGGTGCCCAGGCCGGAGCCGTGAAGTTCACCGCGGCGCGCGATCCGAGAGGCGATGCCCCTGGCGTGCAGGCGTCGACGGTACTTGTCGTGGTCGTAGCCGCGATCGGCGTACAGGGTCTTCGGGCGTCGACGCGGACGCCCACCTCGGCCGCGCACGTTGGGCACCGCGTCCAGCAGCGGCTCCAGGCCGATGACGTCGTTGCGGTTGCCGCCGGTGAGCAGGACCG